>DXCW01000200.1 GCA_019115805.1 Candidatus Sphingobacterium stercorigallinarum
AATCCGTAATAGATGGCACCTCCGAGTGAATGTCTCGAATCGCTATTGTTTGGTGAAAATGCTGATGAAGCTGTCTCCCATCACCATGTAAGGTCCATATCGCTAGCGGTTTTACACGCGCCTCGAAATCAAGTATATCCATCCAATCAACATGGTCTGAAATGAGCAAGGAAATATCATTGTTCGTCTGCAAACGCCTCCAACCCGAAGCGAACGCTTTCTGCACATCTGTTGCTCGCCGGTAGCTATTAAACGTTAACGGCGGAACCAAATACACCTTGTTCTTTGGCGATTCTTTCATCGCTTTCCGGCTGTAGGCCTGATAACGAAGCGGCCGATCTATATATTGATCGTAAATGCGATGATACGGCAGTATATTTCGGTGTAATAGCACCTCTTTTTCTGGTAGCCATTGGTTTAAAAGGGCGGTAATTCGTTGCGCTTTGCCCAAAGCATAACATCCTAAAAGTATATTGTGGTCGACGTCTAATTTTTGAATTTCCGAAACGGGGTCTGGATGAACGGTCCCGGGATCAGCAAAGGTAGTCTCCGTAATCAGTACATCCGCTTCCACTATCTCGATCGGCTCACAGGTATCGTCGGGTTGCAGTTTGTAATCACCCGTGTAAAGGTACCGAACGCCTCGGTAGGTCATTAAGATTTGGCAGCTACCCAAGATGTGACCGGCAGGGTAAAAAGCCACCTCAACTTCTCCTATGCGAACAGCCTCACCGTAGGGAATCACCTGATAGCTACTCTTCACTTGTCGTGGATACCGATACTGCATAAAAGACGCCGTTGGGCGCGTACAGAAAACAGCTTGATGTCCCGCCGAGGCGTGATCACCGTGAGCATGAGAGACCACTGCCCTTTCCACTGGATATAAAGGATCAATGTAAAAACCGCCATACGAACAGTAATACCCTCGATTACGTTTAACCAGAAAATCATCGAGTATATGCATCACTTTCTTTTCTCCGGGTGTTGAACGAAATGGGTATGAATGGCGTGGACTTGAGCAATCAAACTATGCCTTTCATCGTTATAAATCACAAAGTCTGCCCGTTTTATTTTTTCCTCTTCAGCGAGTTGCTTATCCACTCTAGCCATTACCGCCTCCGGCGTGGTTTGGTCGCGTTCCACTACCCTTTCTACGCGCATCGCTAAGGGTGAACTGACCAGGATCACATAATCCAGCGCCTTATACGAACCGCTTTCGAAAAGCAACGCCGCCTCTTTCACACTGTAAGGACCGGATTGTTCGGCAGCCCACTGCTCGCCTTTACGAATAACAGCGGGGTGTACAATAGCATTCAACTTATCCAGCTCCCCTTGATCGTTAAACACCCGCTTAGAAAGCCACGATCGATTTAATGTACCGTCAGCAAAATATAAATCAGGCCCAAAGGAGCGGATCAGCTCTTTGCGCAACAACTCATCATCTACCATGATCTTCTTCGCAGCTTGATCGGCATCGTAGGTGGGGGCACCTAAAAGCTGAAACAGCCGAGTCACTACACTTTTACCCGAACCGATTCCTCCTGTAACTCCTATTTTTAGTCCCATGTAACTAGCGTCTTACGAAAAAATCAACGTTTTGTGGTTCTACACTTAAAACCTCGCAATATTCAGGTGCTTTTGTAATAATCACGGGCAGACTCGATACATGATGATCCTTCCAGGCATCTAAATCAACCACCGCCTCGAAGTCTCTGGCGGTATACTTATTATAGTCTTTAACCGCTAAAAGTATCGTCGCTTTCACCTTACTTGGCAATACCCGAACCGAGGTATATCCCTTACTGTTCTCCACATGCAACGGCAACTCAATAATTTTCTCCGTCACTTCCCCGACTGGAATGATAACCTCGGCGAATGTTGGATAGATGGTGATGTTTGTTCGTTGTTGGCGATTCAAATACGCCACAGTCCGCACATCTGTATTCACGTTTTCACCTTTAATGGTATCGGTCTCCAGGTATTCAATACTTGCGACATCGTCCAGGGGACCTGTGATGGTCACATATTCCGGAACGGTCCGCGTTTTTCCAATGATTCCATATTGCTTTTGGAATCTCAAATCCTCAATGGCCTTTACGGGTACTTTCCGCTGTGTTTGTTTTGAAAAATCAAAATATAGCGTATCCGGTGAAACCGACACGACTTGCTCATCGTCCGGAAACTGCCGATTAATGAAAGCGATTTGACTGCTGAAAACGATAAAATTACGGTTTTTCAGGCCACTCAGATCGACTTGTACACCTACCGTATCGGGTTTTACTCGCTGCATAAACACCTCCCAGCCCGACATCCGCAGTTTAATCGAAACGGTATCGGATTGCAAGGGATGAAACGCTTTGTTCTCTGGCAAATTGACGTAGCTCACACTTGCTCTTTTAGTGAAATCATAATCACTGGAAATAGCGAAAAGAGTCCATGCCAGAAATGAAATCACGATACAACGAAAAAAGATAGACAATTTCCGTCGTTGCATTTTATCTATACGCCTTACAGCCATGCTACAAATGTACTATTTTGAATCTAAAAAACACACCTCTGCTGGAGGATCCCTTCGGTCAAAACACCTAAAAAAGATCGCGCTAAGCGCATTCCCGTTGGGAAAAATTTCCGTACCTTTGCCCTATAATTAGAGGACGCTCAAATTCGCTTAAAAACCATGATTCATTTCTTCGAGAATAACTTGAACGTTGTATATGCTGTTCAAGCTCAAAATGAGATATCACAGGATGACATCTCCAAACTGAATTGGCTTTTTGGTCAGGCAACAAAACTCGACCAAAAAATCCTAGAACAGTACTACGTCGGACCACGCGCCAGCATGGTTACTCCTTGGAGCACCAATGCGGTAGAAATCACCCAAAACATGGGCGTTTCAGGAATTATTCGGATAGAAGAGTTTCTGAAAGTTGATGAGAACTTTGCGGATTTTGATCCGATGGTCGCTCAAAAATACAGCGCACTCACGCAGGACATGTTTACGATAAACATCACCCCTGAACCGATTATGGATGTGGAGGACATTGCGGACTACAACCGAACAGAGGGTTTAGCCCTGAGCGATGAGGAAGTCGATTATCTACAGCAATTGTCTAAAAAACTCGAACGAAAGCTTACAGATTCGGAAGTATTTGCCTTTTCACAAGCAAACTCTGAGCATTGCCGACATAAGATTTTTAACGGTACGTTCATTATCGATGGCCAAGAGCAGTCATCCTCGTTGTTCAAGTTGATCAAAGAGACCTCAAAAAAGCACCCCAACGGCATTGTTTCTGCCTATAAGGATAACGTCGCTTTTGTACGAGGGCCGCGGGTCACGCAGTTCGCTCCGAAATCAGCTGACAAACCCGATTTTTATGAAGAAAAAGATTTTGATTCTGTGATCTCCCTGAAAGCAGAAACACATAACTTCCCCACCACCGTTGAACCCTTTTCTGGTGCAGCAACAGGATCAGGTGGTGAAATTCGTGACCGCTTGGCAGGCGGGCAAGGTGCCCTTCCGTTAGCCGGAACGGCAGTCTACATGACCGCTTATTCCAGATTGATGGAAAACCGCCCCTGGGAGAACGGCATGGCGGAAAGACAATGGTTATATCAGACTCCTTTAGATATATTGATCAAAGCATCAAACGGTGCTTCTGACTTTGGAAACAAATTTGGCCAACCCTTAATCGCCGGTTCGGTCCTTACTTTCGAACACCAGGAAGATGACCAGAGACTGGGATACGACAAAGTCATTATGCAGGCTGGGGGAATCGGGTATGGCAAACTCGATCAAGCGCTTAAAAAAGCGCCTAGCGCGGGGGATAAAATCGTTATTCTGGGCGGTGAAAACTACCGCATTGGAATGGGCGGTGCAGCGGTATCCTCTGCGGATACAGGCGCCTTCGGTTCCGGAATTGAATTGAATGCTATTCAACGTTCCAATCCTGAAATGCAGAAAAGAGCCGCGAATGCTATTCGGGCTTTCGTGGAAAGCGATGACAACCCTATTGTGTCTATCCACGATCACGGAGCAGGTGGACATTTAAATTGTTTGACAGAACTGGTAGAGGATACGGGCGGACAGATTGATCTGGACGCACTTCCTGTTGGCGACCCCACGTTATCGGCTAAAGAAATCATAGGTAATGAATCCCAAGAACGGATGGGTTTGGTCATCGCAGAGAAAGACCTCAACAAATTACAAACGGTAGCGCGGCGGGAACGTTCTCCGATCTATGCTGTCGGTGATGTCACCGATGATCATCGTTTTGCCTTCGCCTCTAAAACAACAGGCGAAAAGCCAATGGATTATGCCCTTGCTGATTTCTTTGGCTCTTCTCCTAAAACCATCATGAACGA
>DXCW01000034.1 GCA_019115805.1 Candidatus Sphingobacterium stercorigallinarum
GCGTTCGAAAGTCTCTTGCGCTTCGTCCAAACGGCCGACACAGGCCAACGCTTCTACATACCAAAATGCGCAGACCAGAAAAGTGGATTGGGGCTTTCCAAAGTCGTCTCGGTGAATGTATCGGTAAAATAATCCGTTTTTTGCCTTGAGATCCGCTTCTATTGCCTCCAGATGTCGTTTGGCTTTATCCGAATTGGGGTCGAGATAATTCATCATGATCAATTGTAGTGTGCTGGCGTCCAGGTTGGAACCCTCGGTAGAGTTGCGATACACCTGCCGTTCTGGGTCGTAACATTGCTCAATATGATCGGTGGCTTTCGCGATCAATTCGGTCGCTGTTTTTTCAATGTCCTTATAGCCGTTTTGTTTCGCAATTTTTAGAGCCGCTGATGCACCTGCCCACTGAAATAGGTTGGAATAGGCATGGCGATTGGCAATGTTGCGAAATTCCCAGATACCGGCGTCTTTTTCATCTATGGTCTCTTGAATTTTATCCAGAATGTACTTTAACCAATTCTGTGCATCCTTGCGTTCGTCTTTTGGAAAGCGCCGATCGGTAAAGAGCGGTAATAAAGCAATCATGGCCTGTCCATAGACATCATTCTGTATGTGCTCATATGCTTGATTACCAATCCGCACAGGTTGGTTTCCTTGATAACCGCTCAAATAATCCAAAGTGCGCTCGGTCAAAGTCTTCTTTCCTAAAATTCCATATAAGGGCTGAAGGCGTCCAGGATCAGATTGTGTGATGCCGGTAATGTAAGTGGAGAATTCCTCCAGCTCTTCAAATTTACCGATGTGGCTTAGTGCGGTCAAGACGTAAAAACTATCTCGAACCCAGCAATAGCGATAATCCCAGTTTCGTCCCGATCCGGGTGATTCGGGCAAACTGGTGGTGCTTGAGGCAATAATCGCTCCGGTATCTTCATACTGGTGGAGCTTCAACACTAAAGCCGAACGGATGATATGTTCTTGATAAAAATTGGGAATGTTAGCTCGTTTGGTCCAATTTCGCCAATATGTTTTGGTCTTCTGGAGAAAAGTCTCCGCTGTGGACTTTAACGGCGCCTCAAGAGCACTTCCATAGGTAAGGATCATGTGCTTGGGCTCGTTGAGTATAAAATTTCCGTCCCCCTCGGTGTCAAAGAAATGACTGATCGGGATATTTGTTGTCAGCCGCATGTGTTCTTTTCCGTAATTAAACTGCACGTGATTGCTTCCTCGCGACTTCTGAAATTCATCTGCGCCATAATTGGCTTTGGGATGGCAGTTCACCTTAATGGAGGGACTGCCGTAGAGCGGTTCGACAATGCGGATTAACATTAGCGGCTTGTAATAGCGTTCGTACTGCCGGAAACGTGGTGCGAAATCGATTACCCGGAAACCCGAATGCTCGCCCCTCACTTCGGTTACCAATATATTAGTGTTCTCTAAATAGTGTTGCTCCGATTCAATTTTGCTATCGCGCAAACAGATGTTAAACTCGCCGCCTTTTTTTGAGTCCAGTAGGCACCCAAATATAAAGCTGTCTTGAAAGGAGGGCCAGCATAGCCAGTTGATATTCGTACTGCGGTGAACGTGGGCAATAAAATTGCAATTTCCGATGATGCCACTATGGTAGATGTGTCGCTGTTTAATCATAAGTAGAGGGGTTTAATTCGCGAGAACAGACAACAGGTCGATGACCTCTTTGTAGTTTTCAACGTAATATTTGGCGTGAGATTGTTTGTCGCCAACTTTAATGGTGATAGCGTGTCGAGGTAAAGACTGAAACATATCCTCATCGGTCGCGTCGTCTCCGATACACAGAATGAAGTCGGGTTTAATTTCGTTCACTAGGGCTAAGGCGGCTTTCCCCTTATTGATTTGCTTACTTTTTATTTCAATGACACGATCACCATTGATCAGTTGCAGATCTTTTTCCTGTGTCAGTTGTAAAAGCTCTTGAAGTAATTCTTGTGCTTGCCGCAAACCATAGGCGCGTTCCACCTTCCGATAATGCCAGGCGAGCGAATGCGTTTTTTCCTCGATATAGGCACTCGGGGTTCGGTCTACATAGCGCTGCAATATCTCTTTAACTTGTGCTTTCCAGTTGGTTTGTAGACCGGGAGCTAATTGCCAAGTATGTGTCGGGAAGTTGCTCCAGATACCGTGCTCGGCAATGGCATAATAATTTTTTTGACCAAACCAATCCTCCAGATTATTGTATTTCCGTCCCGAGACAATCGATAGCGTGTTTTTTGTATCCTCAGCCATTAAATCCAAAACCTCATAGACATCATCGGTTGGTGTAGCCTTGTCCGCGTCGGTATTAAAGCCAACCAACGTGCCGTCATAATCTAATAAGATCAGCCGATTTAAGCTGAGATCATACCGTTCTTTAACGGCATGCGATATTTTTTGATTCACTTTTCTCGCCAACTCATGCCGTTGTTGGCTTTTTATCTCGCCAAGGCGTTGCATAAATAGGTTTACCCAATGGTGAACCGTAAACTTAGACAAGATAGCCTGGCTCGCCTGGAGCCGCTCCTGTTGCTCTTTTTTGGGCATTTTTATGGCGCGCAATAAGGTTTCACTCGTTTGATGGATTGCATATGGATTGATGACTAGGGCGTCGGAAAGCTCCCTCGATGCGCCGGCAAATTCGCTGATCACCAACACGCCGGTGGTGTTGTTTTTACTGGCCAAATACTCCTTCGATACCAGATTCATCCCGTCATACAAGGAGGTGATTAAACAGATGTCGGCAGCTACATACAAACCAGCCAGTTCGGGAAACGGTAACGAGTTATAATAGTAAGCAATGGGTTGCCAGCCTGGACGACCGTACACCGCATTGATATTCCCTACGGTTCGATCGATTTCATTCCGCAGTTTTTTGTATTGGCCAACCTGATCTCTAGAAGGAACGATCAGCATATGCAGCACGATTTTCTGTCTCCATTCAGGATGATCGTTTAGTAGGATTTCAAAGGCCTGTAAACGCTGCAAAATACCCTTGCTATAATCCAGACGATCGACCGACAGAATGATTTTTTGATCGCGATACAGTTTCCTTAGGTTGTCAGCGTACTGGGTCGTGGGGGGTAGGGTAGCTTGTGTGTGGTATTTATTGTAATCAATGCCCATGGGAAAAACATCTACCAATACCGATCTCCCCTTGACTTTTAATTGATTGATTGATTTGGGTAAATTCAATATACCAAAGCAGGAATCTAAGAAATTGTCTACATTTTCAAAGGTATGGAACCCGACTAGATCAGCTCCTAAAAGCCCAGTCAGGAGCTCTTCTCGCCAAGGCAGCATTTTGAAAAGCTCCATTGCAGGAAACGGAATATGATGGAAATAGCCGATACTGGCATCGGGTAGTTGCTCGCGCAATAGGGCGGGGAGCAACATCAATTGATAATCGTGAACCCACACGCGCATTCCCGGTGACAGTTGTTCCAATGCGGTTTTAGCAAATTTTTCATTAACAGCACAATAGCTTAGCCAGTACTCCTTCTTAAGCACCATGTAGCTAGGCCTATAGTGGCAGAGCGGCCAGAGTATGCCGTTGGAAAACCCTTCATAAAATCCTTCGATTTCCGCTTGGTCTAGAAAGACCGGAATCAGGTTGTGTTTAGCAAGCTCCTGTCGAATCTCGTGTTCTTCATCAGCATTTTTAGGGACAATTCCTGCCCAGCCCACCCACCAAGACCCTTGTTCTTTGTAGAAAGACCCTAGACCTGTAGCAAGACCACCTTCGCTAGTTGTGAATTTGAGTTTGCCTTTTCGGCGCTGAATTTTAATAGGAAGTCTGTTAGAGACAATTAGTGTTTTTTGTTCAGGCATAATACAATGTAGTACAAGAAGTAGTCACAAAGTAAACACCTCAACAGCGCAATAGTTTCCGCTCAGGTCTCGAATCGTTGTTTTATCCATGCGCTAATCAGTCGGTGCATATGCACTTTTTAGGAACGGAGTGGACGTCCGCCTCGAGAAAGCTGGAATTAGTCGTGTTCTTCGTTGTCCTTGGGGACCGGTCGGAGGAAATTGACGGTCACTAAAAGTTGGCCGTAATGACGTTGGGCATGTTCGGCTGCGTGAAACAACAATCCGATCAAGGTTGTTGGAATACGTTTTCGTCCCAGGTATCGCGTATCGGGAAGGGTGTTTTCCGGAATGGATTCCAGATCTTCTACGATCCGGTAGATGCGCCGGCTTACTGCGGATTTTAGGTCTTCGACCGTTTGCGTTTCGTCGGGCACGCCTTCCTTTCGGAGTGCTTCAAATTGCTCCTCTGAAAGCGGTTGATCCATGGCATAACTCCACATCCGGTCAATCACGCCATGAATGTGCTGCAAATGAAATCCAATAGAGGCCATCCCCTTTGGTTGTATCCAGATTTGTGCCGAGAGGTCGTTATCGACTAGTCGTGATATATCCTCTTGGACTTGAAGCAGGGTATGGGCTACAGGTTGTAGGATCGGAGGTACCCCAGTAATCGGTCCTCTCATCCAAACCTCAAGTCTCTGCTTTTTTTCGTTCATCGAATCGCTATTGAACGCTGTGCCGAGAAACCAAGTCATGATGGCAGCAGCTGTAAAAATAAAAATCGGTATCGCTAGGTGCGCACTTAAAGATACCGATTTTTGATGGAATGAATCCGTCTACGGATTCGCTGAGGAATCATCCGGAGTAGGGATGATTACCGTGAAATCGGCCAGGTGATTCTCTGAGGCTACAAAATCGTCTTGCGATATACATTCAATCAATAAGATACGGTGTGGATCTACACCTTGGAGATACAGAAAACTCGGGATACCTTCTTTGTTTTTGCTGTGGTATGCGCCGTTGAGGTGGAGCAAAATATCGTTATCTGTTTTGCTATTGATAATAAAATGGGCCATCGTGGCGTCTTTCAGCCCTTGAGACTGGATCATGTTCCGACTATCGTGCCCCGGAATCATACCCGACATTTCCTGATAGATGGAGATGTTGGTGTCGATTTCAAGGGGCAGGGGAGGTAGAAACTGTCTCGCGTAATGTGATAAACTGTCTAGAACGGTTATTCCAGCGTGATATACGGCATTGGCATACCTGCGCGGGACATTGCTCGCCAGAAGCTGGATTTGGTTGTTTTTTGCAAATTCGACCAATGGGCGATAATCGCGTTGGTAGTTTTTCCAGATTCTAGCCTCACTTTCAAAGCTCCGCTGATTAATTAAATCTGCGAAATATTCATTTACGATGGGTTGGACATCCGCCTCGAACATTTCCATTCCCAGAAGAATTCGTCCGGGGTACTGTTCATGTAAGGCTTCAAGACACTCCAGCTCGGCTAAATGAGCGGCTTCCTGCTCGTGTAGCTCACCAAAAAACACAAAGTCTTTAGTAGCGGCCAGTTGGCTGACCGCTTCCCAGGTAACGGGATTGCCGGTGGAGTCTATGAGCTGATAAGACGTTTGAGCCTGAATCAGCGGCGGGAAACACCATAGTGCTCCAAGGATTAAAAATAACTTACCCATTAGTTTTCCAGTTGTTTTACCAATGCCCGCCAATCTTCGCGCTCGGGGATATTTGGCTTTCTTTTACCAAAGAATTGAATGATTAACGTACCGTGTTTATCGAAGGCTTCGACACTGTGTACCAAGCCCAAATCGGTAGGCTTTTTTACAATCCATAACGAATCGATTTGCGTGTCGTTCAAGTGTAAATTGAAGGACTCGTCCAAAATATTAATCCAAGGGCCGGTGCGTAGGATTTTTTCCGCTTTTCCGGTATGAATTTGTATACAGCTCTTGTTGCCCACAAATACCATAAAATCGATTCCACTCTCGGAAACCAGATGAAGAAGGCGATCCGCTTGATCATTCGCAATGCGTTGCGTATATCCTTCAGGAGCTAGTCGCATGGACTGTAAGCGCGTCAGTTCATATTTTTTGACAATCCCGAAAAAGTCATGGGTATCTTTCAACTCTTTCCATTCTTGTTGGAATTGGGCAGTATCAATTTCCGCGTCGGGTTTCTCCTTTTCCTGTTCTGGCACCGTCCGATCTACCGCAGGTAACTCATTGGGATCGATTTGGAAATCAGCAATGATTTTATCATATGCCTCGGTGTTGCTTTCTGGGATGAGGTAGATTTTTTGAATGGCCGTGCCATAGCGGTCGAAAAATTGCAAACTTCGTCGATCATTCTCCTCGACGGCGAAGGCGAAAGTCCAATCGTTCATAAACAAGCGGAGGTCGATATCGGGATTGACAACGAGTCCGACCTGTCCATGAAATCCAGCTTTGGTAAAAGTCCCTTTCCGCTCGTGAACTGCGTGATCATTGCGCGTTAGCGCCATGATACGACCCAAACCGGGTAGCGCCTTGAACAGCTCTTTAAAGTCCGGGCGCAATGCTTTGTTTTGATCGCCTATGGCCACTAGCTCCGCTTCACTGCTCCCTAATGATTTGGCAGCATCACGTATCCGAACCTTCGGGTTTTCAATTTTAAATGCGTTGTACTTTTCTTTCAATGTTGGGTTTATAGTTTCCATGTTTTGACAATTTATGTAATTGGTACGATAATCGGATAGCCCAGCTGCTGATCCGAAATTTTTTTGACTCGGGTATGATAGGTGCTGAAGATCAGATCTTCGGAAAGAACCTCCTCGGGGCTACCCATAGCGATTCGTTTTCCTTGTTTGAGCACTAATATTTGGTCCGCATACTGCGCCGCTAGATTGATGTCATGTAATATGCACATTACAGTAAGTCCTTGTTTGGCCAGTTTGCGGGCTTTGTCTAAAATAATCTGCTGATATTGTAAATCCAAACCGTTGATGGGTTCGTCCATTAGCAGAATGCCATTGGGGTTTTGATAAATTTGTGCGAGTATGCGCGCCAACTGAACACGTTGTTGCTCTCCTCCAGATAATTGATGGATTAGCCGGTCTTTGAACCCGTACATCCCCATTTCTCTTAGTGCCTCACTGGTGATTTCTAGATCGGATTCGTTTGGCTTAGACTTGAAGTGCGGATAACGTCCCATCAGCGCAATTTCGAATACGGTTAGGTTGATATTCAGGTAGTTGGACTGGGGGAGTACCGCGCGAAATTTTGCTAGATCCTCGAGTGTTAGGTCCGCTAAGTTTTTTCCATTGATCTGTATTTCACCTGATTCAGCTCGTAACTGTTTACTAATGAGTTTCAATAGCGTGGTCTTGCCGGCGCCATTCGGACCAATCACAGCCAGCATTTCTCCGGGCTTTGCTGAGAAATGGACATTTTCAACGATGTTACGTGAACCGATTTTAAAGTGCAATCCGGTAGCCTCAATCATAAGAAACTCCTTTCTTTTCTACTCCTAAGTATAATCATGATGAACATCGGTACCCCCATAAACGCGGTTAGTATACCGATTGGTAATTCCGCAGGAATAGCTACAGTTCGAGCAATCAGGTCAGCCAAAACTAATAAACCGGCTCCAAACAACCCTGAAGCGGGAAGCAGAAATTTATGATCGGCAGATACCGAGATCCGCAGCAGGTGTGGAACCAAAAGGGCCAGAAATCCGATGACACCAGCCATGGCCACCGAGGCGCCCACGCCTAAGGCCGCAAAAACGACGATGTACTTATTTACGCGTTTGATATTGATGCCGAGATGTTCTGCTTGGGCTTCACCCAGCGCTATGGCATTCAGGGCTTTACCCATCGGAAGTAATCCGATCATACAGGCCAATGCAAAAGGAAGCATGACCGTTAATGTCTTCCAGTTTGCGCCACCTAAACTGCCTAGCGACCAGAACGTGATGTTCCGAAGTTGTTCGTCAGTCGCGACATAGGTCAATAAGCCCGTTAACGCGATGGCTAAGGCGTTGATGGCGATCCCCATTAATAGCAGCGAGGAAATATCCACTCGACCGCGGGTCACTGCAAAGCGGTAAAGCAACCAAGTGGTCAAAAATGCACCGGTAAAGGCAGCAATAGACAATGCATAGTAGCCGAATACCAGGGTCACCGTATGGAACACCGTATTCCCTAGGACAATGAATGTTACGGCAAAAAGGGAGGCACCGGATGAAACACCTATTAGTCCCGGTTCGGCCAGTGGATTGCGAAACATCCCTTGCACGGCACATCCGGCCATGCTGAGGGTTGCTCCAATTAAAGCGCCTAAGAGCACACGAGGTGCTCTTATGGCGAGCAGAACAGCTTCTTGTTGCTTGGGATAGCTATCTGCTTGTAAGTTAAAGAGTTGATTTCCCAAAATCTTTACTAAATTCTTTAAGGGTATTTCTATGGCTCCCACACATATGGAGAGTATGCAGGAGCACAATAGAAATAGTAGTAAAGAGATAATGGAGAATCGTTTATTTCTTAGAATCATTGATAATTTTATGATGCAATTCTTCAATGGCTTGCGGAAGACGGTTGCTGAACCCAGTGAGTAACTGACCGTCCATCGCAATAATGTGTTTATTTTTTCCAGCGTTCGTTTCCTTAACACCTTGTATTTCCAGTAAGCCCTCCTGATCACCCAGGCTGGACAGACCAGACTCAAAGAAAAGTAAGACGTCCGGATTGTAAGCGACAAGTGCTTCTGCTGTTAAGGGACGGTATTGTTCAAACTCCTGCGCAACGTTGGTGCCACCAGCGAGTTCAATGACGTGATCGGCCTGTGTACCGGACCCGCCAACCATCATCGTACCGGCGCCACGAGCGTATACAAACAAGACTTTGGGCTTGTTTTCGGCTTGTTGATAGTCTGCAATGGCTTCCATGTCTTTTTCAAAGGCATGCACGATGGAGTCGCCTCTTTCCGAGAGGTATAACGAGTCAGCGACTGACTGAATCAGCTTCTTTGTGCCCTCTACTGTAAATTCTTGGTCTAGGAGAACCAAGCGGACATCTGTCTGTCGGAATTGTTCAACGGTTTCAGGGCTAAGATCTTCCCGAGTACCGATGATCAAGTTCGGACGTAAAGTCAAGACGCCTTCTACTGGGATCTTTTTGTTGTGCCCCACCTTAGGTTTCGCTTTCATTGACTCAGGAAAGGTAGACGCTAGATCGGTTCCGACAATTTGATCGGCTAGACCGAGTTCACTGATGATCTCCGATACCGTACCGTTAATCGATACAATGCGTAATGAATCAGCCGAATGGGATGCCGAGTCGCCCTGTTGATTGAATTGACAAGCCGTGACAGCTGCGAGCAATAGCAGTCCGGAAAAAAGAGAAAGGATGCGATGCATAATTAGTTGTTTTTAATGAGCTTGTATTCGATTTCAGGGTAGCCGCGTTGTCCGCTATCTTCTACACCCATAACCAAAAACTTCAATTTGTACACGTTTCCTGCTTGATCACGAATCAGATAGAAACGATCCTTTAAGACACCCGCGTCGGTCGTGACCCGCCAGTGCGAAGAGATCACATTTCGGGAATTCGAGAAAGTGACATTCGCGAGATCGCTTTCTTGAAAATCCTCGTAAGTGGGTACATCGCCACCGGTGATGACTTCCGCTGCGCTGACCCCTGCCAAATGATTGATAAATACTAGATCGCTATAGAAATAAGGAATGGCTGCTGCACCCATACTGGTATACAGCATGCTTTTTGTCCATACGAAATCCCATTCGCTTTTAACAGGCTCTACATTGACCTGACCTGCGGTTAACGAGACGAATTGAAAATTGTAGTCGGCATTTTTTGGAATAGATAGCTGCTGTGTTTCGCTGTCTGACAGCTTTCCATATTGTAACTGATAACCACCGTCGTCGGTGCGGTCAACTTTTATTTTCCAAACATGCTCTACATCGATGCTCATGCCGTGGACAGTATTTACTAAATACACTTGATTTTCTGAGCTCTCGGCACGAATCTCTTCGATCACGGTATGTTGTAGACGACCTAAGGTATCATCGTACAATGCCAATTTATCGGGCGTATAATTATAAGCCAACTCATCGATGTTGACGCTCGATGGCGTTACTCTTTCAAGATCAGTTTCACCCGTAGCCAGCGCGGATATGCCTAGCTGATTGTTCAAGATTACTCGGAATTCATCACCTGCGTAGAAACCCAGTGTCCAAGAATCCCGTTTTACCGATTCCTGTGTGTCACTACTTAAATCAACATATACCGCGTTGATCGCGTCATTGCCGCCCTCGCCTCCTTGAAGGGTTAATGTACTTCCGTCAGAAGGCGGAATTACTGGGATGGGTTCTTCATCGCGCCCGCAAGCACCTAGAAGCAATAATGAGATGATGCTGAGTTGTTTAATTTTGTTCAATGTGTTCATGTTTGCTCAAGTTAATTAATATTGATAAATCAATCCGAAGAATGCGGATCGGCCATACGCAACGGGGATAGACGTGCTGTTGACAGCATGGGCGCCGGTATCTTCGGTGGTGGTGTTTAAGATATTTGTTGTATTGGTTAAGTTTCGTACACCTAATTGCAGGGTTAGCGCGCCGAAAAATCGTTTACCGACGGAAACATCAAGTTGGTGATAGGCTTGTTGAAAACCTTCACTAACTTCCATATTATCGTTTGAACCGGTAATTCGGAAATTTGGTCGTTTCCCGTATAACTTATAATACGCGTTCACATGCGCATCCCATTTGGGGAAATCCCTGGTGAGCGTCGCGTTGGCTTCCGGTGTCCAAAAGAATTCACCTAAGCCCGGGTGCTCGCTATATAGATCGTTGTAGCGGCCAATCATTCCCAGTCCCAGACGGCCGGTCCAATTCCCGTAACCTACTGCATTTTCCCAAGTCGCCCCAATTGTTTTGTACTTGCCTATATTCAGGTACGTACTTACCGTAGGATTATCCCAATGTTGCCCGACGGTAATTAAATTGATGAAGTGGTTGTAATAGCTTCCCAATGTGCTACTGATGTACGCCCGATCACCCAGTCTAGAATGGAAGTTTACACTCGCGTTGAAATTGTGATTATGTTCCGCCTTCAGGTCAGTGTTTCCTTCAATGGCGTGGTTGCTGTCGTGAAAGGTAAAGTACAGTTCACGTAAGCCCGGGGCGCGGAATCCCATTGCATATCCCATGCGTAAGTCCCAATGCTGATCGAACACGAGTTTTGCATTGAAAGAAGG
Source organism: Candidatus Sphingobacterium stercorigallinarum (assembly GCA_019115805.1). Lineage (GTDB taxonomy): Bacteria > Bacteroidota > Bacteroidia > Sphingobacteriales > Sphingobacteriaceae > Sphingobacterium > Sphingobacterium stercorigallinarum. The sequence goes on from DXCW01000034.1 coordinate 11,088, forward strand.
GATAGCGGGTGGCGCATTGTAGATTGAATTGTGTATAAAGCGTAGTCCGGGACGAAGAAGTATCCAGGATAGCGGTCGGTACTCGGCCGATAGGAAAGCGGCCATATCGTAAATGTCAGCCCCTGCGGTAATGCGTGCCCCTGAGCCTTTATCCTGATCAAACTCTAGTCCGGCCAATAGGCTTAGTTCATCATTAAATTGATAGACACCGTTTAGACGAACGAACGCTTGATTGAATTTGGAAACGTCTTGCTCTCCTTCACCCGTTGTTAAGAAAGAACTTTCCGTTTGTAAATCAAATAGGCGCGTGACCGATTCTCTACGGTAGTTCTGGAGAGAGAACGAACCGTTGATTTGAAAACGATCATTGACATTCCATTGGGATTGGAGCACCTGGGTTAAGCGATCGGTTAGGTAATTTTTGTCGATATACTTATAGTTCGCTCCGATGGCTCCTGGTGTATAGATGTCTTCGTTTGCGTAATTTATGTTGTAAGTCGCATTGAATTTTTTGGTTTGATAACCGATTCGGCCACCAGTCAACCACTGATCCTTTGGCTGCCAATCCAGCGCTCGTCCACTGGATTGGCCCTGGAATCCGCCGAAATTATTTCTCGAACCGGACCAGTTAAATGACCAATTGTCCTGGAGATAGCTCAGTCCAACGTGTGCATTATGTCTGCCTTCACTGGTCAGGGGGATATATTCCGAGCTGACGGTCTCTTCTAATACGCGGGCGGTAACCCCCCATTTGTTTTTTCGAGTAGAGGTGGGTTGGGTAATGATGTTAATCACACCGGCTAAGGCGTCCGTTCCGTACATTACCGATACCGGTCCTTCAACAATCTCAATGCGCTCGATGGTATTGATGTCGATTTGAGACAAGCTTTGCTTGGTACTTCCACGGTCAATCATGGGAACGCCATCGATCAGCACTTTCACGTTTTGCCCGCTCACGCCCATTAATTGAATATCCGATTCGCCAAGCGTAAGATCATTGTTAAATCGTATCCCAAGTTCCATATTCAGCAGCGTAGCCATATCAGTGGTCGCTCGACGTTGTATATATTGCTGATCTAAAGTACGAACCTTGTATACTGAGTTTTTCAATGAAGTGGGGCGAAATTGCCCGGTGACTACTACTTCTTCGATCGGTAATAGTTTTCCGGTGCTGTCACGCTCTTGGCCAAAAGCAAGGCCGGGGAGGAAGGCTAACCAAATAAATCTTCTTGTCCGCAACATTATTTAGAATCAATTTAAATAGTGCTGCAAACTTAGATGTTATTTAGAATTGTTCCAAACAGTAAACTGACGAAAAACGAAAATATAATGACGTATTCCGAAATTTCAGAAAGAAAATGGAAGAGGAGATAACCGAATTCGGGCTCGCTAATGGAAAACCCGAATCGAAAGGGTTAATCAGTTTATGATTTGTGTTGAATGCGGCCCCCAGAAGATTCTTTGAGATTCGGGGTCGCTGGGCTTCCCCAGTAGCGCAGGCTACCGCCGGATGAGGCGTGCGCATTCAAGGTATCGCTAACCTGAAGTTCAACAGCCGCCGCTGATTTTACGCTTACTTTGGCTTGGGACGTACGAAACTCCCTAAAATCCCCTTTACCCGCCGATGCAGCTCTTAAATCGATTGTTCGCGCTTTTCCACTTAACCTTAACTTTGCAGAACTGCTGATCGAGGCCGTTAAATTCTCGGCTTCTACTTGCGCCGCGATACTACCCGATGAGCTCACATCAAGCGTGACTTCATCCGCTTGAATAGCAGTCGTTGTTAGTTTGGCCGATGAGGACACGTCTGCCGTTAGCGTGCCTACTCGAAGCGGACTTGCTATTTCTAATCGGCCTGCAGAACTTAGTTTGATCCGATTGATGTCCTTTTTACCGTTGATCGTAATGCGTAACTTACCTCTATGATTAATCTGACTATTTGGTTTGACACGAAGATACAGGATACCATTTCGGACGCTCACGTCGAGTTTCGATGCCACCTCGGGATTTTCCACGTCGATCGTAGCCGAGTTTTCCGAGGATTTATTAAACGTGGCGTCAATGCCACTGGAAACGGCAATTCCTTGGAAATCGCTTAAGTTTCTTTTTTCTCGATGTTGCGCATGCACTGCGAGAGTACACATCACTAAACAGATGGCGAATAGATTTTTCATGGCTTGTGGTGTAATTGGTTACGTGTGGTACGGTTATTTATCGAACGCAAATTAGTAAAAATTAATTTACGATTCTGGATCTTTTTTAATGCGTGCTGTTTGGGGATGGTCGATCGGATCATCACCGAACCGATCTATGATCTACGCGTGCCGTGTTATTTCGGCAAAGTAGAGGAATGAGGAGTATCACAAACACCAAGCAACGGCAGGATATCAAAATCCCTGGCGATCCAATTGCACCACTGGCGCCGCCAATTGATATGCGATTACCCGAAGGTAACCGATGATCCACGATCAGAAAAAATTATTTGGCTTGAAGCGAGACGGTTCCTTCCTTACCTGGTGAACCGGAATAAATCTGACCCTGTGGCAGTCCCCTTAATCCTGGAGAGGACAGGGAAATGCGCCCATATATTTGGTTGATCTCACTGTTCGGATTGACGCGCAATCCGCCAGGTTTAACGTCTACATTTAGGTAATGAGGGGATTTTTTGTCTTCGGTCTGAGGAACAATGCCTTGATTTGCGTACCGTATATTTACCGTTCCGCCGTCGCCGTTGGGATGCGTTTTAGTACCGTTAAATGCGTCAATGCCACGAGCTATGACGGAAAGCGATCCCAACTCGCCAAAATGAACATCGATATCAAAATCTGTGGCGTTATTCTTACCATCTTGGCCGGTAATCAATACATTTTCTCCAATTTCGGCATAGCCAATTTCCAATTTTACATCCTTTTTGCCAAAGAACTCCAGTTTAGATCGATCGTGCATAACCAATGTATCGATTTTTAAAACCAGTGAGGAATCGCCTCGATTGAATACCTCTTTGTCTTTTTTTTCCAATACTAAGCGGGGAATATGTTCAACCTGTTGAGCTTGCGTAGAAACTACTATAAATAGCCCAAAGAGTGCTAGGAAATATTTCATGTTCGTGTCCTCCTTACTAAAGTAAGACTCATTATACGCCGGAATGTTTAATATCCACTAAACGCTTTCGCTTAAATAGCCAACAATCAACTCAGCGGTGCGACCGGAAGCGCCCGGTTTCCCCATTTTCTCTTGGAGTACTGCATAGTTTTCCAAAACGCTGGCGCGATGCGTAGGATCGTTAATTAACCGGTTTAATTCTTCGGCGATCGCGTCGGTTGTACATTCTTTTTGAATCAGTTCAATTACCGATAAGTAATTGTTGATGAGGTTTACTAGGGAGATAAAGGAGACCCGAATCACCTGTCTGGCGACCGCAACAGTGATGGGGTTCGCTTTATAAACCACGACTTGCGGGACGTTCAAAAGCGCGGTTTCCAACGTGGCTGTGCCACTGGTTACTACCGCTGCATCTGCATTTTTCAGCAAGTCATACGTTTGATCGAAAACAATTTGAATCGGTAAATCGCCAATATAGCGCTGGTATAAGGAAATGTCAAAATTCGGAGCGCCAGCGATGACCAATTGGTGGCCGGGAAATTTAAAATACAGATCGACCATTTCGGGCAATAGGTGTTCAATCTCCATTTTCCGGCTCCCCGGTAATAAAGCGATAATGGGGAGATCTGTCAGTTTATTTTTCTTCCGGAAGTCGGGTTCAAATGTATAGGCTGAAATGGCATCAAGTAAAGGATTGCCCACATAATCTACCGGATAATGGAAGCTTTTGTAGAAGTCGACCTCAAATGGTAAAATACAAAACATGTGATCTACCCGCTGTTTGATCTTATATACCCGTTTTTGATTCCATGCCCAGATTTTTGGCGAGATATAATAAAACACACGCAAGCCTATTTTTTTTGCAAAATCTGCGATTCTTAAATTAAATCCGGGGAAATCAATGAGGATCAATGCGTCTGGATTTGCTTCGGCGAGATCCCGTTTGACTTTTTTTAGGTTTTTGGAAACGCTTCGGAGGTTCTTGATCACTTCAATCAATCCCATGAAGGCCATCTCGGAGGTATGTATTAGCGCATGCTGCCCAGAAGCGGATTGCATCTGATCACCACCCACAATACGAAACTCCGCTTCCTGGTCACGCAATTTAAGTGAACGGATCAAGTTTGCGCCATGCAGGTCGCCTGATGTCTCTCCAGCTATGATATAATACTTCATCGGTATTAAATATACGTATTCTTTTCAACTCGTTCGTCACTCGGGTGACTTCGTAAAACTTAGCTTAAATGCCTAATTCCACCTGAAACATCGTCCCCCAGCCGCTTTTTTTATTGCTGTTATTGAAATGACCGTCTTTAAACGTATAGGTGCCATTGAGTTGAAACTTCAATCGGTGTGCTTTCATGTATTTGGTCAATCCCAGTTCGATCACCTCGGTTTTCAATTCATGAGACTGAATTTCCCGGTGCGGCTGGATAAAGGTGTAGCGGCCCGCTATTTCGTACCCTTTATTCATCAAATAGGAAAGCTGTTGGTTGAGTCCCCATCCTTTATAGGCGTAAGTTTCTTCAGGGTTATCGGTATCGGTTAAATTGAACGGGCGGTCCACATCCCGGTGCATGTATTCGGCGGCATACGCGACACCTTGATACTTAAACAGCGCGTCTGCGAAGGTTGTCCGGAAGGAGAATGGGTCCTGTACCCATCTTCCCAGCTGTCCGCCTTCCCGCCGGGTACGGTCGTTATAACTGTATCCAGCTCCGAAGGACAATTTGGGGCTTTCTTCACGCTCCAAATCACCCTCGGAATAGTCGTTGTTGTTGGTGAAATTTCCCAAGGGCAGAAACTCAACTCGCCCGGTATACGCCAAACCTGGGTCCGTTGCAGCTGCCGCACGTCCTTCTCCAGTGGAAACGGCGGCTTTGGCATTAATCGGCATTTCTCCCAGTTTTTTGCTTAAGTTTAGGGAGATCCCGAAGTCTCTATCTAAAGTGAAATGCTCGTTGACCAAAGACCGGTCTGCGAATTGCAATTGACCGGATGAGTTGACACGCTGACGGTTGCCCGGTAATTTATTTTGACCAAAAGAAATATAAAAATCGTCGGTGAAATTGTAGAACATGACCGCGTCTCGAACGATGTTGGCGATACCGGTATCGTCAATGTCCTGATCACTACGTGTAAAGGCTAGTTGTACCGAATACGATATCTTTGGTGTGTATATATACCCGTCCATACGCATCCGTAAGCGACGGATCCTGGCGTCAAATGTTCCTTTATCCAGATCGTCTAATGTTTGTTTAAATCCCAGACGATTTTGCATCCGAAAACGGAAGTTGATATAGAATAAGGAATCATTCGATTTATATTGAATCCCTTTAAAATTAAGAATTGTCGCTCTATCGTCACGCTCCTGTGCCTGTGTTGGGCTAAAGGCTGCGAGCATGCTGACGCAAGCGAGCAGTGCTTGCCAATTTTTTACCATTTTCATTTGTGATTTATACCTTTGGTTCTTGTTGGCTCAAACAGTGAAAACTACCTAAGCCCCATATGATGTCTACGGAGTTTACGCCTACGACCTGTCGATCGGGGAAACAACCTTGTATAATCTCCAGTGCTTTTTCATCATTGCTATCGCCAAACACAGGCACGACCACGACCTTGTTTGCGATGTAGAAATTTGCATACGATGCCGGTAAACGTTCGCCATCCCAGGTGACCGCTCCGGGCATGGGCAGTTCAATGACGCGAAGTGGTCTGCCGTCTGCCAAGCGCATTTGTCGTAGCGCATTTAGGTTGTTTTGCAACACCTGATAATTCTCATCGTCCGGATCTTCCTCGACCACCGTAAGTACAGTGTCAGCTGCTACGAATCGGGTGATGTCGTCGATATGGCCGTCGGTGTCGTCGCCCACAATACCTTCTTCCAACCACAAGACTTGCTGCTGACCATAGTAATCTTTCAAATATTCCTCAATTTGAGCTTTATTCAGGTGTGGGTTCCTGTTTTTATTTAATAAGCAGGATGCGGTCGTCAACACCGTACCTTCGCCGTTAAAATCGACCGATCCCCCCTCCATAACGATCGGCGGAGTGAACAATTTTAATTGGAGCGCCTCAGCGATGCGTGTGGGAATAATATCGTCCAAATCGTAAGGGGGATATTTATCGCCCCAAGCGTTATATCCCCAATCAACCACGGCTTTTTCTCCGGTTTTGGGGTTCGTCACAAAGGCTGGTCCATGATCTCTGCACCAGGCATCATTGGTCGGATGAAAGTAGAATTCAATATGCGACAAGTTCACGCCGGCTGCTTGAAGGTGAGTCAAAGCGAAGTCTTTCATGGCGGCGTCAGCTACGTTAATTCTAACCAGCTGATCTGCTGCCACCAGCTGTATGAATTTCGCATAATGCGGATAAATGGTGTCCAATTTTCCGGGCCAAGATTCTTCTTTATGAGGCCAGCTCAACCATAGCGCCTCTTGTGCTGCCCATTCCGCTGGAAAGGTAAATCCCTGTGCTTTAGGCGTATCCTGGTAATCGTAAATATTTGCGTTAATTGGCGTTTTCATAATGTATGAGATAGGTGGTGCCGCCCTACAGTATGTCAGCGGCTCAGCCTAAATTAGGTTCCGTATTTGCGTAATTAATCTTCGTCTAAAAACCGTTTGGTAATGGGGGAATAGGAATCAATGCGCCGATCTCGTAGGAAAGGCCAATGTTTCCGAAAGAAATCCGACTCGTTAAGATCGACTTCTGTGACGGCTACTTCCTCTTGGTCGTGCGAGGCCAAGTACAGTAAGCGTCCCTGAGCGTTGGTAACAAAACTGCCACCCCAAAACTTCATCGCTCCATCTTGCTCAAAACCGACCCGATTCACGGCCACAACAGGCAGGCCATTGGCTACCGAGTGCGAACGTTGGATGGTTTGCCACGCGTTGTATTGATCGGCATTGGTCTGTTCGTCTTGATCCGTCGCCCAGCCAATTGCAGTCGGGTAAAAAAGGATTTCTGCCCCCATTAGTGCGGTGATACGCGCGGCCTCAGGGTACCACTGATCCCAACAAATCAGTACGCCAATTTTACCAAATTTGGTTTTGAACACTTTATATCCTAAGTCACCCGGTGTAAAGTAAAATTTTTCGTAAAAAGCCGGATCATCCGGAATATGCATTTTCCGGTACTTGCCTAAATAGGACCCGTCCGCATCAAGCACCGCGGTCGTATTGTGATAAAGACCTTGTGCTCTTTTCTCAAATAGCGAGGCAATAATGACCACGCCTAACTCAGCTGCTACCTGCGATAGCGTGTCTGTTGAAGGACCTGGAATCGATTCGGCAAGATCAAAGTTGTCATAGTCCTCTACATCACAAAAATAAAGCGAGGTAAATAATTCTTGCAAACAGACGATTTGCGCCCCTTTCGCGGCCGCTTCTCTGACTTTTTCGATCGCTTTTTGTAGATTAGCCTGCTTGTCTTTTCCGCAGGACATCTGAACAATACCAATTTTTACTTTACTCATTATTTTAAGAATATAAAACTGCGGCACAAAGATAAGACAAATATGTGAGCTTTGTTTGATGGGCGAAACACTTGCATATAGGCCCAGCTAAAAAAATGACGGCGTGCTTAAAATGGGGCTTGAAACTTGCGGGATTAGATCGGGTGAATAGGCTTCGTTCCGTAGCCGGAGGCCCCCTGTCATCTATTGAGGTCCATATCGCTGGCGTGGCGCGGCAAGAGGGGATGCGCTGTACCCACTGGTATTCACACCGTTTTATATTTTAAGAGATTATGTTATGGAATATACCCAGCAAAATGCCGTCGTATTAGAGAAATACACGGACAGCGATTTTGAAAGCTACTACTCACTCGTCAGTGATGATCAAGTTATGGCATACATCACGGGACATGGCCTGACGTTGGAGGAGGCTAGAGAACACTACAGTTCGATTCTCCAGGTGAATGCAGCCCACCCCGAACTGGGATTTTTCAAGATTTATAATACGGGGGGTACCTATATTGGAGAAGGGAAGTTGGAATGGTGTAAAGACAGCCCCACTCAGCTGGAGGTGGGCTATATTCTGAAAAAGAATTACTGGGGTAAAGGTTACGGCACCATGATCTGTTCACGACTTTTGACATTAGCCGACACGCTTTTCCCTGCAACAGATGTCATTGGCATTATCGATCCGTTTAACGTTTCGTCGAAGAGAATACTGGAGAAATTTGGATTTGAAAGTTATTTCGTCGGGATAGAGGCAGGTTTGCCAACCGAGAAGTTAGTGCGCAGAAATAGGATGTAATTGAGGCGTACTAAAGGGGCATCAGTAGGTTGCTGAAACCCTAGCCGGTAGATACCAGAGGAATTGCTATTTTTGTGAAGGCTAGGAATCGGAACAGCAGCACGTCGATTCGATCTGCGCTTTATTCATGTTGTATTTGCTATGCGAAAAATTATTCATGTGGATATGGACGCGTTTTACGCCTCGGTTGAACAGCGGGATTTTCCGGAATTGCGTGGAAAGCCCCTGGCCGTGGGAGGCTCACCTGATGGTAGAGGAGTGGTCGCTGCAGCTAGCTACGAGGCGAGAGCCTTCGGTGTGCATTCCGCGATGTCTTCACGTGCTGCCCTGCAGCGTTGTCCCGAATTGATTTTCGTTAAACCCCGGTTTGAAATTTATAAAGAAGTTTCGTTAGCAATCCGCGATATTTTTCTTCGCTTTACCGACTTGATTGAGCCACTGTCACTCGATGAGGCGTATCTAGATGTGACCGAGGATAAACAGGGGATTGGTTCGGCTATTGAGATCGCACGTCGAATCAAGTCGGATATCCAAAAGGAGTTAAATTTGACCGCATCCGCGGGAATTTCCATCAATAAGTTTGTTGCTAAAATTGCCTCGGACTATGAGAAACCCAATGGATTGACCTTTATCGGACCGTCTAAGATTGTAGAGTTTTTGGCGGAGCTACCCATCGGAAAGTTTCATGGGGTGGGGAAGGTGACGAGTAAGAAAATGAATCAGATCGGTATTTTTAAGGGACGTGATCTAAAGCGATACACAGAAGGCGAATTGGTACAGCGTTTTGGAAAATCTGGGGCATTTTTTTATCAAATCGTTCGCGGTGTAGACAATAGGCCCGTTCGATCGGATCGTCCGAGAAAGTCGGTCGGTGTAGAAGAGACGTTTGAACGAGATCTTGTCGAACGCGAGGACCTTTATCTGGAGCTGGATCGGCTATGTCGTAAGCTTATCGAGCGACTTGATCGCACAAATAAACACGGTAAAACCTGTACATTGAAGATTAAATTCTCGGACTTTGCTCAACTTACACGTAGTCTTACCACTACCGAGCCCATACAGGGTTTTGATCAATTGTTTGCGCTGGTAAAAGGATTGTTTGATAAAGTTGAGTTACACGAAAAAAAGATTCGGCTATTGGGTGTTACCGTATCCAATTTTCCAGCGGATCCAGAGCAACCGGCGGTAGGGACACAGCTGCGCTTATTTTAACCGGGAAAACGCGCTGCGGAAACTCACGGGCATAGCTTGCCGCTAGCTGGTTCATGTAGTAGTTGCTGCGCAACCGATGGGCCGGTTCGAGAAATTCGTCAAGATTAGAAATCTGACAGTGAGCAGCTATAAAGCCCATCGCATAGACCTGATCTTCTTGTACGTAAACGTAACATTTTTCATCGGGTGTTCGACCTGGATTGACAATCATGTACGACCGTTTTTGTTCCTTTAACCAGTCGATTGCTCGGCGGACTAAGAGGTTATGAACTGCAGGTGAGGGGAGGTTATCCGCTTTCTCCATTGAAGCTGATGCCGGAGGCCGGCTGGGTTCTCCGTAGAACTGGCAAAGGCTTCGCTCGAGCTGGCCGGCTTGGATCATTTGGAGTAACAGTTGGGTGGATTCTGCAACAGTAGAGAAATAGATCAATGGCGTTAAATGCTTCGTCATTCGCACGACAGAAAGTCGGCGATAGCCTAATAAATCTTCGTACTCCACCAATCCGAATTGAGGCTCATATTTTTTTAGTGCGCGGTTGTGCTTAGGCCAGTGGGTTTTTATTAAATGACATTCCCTCAACAAGGCGGCAAATTCAGTTCCTGTTTCCTCATACGTGATGTCCGTGATCTCGTTGATGAATTGTTGGCGCTTTTGTCCCGGATTGTTTCCGGTAAAGTGGCCCAAAACCCGTTTACGTATATTTTTGGCTTTGCCAATATAAATGATTTTCCCATTTCGATCCCAGAATTGATATATGCCCGCTGTGTGGGGCAGCGTGTCCCAAACGTCTGCAGAAATATGGGTCGGTAGCCGCTGTTCTTTAGCGTGGTGTTTGACCAATTTTTTGAGAAGTCCTTCTTTATCGGCACTAAAAATCCGCTGGAATAGGATAGCGGTTGCTGTGGCGTCCCCTTCGGCTCGGTGACGATTAGAAATGGGAATACCCAGACGACCACACAGTTTGCCCAGGCTGTAAGAGGGCAGATTAGGAAAGATGTGCTTGGATAGCCGGACGGTGCAAAGTTTTGCAGCTTTCCAAGTCAAACCTGATTTTTGCAGAGCAGCTTGGAGGAAAGAATAATCAAAATGAACGTTATGAGCCACAAAAACACGTCCATTTAAAAACGACAACACCTCGCCAGCTATGTCCTTAAAAAGCGGTGCTTCGGCAACCATTTCATTTGATATACCGGTCAAAGCTTCTATGTAAGGCGGGATGCTGTGTTCGGGACGAACCAATGAGCTATAGCGATCGATGACTTGCTCGCCATTAAAAATCAAGATCGCGATTTCGGTGATATCCGCAGCTGCGGCATAACCACCGGTTGTTTCAATATCAACAATTGCGAACTCAGTCACCTCCATAAGACAAAAATAATACTAACTGTTTATTAATGCTAATAAAGTTAGTATTATTTTTAATGCGAATTATACGAATAAGGTCGATGACTCAAACGATCGATTCAGTTTATAACAACTGAACACCGGAAGAGGCGAGCTCCTCGCATTTATTGGGATCCCATATGCTAACCTGAACTTGCCCGATATGCTGTAACTTGAGCATAAACATACAAATCCGCGATTGACCAATGCCACCACCGATCGATTCAGGAAGTTCGTCGTTCAGCAGCATCTGATGAAACGTTAAATGTTGGCGTTCTAAGCTATTCCGAATTTCCAATTGGGTGAGCAAGGCTTGCTTGTCCACACGTATACCCATTGAGGAAAGCTCAAACGCAGATTCCAATACGGGGTTCCAGACCAAAATATCTCCATTTAGTCCCCGATATCCCTGCTGGTTATCGGTGCTCCAATCGTCGTAGTCTGCAGCGCGTCCATCGTGGGGTTCGCCATTGGACAAATGTCCACCGATGCCGTATACGAATACTGCCCCATATTCTTTACAGATGGCGTTCTCCCGCTGTTTGGCCGTTAGGCTAGGGTATTTATTCAACAGTTCCTCTGCCGAAATCGTATGGATTTCTTTGGGAAGTGTGGCTTTTGCGTTCGGGTATTTGGAGGCCACAATTTGTTCGGTGTCGTAGATGACGCCATAAATCTTATTCACAGTTTGGAGTAGAAAATCCAACGTTCTATTTTCCGGATGAATGCAATGTTCCCAATCCCATTGGTCGACGTAAATCGAGTGGATGGGAGAATAATCCTCATCAGGTCGAAGTGCCCGCATGTCGGTTAGAATTCCTTCACCCGGTTCGATTTCTAGTTCTTTTAGACGAATGCGTTTCCATTTCGCTAATGAATGCACCACGACGGCACGCTGATCGGATAACGATTTGATTGGGAACGATACTGGACGTTCGATTCCATTGAGATCATCATTGATGCCGGTTCCATCTAACACAACCAGAGGGGAGGATATGGGGATTAAGTTTAATGCTTTTTTCAATCCCACCGTAAAGGTCTCCTTTACAAAGGTAATTGCTTGTTCTCTTTTTAAAATATGTCGTCCCATTTAAATATGATAATAATTAAATTTTGGCGCAAAAAGTACCGCGTGATTGACGCATCGTTCATGCTCTAGACAAAAATAACAAAATGTTAATAAATTTCAGCTTTTATTGAAAAAATAACTTAATTTTTAGGGATATCCGGATAATGTGTTTAAAGATTTTGTCCCAAAGCTTGAAATATCGCAGAAGCTTTAGTGTAGCATTCTTGGTATTCGTGTTCCGCATTGGCGTCAATCGTGATGGCGCTTCCAGTATGAAAGGACAGATAGCGCTTGTCGGCGTTGTACAATACGCTACGTATCACTACGTTAAAGTCAAAATCGCCGTCAGGCGCAAAATACCCGATGGAACCGGAGTATACACCTCGCCGGGAGGCCTCAAATTGATCGCATAAACGCATGGCAGAAATTTTCGGTGCCCCCGTCATGGAGCCGGGTGGGAAGGTGTGCTCGATCACTTGTGTTTCGCTTAATGCCGGGTGTTGCTCACAGATCACCGTAGAGATCATTTGATGTACTTGTTGAAAACTGTAAACCGCTAATTTCTCTGCCACATGCACAGAGCCAGGTGTAGCACTCCGAGTTAAGTCGTTACGAACCAAATCGACAATCATCACGTTTTCGGCTTTTTCCTTTTGGCTATGGAGCAATTGCAGTTTCAATCGCTCATCTTCCTCAGGCGTCTGACCACGTGGAGCCGTACCTTTGATTGGCTGAGAAATCAATTGTTTTCCACGTTTTGCTAGGAACCGTTCGGGTGAAGCACAAAAGATATAGCGGCTGTTCCATTTAAAATAAGCCGAAAAAGGGGTGGGGGAGATTCGATTTAATGCTTGGTAGAACAGTTCGGGTTGCTGAAGCTCACTATCCGTTGCGAAAAATTCCTGACATAAATTGGCCTCGTAGATATCTCCTTTTTTAATGTGACCTCGAAGCTGGTCGAACGCCTGGCTATAGGCCTGTTTATTCATTCTGGTTTTAAGGGTGCCTTGGAAGCGGTGAGTTGAAGAAGTAAGCTTCGTTTGATCGATCGCCTGGAAAATAGCGACCGGGTTGTCCGCTCGAATAGCAATATCGTCTCCAACCGTTCGAATGATAATTTTAGGGACAAAAAAATAGGCATCAGGGAAGTCCAGTCGGTCTTCATGCCGACTACTAAGCGCTTCAATCTCATTTTTGAGGTCATAGGCCAAAAAACCAGGAAGCCATTGGTTGGGGTAGGCATTACGAAAGGCATTTAACCCTTCTAGTGCTTTTCCTGCAAGTGCCGAAAATTCAGCAGCGGCATCCACCGCCATCAGTAAAGACAGCTTTCCGTAGGGATCGGAAAAATCATTCGACTGAAATAATGCAACCTGCCGAAAAGACTTGGACCATTCTAGCGCTTTGCTAAGGAATGGTCCAAGATCCGTTTCAAATATGGCTTCTGCCATAACTTTATAACGCTATGGTTTGTTTTCTATCTGGTCCGACGGATAAATATTTAATCGGCACCTGCAATTCTTGTTCTAAATAAGCGATGTAATCGTTTAGGGCCTGAGGTATTTCATCTTTACTGGAAATCCCAGTCGTGTCTTGGTTCCATCCCTTGATCTTTTTCAACACGGGCTGGGGCTGGTTGGTGATGATCTCGTAAGGCATGTAATCTATGGTTTCGCCTTGATATTTATAGTGCGTACACACATAAATATCTTCGAAGGTGTCCAATACATCTGCCTTCATCATAATTAATTCGGTGACGCCGTTAATCATGATGGCATATTTCAATGCGGGTAGATCGATCCAGCCGGTTCGGCGAGCCCGGCCCGTTGTCGCACCGAATTCGTGACCAAGCTGACGTAAGCTTTCTCCAGTCTGGTCATGCAGCTCAGTGGGGAATGGTCCGCCACCCACACGTGTAGCATAGGCCTTGAAAATTCCATATACCTCACCGATGGTGCGTGGAGCTATCCCCAATCCAGTGCAGGCACCCGCAGTGGTGGTGTTGGACGAGGTAACGAATGGATAGGAACCGAAGTCTACATCCAATAACGTGCCCTGTGCGCCCTCTGCCAGTACGCGTTTACCATCACGTAAGTATTGATTGACAAGATGCTCGGAATCTACTTGTGGAATGCTGCGTAAAAATTCGATCGCTTCCATAAATGCCTGTTCTTTCTCAGAAAAATCTGGGATTTCTCCATAATGCGCAAGCATGGATAAATGCTTTTGTTTTAACTTCTCGTAGCGCTGCTGGAAATCATCTAAGGTAGTGTCCCCGACACGTAACCCGTTCCGACCTGTTTTGTCCATATAGGTAGGACCGATTCCTTTCAACGTCGAGCCTATTTTTCCTTTTCCCATTTTGGATTCCGAAGCCGCATCAAGTAGTTGGTGGGTCGGGAGGATCAGGTGTGCTTTGCGGGCGATAACCAATGTTCCGTTGCCTACGGGGTCAAAGCCAGCCGCCTTCAGGTTATCTAGCTCCCGTTTTAAAATGATGGGATCAATTACCACGCCATTGCCAATGAGGTTCAGCGTATCTTCATTGAATATTCCAGAGGGGATGGTATTGAGTACAAATTTCTTATTGTCGAATTCCAAAGTGTGTCCCGCATTGGGTCCGCCTTGAAAACGTGCAATTAAATCATATTTCGGGCAAAATACATCTACAATTTTACCTTTACCTTCATCACCCCACTGCAACCCCAAAAGCACATCAACTTGCATAGTCTTATTGAAATTATTAGTTAAAATTTATTTGTCTGTTCACGAATTAAAACGCAAAATTCGGAAAAAGGGAGTAAATGAAGCCTTTTTCCGAACAAAGGTATATATTAATTTGCCGTTTGTTAAATTAATTTGAAATTACCGTTTCCGCTTCAGTGGGCTCGGCATGGGGCTTGGTTTTACGGCAATCCGCGCAGATACCGTAGAGGTTTAGCGAGTGGTGTTTGATGTCGAAATTTAGTAAATCGCCAATCATCGTTTGTATTTGATGGATTCGAGGATCACAGAATTCCACAACTTTGTTGCACTCGATACAAATCACATGGTCGTGTTGTTTGAAACCAAACGATTTTTCAAATTGCGCCATATTCCTACCGAACTGATGCTTGGTCACCAAATCGCATGAGACTAAAAGTTCAAGGGTATTGTACACTGTTGCACGAGACACCCTGTATTTCTTGTTTTTCATGTGGATGTAAAGCGATTCCACGTCAAAGTGGTCCGAGCGAGAATAAATTTCCTCTAAGATCGCATAGCGTTCCGGTGTCTTCCTAAGGTTTTTGTTTTCTAGGTAAGCTTCAAATATCTTTTTTACTGTTTCGTAGTTTTCACCCTGTTTCATAAGGCTTGTTGTTAAAAGTCCAAAATTACCAAATATGTGGCGTAATGACGATAGAAAATGTCAGCGCCCTGTCAGTCTTTATGCTCCGACTCATAGCGGGTCACCCCAGTCACACCCTGGATTTGTTTGAGGTGTTTGATGAGTTTATCCAGCTGCGCGGTGTCGTTCACAAAAACCATGATGTCACCTTCGAAAATGCCTTCATTACTGGAAATGGCAAGTGAACGAATGTTGACATTGAAATCGTGGGAAATAACGGTTGTAATTCGGTTTACTAACCCCACGTCATCGATTCCGATGACTTTTAATCCGGTGAGAAACGCAACGGTGTTAAGCAGCGATGCCCAACGTGCTTTGAGTATGCGGTAGCCGTAGTTGGCCATCAATTTCGAGGCGTTTGGGCAACTCGTCCGGTGTATTTTGATGCCATCATTTACCGTGAGGAAGCCAAAAATATCATCCCCAGGAATAGGATTACAACAGGGGGCTAAGGTATAGTCTACTTTTTGGTAATCATCGCCAATTAAAATGGTGTCATCCTTTTTATTGATTTTCTCGACCAATCCGTTGATGTGGGATTGAAACTGATTCTGGTTGGCATCCTCAGAACGTTCATTGGCGACAAAATCACGGAGATTTTTCATGTCAATGTTGCCTTTGGCTACATTGTAGAAAAGTTCCTGAGAACTGGGGTATTTAAAATAATTCGCAATTTTATTGATGTTCTCCGTGTTATAGGTAATCTTCAGCGATTTAAGCTTCCGTTCTAAGATCTCTTTCCCGTCTTCGGCGATACGTCTTTTTTCTTCTTTTAATGAACTCTTAATTTTCGATTTCGCCTTCGCAGTCACCACAAAGGAGAGCCAGTCTTCTTTTGGCGTTTGTTTAGCTGAGGTGATAATTTCGACCTGATCGCCATTTTGAAGTTCTTGACTGAGCGGAACAAGTTTGTGGTTTACCTTCGCTCCAATGCAAGTCGCGCCAATATCGGTGTGGATTTCAAAAGCAAAGTCCAAAGCGGTGGCGCCATTCGGGAGCTGAACGAGCGTTCCTTTCGGTGTGAAAATGAAAATTTCATCAGAGAACAGATTCATCTTGAAATCGTCCACAAAATCCAACGCATTTGGTTCGGGATTGCTCAGGATTTCACGAACCTTTTGGATCCATTGATCCAATCCGCTATCGGAATTGGATTCTTTATATTTCCAGTGCGCTGCAAATCCCTTTTCAGCGATCTCATTCATGCGTTTGGTTCGTATTTGCACCTCGACCCACTGCCCACGGGGGCCCATAACGGTGGTGTGAAGAGACTCATATCCGTTTGCTTTGGGCGAAGAAATCCAATCTCTTAAACGATCGGGATTAGGTCGGTACAGGTCCGTGACAATCGAATAGACCTTCCAACATTCCGTTTTTTCCTTTTCGTCGTCGGTATCGATAATGATCCGAATGGCGAACAAATCGTAAACTTCTTCGAATGGAATGGATTTTTTTCGCATTTTATTCCAAATCGAGTGAATCGATTTGGGGCGACCAAATACCGATGCTTTTATGCCTTCAGCAGTAAGTATCTCTTGAATTGGTCCAATGAAGTCGGCCACAAACTTCTCTCGTTCGGCCTTCTTCTCGTTTAATTTTTTAGCGATGAATTTATACGTGTCTGGATCGGTAAACTTCATCGACAGATCTTCGAGCTCCGATTTAATGGCGTACAGGCCGAGACGGTGCGCTAGTGGTGCGTACAGATAACTGGTCTCCGATGCGATTTTTAACTGCTTATGACGGGCCATAAACTCCATCGTGCGCATATTGTGCAGTCGATCGGCCAGTTTGATCAGGATGACGCGAACATCGTCCGCGAGCGTAAGAAGCATTTTTCGGAAGTTTTCCGCCTGCATCGAACTATTGGGGTCAAATATCCCCGATATTTTGGTCAGCCCGTCAATGATACGTACGACTTTCTTACCGAAGAGCTCTTCAATCTCTTGCAGGGTGACACTGGTATCTTCTACCACATCGTGCAGCAGTGCGCAAACAATAGAGGTCGTGCCAAGTCCGATCTCTTCGGCTGCAATCTGTGCTACTGCGATCGGATGATAAATATACGGTTCGCCCGATTTGCGACGCATATCTTTGTGACTTTCCAGCGAGAGATCAAAGGCCTTTCTTATTTGCTGTTTATCCCCCTTTTGAAGAGTGGGTTTGCATGCCCGTAGCAATGCGCGGTATCTTTTACGGATTTCTTTATTTTCAGCCTCAGTATCAATCACATATTCTTCCATAAAAATGCAAATGCTAACGATGTAATCAAAATTATTATTATATTTATTGGGCACAAGTTCCGCGTGGGAATTTAGTGCGTGGTAATTTATAAATATACGGAATAAAATTTAGATTTATCACATACGGGTTATTATTTTGACTATGTGTGGACGCATTATAAAGTGGGTTTTTGGACTGTTGAGTTTGGTGTTTTTTAATACCGTTATTCAGGCTCAGACTTTAGTGAAGCCCCACTATGGAGCAGGAAAGCCAGAAGTTGTGGAGCATTATGCCACCACGACATTAGATAATGGAGAGGTCGTCCCTTGGTTTCCGATCGAGGAGGTCGTGGTGTATGCCCGCCGTACTTTTAGTTCGCCGACCGAGCGGCAAAAATACTTGCGGTTGAAACGCAACGTCATCCGTGTATTGCCCTACGCCATTTATGCGCAAAAGCGATACGAGCAACTGGACCGGGATTTGGCGATCGCCAATTCTCGCCGCGAGGAAAAACGATTGATAAAAGACTGCGAGCGGGAGATCAAGGAAAAAATCACTTCAGAGGTGAAAAATTTGAGTGTTTCTCAAGGTAAAATACTGATCAAATTGATTGAAAGACAAACGGGTAATACCAGTTACGATTTGGTTCGGGATATGAAGGGTAATGTCTCAGCCTTCCTTTTTCAGGGATTTGCAAAAATATTTGGTCACGATTTGAAAAGTACGTACGATCCGAAAGAAGATTATGAAATAGAAAATATCATTCGCGAATACGAACGCTCGCGCCCCGTTGCTAACCGTTAATTGACCGCATTATGAAAGCTACCATTTACGACTTCGACGCCTTAGATTTTAATGGGCGGAAGAAATCTTTACGTGATTTTCGAGGTAAAGTGTTGCTCGTCGTCAACACTGCCAGCCAGTGCTTTTTTAGTCGGCAATTCAAAAGCTTGGAACATCTTTATCGTAGATATCAGGAGATGGGTTTCGAAATTCTCGCCTTTCCTTCCAACAGTTTTAGCAATCAAGAACCGCTGACAGGGAGAAATTTAGAAACGTATTGCCGGGTCAATCAGCAAGTGAGCTTCCCTGTTTTTAAGCGTATTCACGTGGTGGGGAAATACACGGATCCCATTTATAAATATTTGTCGGATATTCAGCAAAATGGGCGGATCGGAAAAGCGCCTTTATGGAATTTTCATAAATATTTAATCAACAAACAAGGCGAGGTGGTGGATCATTTCTATTCGCTGACCAGTCCAATGTCAAAAAAGGTCCACAATCGGATAGAAGCACTCTTAAATGACGAATTGTAGGCGAATTAATCGTACTTTTGTGCAAAAATAACATACGATGAAACTCGATCTTTTAGTGATGACGGTGCACCCAGATGATGCCGAACTTGGCGCCGGGGGAATCATTGCACGATACGTAAATGAGGGGCGAAAAGTGGGGGTGGTGGACTTGACGCAAGGCGAACTGGGTACCCGAGGTTCGGCTGAAATACGGATGTCCGAAGCGAAAAAAGCGGCGGAAATTCTCGGCGTTGCGGTACGTGAGAACCTCAGGCTTCGAGATGGATTTTTTAAAAACAGTGAAGAGGAGCAGTTGGCGATCATTCGCACAATTCGTAAGTATCAACCAGAAATCGTCGTAACCAACGCTTGGGAGGATCGTCACCCGGATCATGGAAGAGCGAGTCAGTTGGTCAATGACGCATTATTTTTATCGGGTCTCCGCCGTATCGTCACGGCATTAGATGGCATCCCACAGGATGCTTTTCGACCGCGTCTACAATTGCAACTGATTCAGGATAAATATATTCAGCCAGATATTTTAGTGGATATTAGCGATTACTGGGACGTTAAGGAACGTTCCATTTTGGCCTATACCTCTCAATTTAATGTGAGTGAAGAGGATGACCAACCGGGGACCTATATATCGAATCCCGATTTTATGGCCTCAACGCGAGCACGGGCCATGGAATTTGGTCGATCCATTCAAGTCAAGTATGCAGAAGGATTTACCTGCCGTAAGGTATTAGGAGTAAGTGATTTGTTTGGCTTGATCTAATGCTTGAGTTTAGGTGTTAGGATTGCGCGGATGACCTCATCAAACGTCTTTGAAAGTACAGTGGGCAGGTCGGTCCGACCTGCGATCCACTAGCTGTGCTGCGGGGTCAGTTGCTGCTTCCGGTATCTTTTTTTTCGAAAAAGTCACGTATCGCTATTTCGTCCAGTTTGATTTGCTCCTGCATGAGTTCTAAACTCTCAAACCACTGATCGTGACGAATGAACTCAAGAAATTTAATTCGGATCGTCTTGCTATAGAGGTCGTCGTTAAAGTCCAATAGATTGACTTCGATCTTTCGATTCATGCCGTCCACCGTGGGCCGTGTGCCGATATAACACATACCGTGCGCAATGCGTTCAGGTTGCGGTTGAAAATAGTCGCCGGATACGACCTCCGAGGTTCGGGGGAAAATTTCTGCTTCAACGGCATAAATACCATAAGCGGGAATCAATTTATGGCGCTCGTGAACATGTAGATTCGCGGTAGGAAAACCGATTTCTCTCCCGATCTGATCTCCTCGAATCACGGTGCCGGTCAACTCAAAATGATAGCCTAAATATTTGTTTGCCGTTTGAATATCCCCTTTGATCAAGGATTCCCGAATGCGGGTGGAGGATACGGCCACATCCTCGATGTCTTGTTCGGCAATCTCCTCCACGGTGTAGTCGTAAATGGATGCGTTGTCGATCAGGTCATTGATGGTTCCTGAACGGTTTTTTCCAAAGTGATGATCGTAGCCGATAACAATACGTTTGCAACCGATTTTATTGACCAGTACTTTGGAAATGTATTCCTCGGGAGATTGATTCGAGAAATCTCGAGTGAATGGTGTAATGATCAAATGGTCCACTCCTGAAAAGGCTAATCGCTGTACTTTTTCCTGGATGTCATTGATCAACCGAAGACTTTCATCATCAGGGTTGATGATCAAGCGAGGATGCGGATAGAAAGTAAGTAGGACGGTTTCCCCGGTATTGTCTTTGGCGAGTTCGGTCAACTTGTTCAGAATTTTTTGGTGCCCTACATGCACCCCGTCGAATGTTCCAATAGTGACTATGGCGTAATCGAGCGGTTCAAATTCATCTAAGTTTCTGTATATTTTCATGTTTTCGTTATCACTTATTTGTCCGCGCTTGTTTTAGTTTGTTTTACCCTAGCAATCAATTCTTGCAGATTCCACGCGTCATTTACATGGAAATTACCGCTCTTAGTGCGTCTTAAGGAGGAGAGGTGGGCTCCGGATTTCAGCACTTGACCAATGTCGTGCGCGATGGAACGAATATAGGTGCCTTTGCTACAGGTGATTTTAAAGTGTACGACCGGCATCTCGATCGCAGTGATATCGAAGCCGCGAATTTCTACCGTACGCGCTTTCAATTCGACCGTTTCACCTCGTCTGGCTTTCTCGTACACGCGTTCCCCGCCAATCTTGATCGCCGAATGAGCTGGAGGATATTGTTGCTGTAAGCCAATAAAACTTTGTGCAGCTGCATGGATTTTTTCCGGCGTGATGTGTTCGGTTGGGAAATGCGCGTCAATTTCGGTTTCTAAATCGTAGGAGGGGGTTGTAGCTCCGAGTGTTATGGTGCCGGTATATTCTTTTTCCTCGGCCTGAAAACCATCGATTTGTTTGGTCATCTTTCCGGTACACACAATCAATAGCCCGGTAGCTAAAGGATCCAAGGTGCCGGCGTGACCGACCTTAACTTTCAATGGTTTAATGCTGTTACGCAATTTGCCTACAACATCAAAGCTAGTCCACTCTAAAGGTTTGTCGATCAGTAACACTTCCCCTTCGGCGAAAGTGAAAGGGGGCGTAACCCGCTCGTCCGTTTTATAATCCATTAAGCTGTCTATTTTCTATAATGCGGGTGCCGATTAGCTGATGCCTCATCCGCTACCCAAACGTTAATTTTTTGCAAAAATAGGAATATTATTTTACATGCAGGCCGATGCAACCCAAAATCGCAGGGCGATTGGTTTGACCTTTTTCTTAACTAGACATGCACTTATTGGAAATAGTAAAAGAAAATCAGTAATGCGATACCGATCACAATTCGGTACCAACCCCAAAATCGAAATCCGTATTTGGTCAATACATTGATGAATGTTTTTACAGCCACCATCGCTACAATAAAGGCGACGATATTCCCGATAATAAAAGTCCAAATCGTGTCGTTAGATGCCAATATCATCTCGTAGCCTTTTTGGGCATTCGCTGTACCTTCTCCCCACGTCTTGACAAAAACGGAGTATACAGTGACCGCTAGCATTGTAGGCACGGCCAAGAAGAAGGAAAATTCAGCGGCGGCTTTCCGGTTTAGTCCCTGGGTAAGTCCGCCGATAATAGAGGCGGCCGAACGGGAGGTTCCTGGCATCATCGCCAAACATTGCCAAAAACCGATAATGAATGCTTTCTTTACGGGGATTTCCTTTTCATCGACGATGGTCGGGTTTTTAAACCACTTGTCAACAAATAATAGCACCACACCGCCCAAGACCAACACCGTAGAAATCGCGATTTGATTGTCCAGGACAGCTTCGATCTTTTCGTCGAACAGTTTTCCCAGCACCAAGGCGGGAATAACGGCAATGGCGAGCTTGTAGTAGAATTTAAGATTGCTAAAATCAAAGAATCGTTTCCAGTAGAGCACCACAACAGCCAGAATGGCTCCGAACTGTATGGAAACTTGGAACATCTTTAAGTATTCGGATTCTTCCATCCCCATTAATGCGGCTGTAAAGCCCATGTGTGCGGTAGAGGAAATAGGGAGATATTCAGTAAGGCCTTCTATAATGGCCAGGATAATCGCTTCTAGGTAACTCATTCAACTATTCTGCTTTGTCTTTGTTTTTCGGTTTGTATAAAATAGCGACAAATCCCAGCCCAAAGCCTAAAACTACAACTAAAGGCGCTAGGGTAATCTTGGTGAAACTGTAAATATCCTCGGTTCCCATCATCAATAGGAAGCCCACAATGACGACGGCAATTGCCGCAAGAAAGAGTTGGTAATTTATTTTTTGAAACGCGAAACCACTTTTGCTCGCGTGGCGTTGAATCGGCTTCGATTTTTTTTGTGTTTGGCTCATGTGCTGTTTGAATTGATTCGTTTAGCGATACAGGCTAGCTGATTTGGCGCGTAAATATTTCGTCACTGCGAAATAGGTGCTTGCTCCTGATATTAAAATACCCAAGATAATCACGATGACAAAAATCATGGCGAATTCAAACCAGTCTCGTAGGAAAACCAGTTCGGGTACTTGTTTCTGTGCGAACTGTAGGGTTAAAATAAGCAGCAAGATGGCGATCAATGCGCCGATTAAACCGTGTGCAATTCCATAGAAGATGTATGGGCGGCGGATGAAACTTCGTGTCGCTCCAATCAATTGCATGCTTTTGATCAAAAAGCGTTGTGAATAGATGGCTAAACGAATGGTGTTGTTGATTAACGCCACAGCAATAATCAACAGGATCGCCGTGAAAGCGAGAATAACAATTCCAATGATGCGTATATTCTTATTCACCATGTCGATCAGCGACTCTTGGAAAACCACTTCTTTGATTCGGTTGTTTTTCCCCACCTTATTAATAAACATTTGAATGCTATCGGTGTTGGCGTATTGTTCTTTTAAATAGATGTCGATAGACGGCAAAAGCGGATTCCGCCCGAGATACTCAACGAAGTCCTCGCCGAGATCCTCTTTCAAGTTCTTGGCCGCAAGTTCCTTACTGACGTATTCGGATCGGAGCACAAAATCGTCTTTTTCCAAGTCTTTTTGCAGCGATAAAACATCGCCCTCACTCACATTATCGTTCACGATTACATTCAATACAATGTTTTCTTTGACGTAACGAGAAAGGTTTTTTGCATGTACTAATATCAGGCCGAGCAAGCCGGTCATCAATAGAACGAGCGCAATACTAATGACGGTGGACACATATACTGATTTCGTCTTCTTCCTTGGTGAACCCTGTTCGATCACTGGCATTTAGTTTAAGTGTTATTCGATTTAATTGCGAAAGTAACGAATTCTGTTCAATTCGCCGAACTTCATTTTGTTGAGTGGATTCCCCCTGTCTGTCCAAATACGACGTAACAGGTTGGCTTTCGCTAATTCTCTAACAGCGAATATCTGAATTTATTGTTTAGTATGGAAAACTTTTGTGGTGAAATTCTCTTAAAATAGCTAATTTCGCAGTTCCTTGTAGCATGCTTTTATATTTTAAAAATGGAGTATAATCACCAATCTATTGAAAAGAAGTGGCAAAATTTCTGGGCGGAGCACCAAACTTTTAAAACGTCAACATCAAGCGACAAGCCAAAGTATTATGTGCTGGATATGTTTCCTTATCCTTCCGGAGCGGGGTTGCACGTGGGGCACCCGCTAGGCTATATCGCTTCAGATATTTTCTCGCGTTTTAAACGGCTTAAGGGATACAACGTGTTGCATCCCATGGGATATGACTCGTTCGGATTGCCCGCCGAGCAATACGCGATTCAAACTGGACAACATCCAGCGGTCACTACAGACACGAATATAAAGCGCTACCGGGAGCAACTTGACCGGATCGGCTTTTCGTTTGACTGGAGTCGGGAGATCCGAACATCGGACCCTACTTATTATAAATGGACGCAGTGGATCTTTATGAAGTTATTCGATTCTTGGTATAACTTGGATGCAGATCGTGCCGAGCCGATTTCTACCTTAATTGAACAATTAAATACAGCGGGAACCGCTAACCTAAAGGCCGCATGCGACGCCGACGTGCGTGATTTTAGTGCCAAGCAATGGCGAGATTTGGAAGCGCGTGATCAGGAAGTCGAACTGTTAAAATACCGTTTAGCGTATTTGCGTGAAAGTACCGTGAATTGGTGCGCCGCATTGGGCACGGTGTTGGCGAACGACGAAGTCGTAAACGGGGTTTCGGAGCGCGGGGGATATCCAGTGGAGCAAAAAAAGATGATGCAGTGGTCGATGCGTATCACAGCCTATGCCGATCGCTTGCTTAAAGGATTAGAGGAGGTGGATTGGCCTGAACCGCTGATAGAGATGCAGAAGAACTGGATCGGGAAATCCGTTGGGGCGACCGTTAAGTTTGATTTGAAAGGTGTTGAACAGCAAATTGAGGTGTTTACAACACGGGTGGATACCCTATATGGCGTGAGTTTTCTTGTGCTCGCTCCCGAACACGAATTGGTGGATAGTTTGACTACGGACGAGCAGCGGGCGCAGATCGAACATTATCGAGAGCGCACTTCTAAGAAATCCGAACTCGATAGAATGGCGGACACCAAGACCGTTTCAGGGGCCTTCACCGGCGCGTACGCGATTCATCCATTGACCGGGGAGGATGTGCCGATCTGGATTGCAGATTATGTGCTGGCAAGCTACGGAACAGGTGCTGTAATGGCCGTGCCATCCGGGGATCAGCGGGATTATTTATTTGCGAAGCACTTCGAGCTTCCCATCATCGTGGTTTCTGACCAGCAAGACATCAGTGAGCAGGCTGATCCCACCAAAGAAGGGACGTATATCAATTCCGGATTGATCAACGGAATGAGGTATCAAGATGCCGTAACTACCCTTATCCAAGAACTGGAGTCATCGGGCAAAGGCAAAGCAACGATTAACTACCGCATGCGGGACGCTATTTTCGGTCGTCAACGTTATTGGGGTGAACCGGTGCCGGTTTATTTTGAAGATGGATTGCCGAAGCTGATCGAAGAGCACGATTTGCCGCTGTTGTTGCCAGAGGTTGATAAATATTTGCCAACTGAAACCGGTGAGCCCCCTTTGGGCCGCGCAACGGGGTGGAAATACCAAGATCAATACGATTACGAGCTCAGCACGATGCCGGGTTGGGCCGGCTCGTCATGGTACTGGCTACGCTATATGGATCCGGCCAATGAGAGCGAGTTTGTATCGCGGGAAGCGGTGGATTATTGGCAAGATGTAGATTTATATATTGGTGGATCTGAGCACGCTACGGGGCATTTGCTGTACTCACGCTTTTGGAATAAGTTTCTTAAAGATTTGGGTTATCACTCCAGTGAGGAACCCTTCAAGAAATTGATCAATCAAGGTATGATTCAAGGGCGAAGCAATTTCGTTTATCGTGTGTTAAATGCGGACGGTTCGGGTAGCAATACCTTTGTTTCTTACGGGTTGAAAGAGCAATACAACACGGCGCCTTTACATGTCGATGTGAATATTGTACATCACGATATCTTGGATCTCGAGGCGTTTAAGTCCTTCAGACCCGAGTTTGAGCACGCAGAGTTCATCTTAGAAGATGGACGTTATGTATGTGGAGCGGAAGTCGAAAAGATGTCTAAATCCAAATTTAATGTGGTCAACCCAGACGACATTGTAGAACAATTTGGTGCCGATACGTTGCGATTATACGAAATGTTTTTGGGGCCACTAGAACAATCTAAGCCATGGAATACCAATGGTATCGAAGGGGTATATAAATTTTTGCGTAAGGTCTGGCGTCTGTTTCATAATGCCGAGGGAGGCTTGGATGTCTCGGACGATAAACCGACCAAATCGGAACTGAAAGCCCTGCATAAAATTATAAAAAAGGCCCAAGACGATATCGAGCGTTTTTCGTTCAACACTTCGGTGTCTGCGTTTATGATCTGTGTCA
>DXCW01000201.1 GCA_019115805.1 Candidatus Sphingobacterium stercorigallinarum
GAGAAATACGTTATTTTATCATTACCGCCATTCACGTTGACGCCCACCCGTTGCATGGATGCTAAGTTTTTCATGTATCGGTCGTACCAATTTTGGTTCGGGTACAGCTCAGACTGCACGCCCGATCGAAAATTCTCGATGGCTTCCTCCGAAAACTGGCTATACGCTCCCAGCCCATCGTTGACCCCCGCTTGGTTCATCATTTCAGCGTATTCGGCTGAAGCATACATAAGAGGTTTGGTGGTCACTTGTTGCAACGATTGATCTAAACGCACCTGCACGTCTACCGGTCCCTTTCGCCCACGTTTCGTACGGACGACAATGACCCCATTTGCACCTTGCATGCCGTAAATGGCTTGAGTCGAGGCATCTTTAAGAACCGATATAGACTCGATTTCATTCGGAGAGATGTATTCTAACGATTGATTGCTATTGTACGAGGTGGGTATCCCGTCAATGATCACCAAAGGATCTCCCTTTCGAGCGGAAGACAACCCCCGAATAAATAAATCGGTCTGCGCTCTGGAGAGCTCTGAGAAGGTTTCCTGTGTCGTCAGCCCGGCCAACCGTCCTGCAAAAGTTTGACTCAGGTTAGCCACCGGATGACGTTCCAATTCGGCGCCCGATACCGTCGACACAGCGCCGGTTAATGCACGTTGGCGGGTCGTCACATATCCCAAGTCGATGACTTTGTCCAAGTGGTGTGCGTCTCGGTAGAGCGTAATGGTTAATGATTGCGGATCATCGAAACGTGCCGACTGACTAGCAAACCCTTCTTTTTCCACTGTAAACGCCTCTCCTAGCCTTTGCTGATCCAGATGGAACAGCCCGTCTGCCGTTGTAGCGGTTCCCCATGTTCCGATGACACCTGTAATTTGCACCGCATCAATAGGGCTGCCGTATTCATCGACAACCTGTCCTTTTAATGCAGAGGAATCCTGTTGTGCATGCAGGGCCATGCTGTTCAAAAACAGGCCGAGCAACAAACATATGTAGTGTAACGATTGATGTTTCATCATCTTTTTTTTATACGATTTACCAACCTGGATTTTGCCAATTTTCGCCTGTAATGGAGTGCAAACGATTTGCTTCTTGAAGCGGAACCGGAAGCCATAGGAATCGATTGGTGTAGTTTCTGCGTTCTGTTTCTCGGATCAGCCGACGTCCGTAGCTGTATATACCATCGGCTGTTCTACGAATATCTGCCGCCGTCAACCACTTGTCTGTTGCGGACAAATCTTCTCCTGGCGATGCCCAACGGCGTACATCGAAAAAGCGATTCTCTTCAAAGGCTAACTCCACGCGCCGTTCCTGCCGAACCCTACGAATCATTTCTTCTTGGTCGAGATCGGTCTGTAAATCCGGCATACCAACCCGTTGCCGAATTTCATTAACCGCCTGGCGTGCCTCATCCAGATGTCCGGCATGAGCAGCAGCTTCAGCAAAATTCAAAATGACCTCGGCTAAGCGGAAAAGTTTAGCATGCGCACCTCCTACATTATTATTGCTCGCGGCAGTGGGATGTAGATATTTTCGCTGGTAATATCCGGTGCGTGTGGCCGCACGATCCGTCCGATGGATTCCTGTCTGCGGTTCGCCGACATAGGTGGCAATCACTCGTGTTCTGGCGCCCATAGCAGCAGGATAATTTTCCGGAGACTCTTTCACTTCAGCGAAATTCCAAAACGCGTAGCGTTTAGAACCGTTATAATAAATACTTGCGTAGAAGCGTGGGTCTCGGTTCGCATATGGATCTGCGGGATCGTAAAGTGTATTCTCTTTATTGTAGTTCGGCTCCAGGTGCTTTTCATCCAGATAGGGCTTCTCCAAATCCAATATAGGTTGACCATCTATTGTTTCATAGGCATCGACCAACTCCTGTGTGGGACACGTTCCCGTCTTGTAGCCATCTTGCGCGCCAATCCCATCGATATTCCAGATTTGTCCTTGCCCATCACGGCTTTGCCAAATGGTTTCACGGTCTACCCGAGTGCCGGAAAATTGCATATTTTGAGTAAAATACTCATTGTATAGCGCGGCGTTTTCATTGTTGTCGGGACCGAAATACGAACGATCGGATTGATAGGTTTGGGGATAGTTGACCTGATTGTATAAACGATAACCATTTTCCCGAAGACTAGTCAACGCCGTTTTGTTGATCTGATAAGCCTCTTCCCATAGGTTTTCTCCAGCATTATTTTGCGGGCTGGCCGCAAACAATATCACTTTCGAACGGATGGCTTCCGCCACCGCCTTGGTAATCCGGTGCGCTTCACCTTGCTGGGTAATGGCCCAGGGTAATTCCTCGATTCCTAAGGCCACTTCACAATCCTCCAGTATGAACGCCGTCAGCTCATAATAGGAGGGCTTCTGAATGGAGGAGAAATCAGCGTCGAACTCCATCGGCTCACGCATGATCGGCAACACCGCGCCGTACCATTTTAATAATTCGTGGTAATAATAAGCGCGTAACAAATGAGCTTCTGCTTTCCAGCGTCTACGATTACTTTCCGAAGACACCGCTGCCTGATCAATATTCGCAATAAACACTGTGCAATTCCGAATACCGGCCCAGTACCGCTCCCAATAATTTCCGTTTCCCC
>DXCW01000202.1 GCA_019115805.1 Candidatus Sphingobacterium stercorigallinarum
AGACCATATTTCCCGTCTGCTCCTGCTTCAATGCCGGCTCTTTCTCGGAGTGCAATCAACAGTTGTTCAGCTGTCGCCAAATCGCCTGTTTCGTTCGCCGTCTCCGCATAATTTAGCATGACTTCAGCTAAGCGCATGAGGACGTAATCCACATCATACTGCGTCTGTGCTTCTTCTTGTTTTAGGGACAGCTTCGAGTTTTTTAGGATGAAAAACCCACTATACCGATCCTGGTTAGTTGAATTGATTCCCGCCCTGGGATTGATACCAAAATTGTCCAGTGCATCGGCTATGCCGAGGGATGTATATTGTCTTTTCCCCGCTTTGCCGGATACTTCATATATTTTCCCATTCCAAACGATGGATTTTTCAAATCGAGGATCCCGGTTTTCCCAGTACGATTGCAGGAACTGCGCATCGGTTTTGTAATATTTTCCCTCTGGGTCGTCATAAAGCTTTCCATCTTTCATGGGGAATGCGCTTACAAACTCCCAAGTCGGTACGGCGCTTGCCGCTCCCCGGCTCTCGGAACCGGGCCGCACGCCGTTGTCCCAATTGGCTACTTTATTGGGGTAAGAATTGATCACAGCAAAAACCACTTCGGGGCCTTGTTCTTGTAGGGTAATATTGGCATAGTCTTCCGTTAAGGCATAGCCGTTGGCTAGAAGTTGTTCGTAAGCCAGTTTATTAGCCGCATGGGCTTCCTGCCAATGATTGTTATCAAATGGATCAGATGGATTAAATTGCGGGGACGCTTTATAAAGCAACACTTTCGCTTTGAAAGCCGTCACAAAGTTTCCATCGATACGGCCATAATCTTCGGATCCTTTGGCGATTGTTTCTGGCAAAAGCGAAAGCGCGTCATCCAGATCCGCAATCAGTAAATCGAATGTTTCCGAGGTACTGTGTCTCGGTGTATTGAGATCATCTACTTCGGCGTCTTGAGGTACGGTGATGTAAGGAATCCCTCCGTACAAACGAAGCATCTCGAAATACGTATACGCGCGAAGAAAATACGCCTGGCCCAAAATACCATCTTTAAATTCCTGGGTTAATGTCGTGCTCTCACTGACGCGTGCAATTGCGGTATTGATTTTTCGAATGTGGGTGTAGTCCCAGGTCTTGAACGGTCCTGCCGTTGGCGTGACTGCATTCAGTTGAAACAGGATGCCGGCCAATTGGTCGCTGTAACGGTCTTTTGTCGCGTCCCAATTTCCAAAGATGGAATACAGATCCGCCATGTAGGCATCGACCAAGTTGGGATCTTGCCAAACTTTTTCTTCGTCCAGAGATTGTAAATCCTCAATATCCAACACGTTTTTACAGGAGGTGACGATTAGGGATAAGGCTACTATTATTTTTAATGTGTTTCTCATGATGTTTCGGTTAAAATTTAATGTCCAATCCAAAGGTGAAAGTTTTCATAATTGGATAGGAATCGTAGTTCAGCTGTTCAGGGTCGTGAAATTCAGTCATCGGTGAAATCACGAACAAATTCGAACCATTAAAAAATACATTAACGCTATTCATTTTGATTTTATCGGTGAAACTAGCCGGTAAGGCATAGGAGACGTTGAGATCTTTCAAGCGAAAGAATGCTCCATTTCGTATCCAGAAGCTGGAAGGCGCCGATCCAGATTCCTGCCAGTTGTGCCCCACCACGCGGGGGTATTTTGCGTTCGGATTTTCAGGAGTCCAGACGTCGTCCGCCCAAACCGGGTAATAGGGTCGAAATGTTCCGCCGTGCTGGCGCATTCCCCCGCCCTCTTGATTGGAAATCATTCGATCGTAATTCAGCACTCCTTGAAATAAGGCGTTCACTGAGATTCCTTTCCAAGATCCGTTTAACCCGAGTCCATAATCCCAACGCGGGGAGTTATTCGTCGAGAGTAGCGTGACATCGTTATCGTCGATAATACCATCCGGTGTATCCGAGTATCCTTGACCTCGAATATCTTCGAAAAGAATCATACCTAGATACGGGTCACGGCCGTAAGACGTGTAACCTTGGTCAATCAACTGATCGAGTTGTTGCTGCGTTTGGACAAGACCGACTGCTTTTAGCCCATATAAACGATTTTCTGGCCGGCCGACGCGGGATCGGAAGGCTTCGGCGCCCCCCGGACTGTATGCAGCCGGCTCATCATAGACATCCCAGCGGTCAACCGAATATCCTAAATTTCCGGAAACGCCGTAGCTAATTTCGCCGATTTGGTCGTTCCAGTTGATCGAGATCTCACCGCCTCGATAACTACGCGCGGCATAGTTTTCCGGTGCTAAAGCGCGCCCGTAGCTATCCGGTAGCAGTACCGTTCGTGGTCCCAAAATACGGGATTCCGATCTTTTAAAAAGCTCGAAAGCTCCATTTAGCTTATTATTCACGAATCCGAAATCCAAACCGAAATTGTAACTCTCCGATCGGGTCCAGGTAATGTTTGGGTTCGGTGTGGCACCATATTCTAGCCCATTATAGTAGCGGTCGCCAAAGATAAAACCACCGGTGGTGGCGTATTTCTCGGCAAACGAGAACGGATCGATGACCTCTCCGAATACGTCCAAATAATTTCCGGTAGCACCATAGGCAAATCGTAATTTTAAATCGGACACGGTTTCCTTCATTTTTGAAAAGAAGGATTCTTCGGACAATCGCCACGCAGCAGAAATGGCTGGAAAAAAGCCAAAGCGCTCCTGCTCAGGGAATAAGGCGGCGCCGTCGTATCGAAAGGAAGCTTCCGCCAAATACTTTCCACCATAGGCGTAGTTGAATCGACCGATCAGCGATTGCCGGGCATCAATCCCTTCCAGTCCATTGGTTTCTCTGAACGTTCGATCGGT
>DXCW01000203.1 GCA_019115805.1 Candidatus Sphingobacterium stercorigallinarum
TAAAAAACCATGGGGTAATATTCGGCAGAGTTTTTGCGTTCTTACAGCAGAATTTGAGTATGTGATATAAATAAACTAACGCATCTAAACTTTTATTTAAAAATCCTGAAAAACTATCATTCAAAATTGACATTATGAGCAAGAAAAAAGACAATTCCAGATGGCTACACGTCGCCATTTCATGGGGAGCGAGTATTGTAATTATCGGTGTACTATTCAAAATTCTTCACATCGGTGGCACGCTTGCCAATTATATGATTGGGCTAGGATTGACAGTGGAAGCTATCCTTTTTTTCCTAATGGGATTCAACCCACCACCTCAAGAGCCAGATTGGGCAAAAGTGTATCCTGAATTGGATGACAGCTATCAAGGCGAAAGACCGAATCGATCCGCTCAAGTGACCGCGGCGGCGGGCCCTTCTGCTACAGCGGCATTAGATAAAATGTTTAATGATGCCCATATTCAACCCGATGCGATAGAACGGCTGGGTCGAGGATTGAGAGACTTTGGAGACAAAGTCAACGCCATCAACAACATCAGCGATGTATCGCTTGCTACCGATGAATTTACCCAAAAGCTGCGTGCCGCTACTTCCAAATTCGATAACTTGAGCCAAGCTTTTGAAAAAGCTTCAGCGAATTTGGTAGCCATGTCGAATACCAACACGGATATGACGAGCTACCAAGACCAAGTACAGCAACTTACCGGTAATTTGAAACAGCTGAATAGTATGTATGAGCGCGAACTACGCGAATCTGCTTCACACTTACAGTCGATGAATAGCTTCTATGAGAATTTGAGTTACACCATGAAGAACTTTAATGAATCGCTAGATGATTCCAAAGCATTCAAAGAAGAGGTCAGTAAACTATCGAAGAACCTCAACGCACTCAATGCGGTTTACGGCAATATGTTGACTGCCATGAACCAGCCACGCGTGTAATTCATTCATGTAGAACTAAAAAAATTAAAAATGGCATACGGAAGAGAGACGCCAAGGCAACGCATGATCAATATTCTCTATTTGGTTTTGCTTGCTTTACTCGCATTAAATGTACCCGATTCGATATTGGATGCCTTTAAAAATATCAACAACAGTCTAGAAACATCAAAATCGAATGTCAACAACTCTGTTGATCAATTGTTCTCGGCTTTTGAGAACAGCAAATTAAAAGAAGAGCCTCAGCGCGCCAAACCGATTTACGAGAAAGCAAAAAATGCCCAGTCGATTATCGGTGAACTCGATACTTATATCAATCAGATTAAGGAAGAGTTCGTGAAACAAGGCGGCGGCTACAATGAGAAAACAGGTGATTTGACCATGAGAGAAAATGAAGACATCGCACCCAATCTCATGATCAATGGAAAAAAAGGAGCCGAACTGAAAGAAAAAATAAACAGCACACGGCAGCGGCTCATGGAGCTCTTGACCCCCGAGGAACAAGCCAATGTTTCTTTTTCATTGGAAGCCAAGGATCCGGAACGACCACGGGGAGGCAAACGGACATGGGAAGACGTGAACTTTGGGAGCGGCACACCGCTGACTGCAGCGATGACGATCTTGACTAAGATTCAAACCGATGCGCAAAATGCGGAATCCGATGTCGTGAAACTCATCTTAGGTCAAATGGACCAAGCGGTGGTCAACCTGGATAAATTTGCGGCGGTCGCCGTAGCCCCTACCTCCTACTTGGTACAAGGACAACCGTATACAGCGGAGGTGTTTTTGACCGCTTCGGATTCCAAATCGCAACCTGAAATCACCGTAAACGGTTCCCCTTTACAAATAGCCGATGGAAAAGGGGTTTATCAGGTGCCGACCAATCAAGAAGGTATTTTCAACTGGACCGGTGTCATCAAAGTCAAGCAAACCGACGGTACCGTGAAAGAATACCGAACTCCAGAACAGACCTATCAGGTTGCTCGTCCCTCAGCGGTCGTCTCACCGGATAAAATGAACGTATTATATATTGGGGTCAACAACCCGATCTCGGTTTCCGCGCCCGGCACACCCACAGATAAAATTAAAGTGAGTATGAGTGGCGGCAGTATTTCAGGATCAGGGGGAAAATACAACGTGAAAGTCAGCTCTCCAGGTACCGCACGAATCTCCGTATCGGCAGAAGTCGCTCCTGGGAAGAACCAAACATTGAGCACCACGGAGTTTCGTGTCAAACGGATTCCTGATCCGACCGCGCAATTCGCAGGTAAAACTGGAGGCACCATGGCGACCGTCGCATTGAAGGCTCAAAACGCATTGTTTGCAAAACTTGACAACTTTGATTTCGACGCTTCATTCAAAATCACCAAATTCTCCATGATCATCGCCAAGCCTAGAGCCGACGCGATCGTACTTTCGACCTCGGGTAATAATCTAAGTTCGGCGATGCGATCTGCCTTAAATGGAATTACGCCGGGAACTCGGGTTATTTTCGATAACATCATTGCGGTTGGACCGGATGGTACACCACGGCAACTCAATGCAGTGGCCTTATCCGCCAACTAACAACGCATGATATGCGGACAAAGGAACGTGACAGATTGGAAACCTGTAGCGTTCCTTTGTTATTTTTAGACAGGCCTCTAGCGCTCGAAAGAACAGGGGAAACAACATTTTAAGTAACCCACTAGATACCAACGCCTCACCATACTGGAGGCTATCGATCTGGTTCTTTTCAGCAAAGCAGATTAGGTTTGGTAAGATTCTTGCATGGATTGTCCGTGTCGATCATTGGGGCAAGATTAGCGACGAGAAAAGACAAAAAACGCAGGCATACTAATCTATCCTATAAT
>DXCW01000204.1 GCA_019115805.1 Candidatus Sphingobacterium stercorigallinarum
CATGTAGATCCGGAAAAAGATTTAGCAATCCTACATATTTCCGACTCGACTTTCGTCGCGCCGACACGCATCCCTTATACGTTCCACAAAAGAGAGAAAGATCTGGGCGAAGCGATATACACCATCGGATACCCAAGAGATGAAGTGGTTTACGGCGAAGGATATCTGAGTTCGGCTACGGGTTATAGTGGTGACACTACAGCGTATCAAATTTCTGTTCCGGTTAACCCCGGGAATAGCGGAGGGCCGCTATTAGATCAACATGGCCACATCATTGGCATCATATCCGGGAAACAGAAAGGTATAGACGGTGCGGCTTTTGCAATTAAAACGAGCGCATTGATTGAAAGTTTGAATCGTATTCCCGCCGATTCGTTAAAAGGGAATATTGTCTTAAACAATAAGAACAGTTTATCGAATCTTCCGAGAACTGAGCAAATTAAAAAAATACAAGACTACATCTACATGGTGAAAGTATATTAAAGGTCCACCCCACCTTAAAACAACCAGTCCTGAAAAAACAGCATCTATTTCTCAGGACTGGTCATCTGTTGTCTTTAGGTTTCCTCCCATCGACCAAAAAATAATCCGTATAGCGAAGTAAATCCACGTACGTTTCAAGCCATCGTTACGCTCGGCCAGAAACCATACGCGATTACCTATGCAATTTCAACAACACAAAAATGGCTGTTAGCGGTTCGGCTGAGGAGTCGTGCGTAAATAGGGCTTAATCTCTTTATGCCCCTTCGGAAATTTAGCGGGTATGTCTTCCGTCTTGATTGCCGGTACCACAATGACGTCTTGCCCGTCTTCCCAGTCCGCGGGGGTTGCGACCTGATAATCCTCTGTCAGCTGTAAAGAATCGATCACCCGCAAAATTTCGTTAAAATTACGACCTGTTGATGCGGGGTAGGTAAGTGTCAATCTGACTTTCTTATCAGGACCAATAACAAAGACAGACCGTACTGTCGCTGTCGCCGACGCATTCGGGTGAATCATATCGTACAGTTCAGCCACTCGGCGATCTTCATCAGCTATAATGGGAAAATTTACTTCGGTATTTTGGGTCTCATTAATATCTTTAACCCAGCCATGGTGATCCTCTACAGAATCCACACTCAAGGCTAACACTTTGGTGTTCCTTTTATCGAATTCCGATTTGAGTTGGGCAGTACGCCCCAATTCGGTGGTGCATACCGGCGTGT
Organism: Candidatus Sphingobacterium stercorigallinarum; assembly: GCA_019115805.1. Taxonomy (GTDB): domain Bacteria; phylum Bacteroidota; class Bacteroidia; order Sphingobacteriales; family Sphingobacteriaceae; genus Sphingobacterium; species Sphingobacterium stercorigallinarum. Next base: position 1,206 of record DXCW01000204.1, read on the forward strand.
AATCGGAGGGATGTGAATAAAGCACCGCCCATTTCCCATCAATATACTCATAAAAATCGATGTCACCGATCGTAGTCTTCGCTTGAAAATTCGGTGCAATATCTCCTAGTTTTAAACTCATAATTATTTTATTATTTGTACAATTCTATTTACTCTATAAATATAGTAGATTTTATATAAAACAACAACAAAAATCAGGACAATAGCGTCATATTCATGCAATTGTACCCCCAGGACGAGAAAAAACACCATACTACTGGATGCGCTTTGGTCCATTTCGGCACCCGGTCGCTATAGTTTACCTTACGACTTTAATGCATTACTGATCAAAGAAAGATGCTCGTAATCCGCCAAAGTCATTGCCCCGGTCGAACGCATATTACTTTCTATCACATGTCTAGCGTTGGCCAGCAGGGATGAATCCTGATGCATTAAACCATCTTGAATAAGTAAATTCGCTAGTAACGGAATCTGCTCAGGATCAAGTTCGTGCAGCAATCTCTCTATTTCCGATAGTTGGTGCCGCTGAAAAAAACTGCGTTCCCTGTTAAAAAATTGCTGATAAGCCTGCTCCATTTCATTCATTTTCATCGGCTCCTTCTGTTCTTCCTTGCTTTCAATAACCAAACGTAGAAATTCTTCCATTTGGCGTATCCAATCTAACTTGGTCTTCTTCTCGAAACGAATCCCCATAATCTTTCTCTAAATTTCTGTCACCTAGACCTACCACATCTATATGTTTGTGAATCTTTAGATTAACACAATATCATCTGCATGCGCAATTTCTAAATTGCGTTTATCTTTCAGTTGTTCCAAATCCGAAGAATCCATTTTCGCCTTTGCTACCGCAAACACGGCACCTGAAGGATCTTCGATCTGAATGACTTCCCCTGCCTCAAAACCTCGCTGTATAGACATTAACCCCACAGCCAACAGGCTCCCACGTCTCTTTAACGCCACGATCGCGCCGGTATCAACTTTCACCACCCCTGATATTAAACTGCCGCTCGCCAGCCATTTATTTCTCGTGGAGAACCGCTTCTCTGCTGGCAAGCAAAGTGTTCCCGTTTCTCCCTGAACAGCGCGCAGTACACTATCGTTTTCACGAACAGAGAAAATCACAACCCGAATCCCCATACGCGTCGCTAGTTTGGCAAAATTTAGTTTAGAAATCATTCCTCCGAGTCCGGGAGCTGATTTTGCTTTCGTTGCCAAAGCCAATACATTTTTATCAATGGTAGGTAATTTGGATAACACATGCCCCTGCTTATCCAAGACTCCTGCCACCGTGGTGCCAAACAGCAATTGCTCCGCATCAAACCCCAGGGCAATCAGTGTGGCCAGTTCATCATTATCGGAAAACTTAAGCTCTTTATTGCTCACCACATCATTCTCATTTGCGATAGGGATGATGTTGTTTTTCCATAACGTTTCATAGGTCTGCTTCAACTGGAGGAATTGCACTCGATTAGCGAAATGATGTCGCTCGCATAGGCTTTGTGCCAACGCTATTTTATAGGGGCGAAAATAGGTTGAATACGTTCGGATTAACAATGGGTTGCCGATGGCAGCCGCAGCCTTTCGCTGCGCTAAAGTCCCTCTATAATTGGGAATATAACGCTTTCCAGCAGCCACCGCACCGGAAGAAACCAAAACCAGATTATAACGGGATTGCAACTGCGCACATTGACGTGCAAGTTCCAAGACGATTCGCTCATCTATATCGCCATCTGTAGTAATAGACGCCGATCCCAGCTTAATAACTAAAACAGGTTTTTTCATTATCAATATGGCAAGATAATCACACTTACTTTATAAAAAAACAACAGAAGACTAAACTTAGTTATTATTTTACAAAAACCCTGTTGTCCCGATTATTTTTCCGCACCTGCCACATATTCGCGGGCCGGCCTATGCCAGAATGAGCTCCACAGGACAGTGGTCGGAATGTACCGCATCCGGTAGAATTTTGGTCGTGTGGATGCGTTCCTGAAGAGGTTTGGAAACCATATTGTAGTCGATCCGCCATCCTAGGTTTCGTGAGCGCGCACCTGCCCGATACGACCACCATGTATATTGATGTGGATCAGGATTCTGAAAACGAAACGAATCTACGTAACCCGAATTGATAAAATTTTCCATCCACTCGCGTTCTTGCGGCAAGAAACCAGAACTGTTCGCGTTAGACTTGGGGTTGTGAATATCAATCTCCCGATGACAAATATTGAAGTCTCCACAAACAACCAAGTTGGGTTTGTCCACACGCAACTCATCACTATACGATTGAAAATCGTCTAGAAACCGGTATTTAAATTCCTGGCGTATACCACCGGTCGTGCCAGAAGGAAAGTAGACACTCATCACAGACACATCCGGAAAATCAGCGCGAATCACGCGCCCCTCGAAATCATAATCTTCATGGCCACAACCGTACTCAATATGTTGAGGCGTAACTCGAGTTAAAATTGCCGTTCCGCTGTACCCTTTCTTTTGCGCGGGATACCAATAGTGCTCATACCCCAACTCCTCAATTAACAGGATTTCTGGCACCTGATCTGGTGTTGCCTTAATCTCCTGTAAGCAGATCACATCAGGGGCTGTGGCTTTCACCCAGTCTAACCAGCCTTTCCGTAACGCTGCCCTTATTCCGTTAACGTTATATGTAATAATTTTCATGTTATTTTATGATACTTTAGTCGTCCCAATCGCCCTACGGCAGCTTATATTGCCTCGCTTTAATCCCGTCTAGTATTTTCGTGAAAAATCCCGTTTTAGGTGGCAATCCTTCCAACATACGCTCCAGATTAAGGGCTTCTCGACGATCGAGTACCTTCATACTGAAGCGTTGATCTGTTAATGGGCGATCGTACATATCGGTTTCCTCTTTGGCAATCAGATCAATCAGTTCGGCGCCCTCAATCATCTCCCCGAAAACCGTGTAGTTTCCATCCAAATGAGGAACTCCACCAATCGTTGAATACACTTCGCGCTGTTGTGCACTCAGCTTCCCTCCGTTTAAACGAAAAGTCTCTAATGAGTCGAGGGCGGCAGCACTGAAGATTCGCCCCTGCACTAAGTAAAACTGTGATGCCGATGATGCCTTGGCTGGGTTATCATCTCTAGCTGCAGCTATCACCCCTTTCTTATGGATAATGCTATCTTGAATCTCTGCTGGCACCTTATAATCTGGTCCTCCTTCACCTAATCGCTGCCGACTAGCCGCGTAACGGGAATCTGGGTCTCCCCCTTGAATCATAAAGTTTTCTATCACACGGTGAAATAATAACGAATCATAAAACTCCTCCCGAACCAGCTTGACGAAGTTATCTCGATGCTCTCGAGTTTCGTTGAAAAGCTTGATGACCCCATCTCCGTGTCCGGTGCTAATGGCAACATAATAATGACTTGGCGTTTGCGCTAGAAGACTGCTGCAAAAAAACAGGGCCACTAAACTTAAGATAACTCTCTTCATATTAATTAAAATAAATGTCTTCAAAATAATCAATGATTAGTGATTTAATCATCAACTCTTGTTCCAGGAGCGTATAATTCGGAATGGGATTGATCAATGCCCAGTGGGGCCAACCTTGATCGTCTTGTCCCTTTAATTCGTAAAAACCTAAACTGCTAAACAAGCGACAGGTTGCAATATGCATCAACTCCTCCTTCTCTCTTTTAGAAAATTCTTTCGGGCCCTGCCCGAGTTCCTGAACGCCGATTAAGAACAGCAAAACCTTGATATCCGGAAGGTCCATATCAAAATCTTTAGCGATGTATTGCTGAAGCTGTCCCCACTTTTCGTTAACCTCACTTGCCTTCACCTTCCGCCTCCTTCCACGTCTCAAGCAGTTGTACACAACGCTTCGCGATTAACTTAAAAACAGGAACAAATTGATTCGAATCCGTATACGGATCTGGCACAATATCATTATCGAGGAAAAGCGACACCTTTTCTTTATCTGCTGAATGACGCGCCAGGCTCAGCACCGTCTCTAAATTAGTACGATCCATCACCAAAATTCGGTCAAATCGATCAAACAACTCCGGGGTAAAGAGTTGGGCACGTTGCCCCGATATATCGAGCCCATGTTGCTTGGCCACTTCAATGGAGCGTTCATCAGGCGGAAGACCTATATGCCAATCTCCTGTTCCCGCCGAGTCGATCGTCCAATCCAATCCATTTTTTTTCACCAAATCCTCAAGTATACCGTGCGCCAAGGGGGAACGACAAATGTTTCCCAGGCAAACCATCAAAATCTTCATAAATCAATGCAGATCATTCCAGTGGTCTCAGCGATAATCGGGGTCTGCTCCCGTTATCAGATAAAACATATAACTTAGGGTAACTCCAATGCAGCGAGACCTTGCTGAGGATCACCCTTTAACGAAAAACAAGTTCATCCAACAATTCCACAATCTACTTGTCTCTCTCACCGCTCAATGTGATTCCGAAGTAACGTCTTCTTACACTAATGAATGGGTCCAAATATAACATTTTTAGCGTTCCGTATGGGTCCAGTCTCCCATACTATTGTCAAAAAAGATTGCACGCAACACGCCATTATTTTCGTCCAATAAAAACGCCTTCATAGAACAGCTGCTCTATGAAGGCGTTTTACCATCTGTTATCTAAATCTCTAACCTAATAATTTAATGGCACATTGAATTGTACGGTGCTGCCTTTTTCTGGCACGCCAGTTACACGCACAATGTCACGTTGGGTCTTACCCAGAGCTTTCTCCACTTCGTCTGCGTTATTTACCGGTTGGCCGTTTATCTCGGTCACCACTAAGCCACGCTCTACACCGAAGTATTCGAAAATACCGCCACGATGAACTTGTGAGATAACTACACCTGATTTTACACCAAGTTCTCTCTTCTTAGCATCCCCTGCAGGAACAAAGCTTGCTCCCAATCGATTAAATATTTCTTTAGCCGAGGCTGTCGAAGGAGCGTCTTCTGCTGCGGATTTCTTCTCTTCGCCTTTCAAAGTAACCGAAACCGTCTTCTCCTTACCGTCTCGCTTATAAGTGAGGTTAATCTTATCTCCAGGCCGCAAACGTGCTACATGTTCCTGTAAGTCTGGTGAACCGTAAATTACTTTTCCTTCAATCTTCGTTAACACGTCTCCAGACTTGATGCCAGCTGCTTCTGCTGCTCCGCCTTTGACTACGTCTCGCACATACAGCCCGTTGATATCATCAATACCGACCTCTTCCCGCAGTGCCTCTGAGATTTCTGTAAACGTAACACCTACATACCCGCGTTTAACACTACCGAATTCTTTGAAGTCTTCCACGATTTTCTTAGCCAAATTAATAGGTATAGCAAATCCGTAGCCAGCATAGGTTCCGGTAGGTGATGCGATTGCTGAATTGATCCCAATCAACTCACCACGAGCGTTCACCAACGCACCTCCACTGTTCCCCCGATTAATAACCGCATCGGTTTGCAAAAAGGATTCCACGGCATTACTAATCATTTGTTCTTCTTGTGCCATTCCACGCCCACGCTGCGGCTCATCTAAGATACCGATGCGACGACCTTTTGCACTGATGATTCCGGCAGTAACCGTCGACTGTAAACCAAGTGGATATCCCACCGCGAGCACCCACTCTCCAATTTGAACAGCATCTGAATTTCCAAATTTCACAATAGGAAGATCGTTTGCTGTCACCTTAAGTAAAGCCAAATCAAAATTTGCATCGCGACCGATCACCTTAGCCTCGAACTTACGCTTATCGGTCAACATCACCTCGATTTTATCGGCTTCTTCCACCACATGGTTATTGGTAACAATGTACCCATCCGGCGAAATAATAACACCTGATCCCGACGCAGTTGCTGGTCTTGACGGTCCTCTACGTTGCTGCGGGACGCCAAAGAATTCCTCGAACAAGTCGAACGGTGACCCTCCACCGCTACCACGAGAGTTCCGACCTGACATCGTCACTTGAATGTGTACCACACCAGGCGAGACCGCCGCGGCCGCTTCTGTAAAATCTGGATTACCCGTAGAAGCGGTAATTCCACCAGTCGGATTATTCGCATAGTATACGTTTTGACGTTCTTCCAACGTCATGTTGTCCATCTGCTTATTTTCGAAGAGTTTGAACGCGCCAACCGCAATCACCCCTCCGACGATGGCAGCTAATAATGTTATTCCTAGTTTTTTCATATTATATATTGAATAATGCTACTATTGTATTAATTTCATATTTACGTTGAGTCAAAGGTAATACCATTTGTCTCCTGCCGACGAGTTTTGTCAGTTAAAAAATGTTAATCGAGAGGGCTATTGGTTAAGATTTAACACGATTTAACAGCTACAGTCGGCATTGTAACAAGAATATTAATTTTTGCGGAGAATCTCAAGAATATGGCAAGTGAAATTCAATTTTTCAAATATCAGGGCGCAGGTAATGATTTCGTCCTAATCGACGATAGAAGTGGTTTATTTGACTCAAAAAACGAAAAATTGATTCAGCAACTCTGTGACCGCAGGTTCGGAATTGGTGGAGACGGTCTTATGCTCCTTCAAGATACAAATAATTTTGATTTTAGGATGGTTTACTTCAATGCAGACGGCAAGGAAGGAACCATGTGCGGAAACGGAGGGCGTTGCATTGTCGCTTTCGCTAGAGACCTCGGCTTAATTGACAACGAAACTGTCTTTTTGGCAGTCGATGGCCGACACGAAGCCAGTATACAAGACAACCAGGTTCGATTAGGTATGGTTAACGTGGATCATTACACCATGGATGGAGAGGCATTCGTTCTGAATACCGGCTCGCCTCATTATGTTCAATTCGTCGACGACTTGGCCAACCTAAACGTTGGTCAGCTCGGAGCGGAGATCCGTAACGCTCCAACCTATGTAGAACAAGGCATTAATGTGAACTTTGTCGAACAGGAAGCAGACGGAAATTATTTCGTACGCACCTTTGAACGTGGTGTGGAAGCGGAGACTTACGCGTGCGGAACGGGCGCAGTCGCATCCGCAATGAGCGTGGCACTACAGTCGGGGATGGACAACACATTCTCTATCCCAATTCGGGTATTAGGGGGGGCACTACGTGTCGAATTCCAAAAACAAGGGCACCATTTTTCAAACGTTTTTCTATTGGGTCCGGCTAAACAAGTATTTACAGGCCACATCTAAGGAATTAAAATCAGCAATCGCTCATAAAACGTGTTTTTAGCCGTATATTAGTAGCTTTTCATCAGTATGTAAAGCAAGCATGCAATCTTCTGAAGTATCTCCTACATATCGCCTGGTTTTCTCTTTAGCAAAGCACCCCTATTTAGGCTATTTAATTGAACCTCACATGGTTCAACTAGGCCCCACCGGCACCTATTCGCTTACCTACCAGCGTGTATTCCATACCACCGTTGATTCGTTTCCTTACGCTTTGGATGCCGTGGAACATAAGCTCATTCAACTATGTGACGAGATTGAACAAACGCATCTGATCAAAAGGTATCATAAGCGCGCGGTCAGACCGATTGACTACTTCACCAAGATTTTCGATCAGGAAACGTTCGAATTGATTCGACCTAAGATCGAAGAGAAATTGTTAAAAATATTAGCAACCATTGGCGACAAGCCGTTATTCTTGATGAGTAAGGATGGCTATCCGGCAGACCAAGAACTCCGTATTGCTGATAGCCCCACAAGCATTCTCTTTCATTTTCGACGTGACGAAAAAGAGACACGATATTTCCCGACGTTAAAACACAAAGGCCACCGTATGGACTTCATGTTTAAAAACGCAGCGGTCATCATTAACCTACAGGCTTGGCTTCTACTCGATCAAGTGCTCTACCATTTCGACGAGGAACTGGAGGGTAAAAAATTAACGCCATTCCTAGAAAAGCGCTACATTTCAATACCCCGAAATACCGAAAAAAAATATTTTGAATCCTTCGTCACTTCATTAATAGAAAAACATCATGTCTACGCTGTAGGGATGGACATACACACCGTCAAAGATCGTGCACAAGCGGAATTGACGATTGTTACCGAAGCATCGACTCACGCTCCGCAGCTACAATTGAATTTTCGGTACGGCAATTACCTTTTCCCACCTAGCAATCAGCAGGCAGTGACCGTGCGCTATGAAGGAGACGAAAACCAAGACACACATCGCTTTCTAAGGATCCGACGAGCATTGAACTGGGAACAAACAAAGATTGAAGAGCTTGATAAATTAGCCCTACGTCGGATTCACCCGCATTCCTATCGCTACGAGCCCGATGTCAACACCGCGGGCGATTCTTTATCAGTCATTGAATGGATAAACGAACACCTCACCCTGCTCCAAGAAGCAGGCTTTATTATCAATCAAAGCTCTAATGAAAAGCAATTTCTAATTGGGAAAACCAGCTTAAATTTACAGGTTGAAGAGAAAAACGACTGGTTTGACATCAGTGCTGTTGTTTGGTTCGGTGAATATGAAATTCCGTTCTACGAATTGCGACACCACATTCTCAATAAAATCCAAGAATTTCAGCTCCCTACGGGTGAAATCGCCATCATCCCCATTGAGTGGTTTGCTCAGTATGAGCAACTTTTTCAGTTTTCTTCAGAAAAAGAAGGAATCAGACTCAACAAAGTGCACGTTGGTTTATTGAATGAGGTAACCCAAACGAGCCAACAGTCCGACATTAGAGACAAAATCAAACAGCTCTCCGGCTTCCAAGAGATCGAGCATATGGCGATTCCTGAGCACTTCAAGGGCGCCCTTCGTCCTTATCAGCAAGCGGGATATAATTGGTTCCACTTCCTGCATCGATATCAATTCGGAGGCTTATTAGCCGACGATATGGGGCTGGGGAAAACCGTGCAGACCCTTGCCTTCTTACAATACCTTAAAGAACATGTAGCTCACCATGGTGGAATACGCCCCTCTTTACTTGTCGTCCCTACCTCATTAATTTTCAACTGGCAAAAGGAGGCTGAACGCTTTGCGCCCAAACTACGCATACTCGTGCATACCGGTTCTCATCGGACGCGAGATTCTTGGGTTTTCACGCATTTTGACGTAGTGATTACCACCTACGGCGTAGCCAGAATCGATGAGACTATTTTTGCCAGCATCCCGTTTAACTATATGGTTCTCGATGAGAGTCAAAACATAAAAAATCCACGCTCCAAATCCTTTGCTGCGCTACGTCACATTAAGCGACAGAGCACACTAGCCCTAAGCGGTACACCCGTTGAGAATTCAGTCGCGGATATCTGGTCACAAATGTCTCTGGTTAATCCCGGTTTGCTGGGCACATTCACTTACTTTCAGAAAGAATTTGTCCACCCCATTGAGAAGAAAAAAGACGAGGGCAAAGCTAAGCGTTTACAGGCGATCATTAAACCGTTTATTCTGCGGCGAACGAAAGATCAAGTCGCAACGGAGTTACCACCGAAATCGGAGCAAGTTTTTTATTGTTCGATGACTGACCAACAGGCCGAACGGTATGAATCTATCAAATCTGAGTATCGAAATGCGTTATTAGATGCTAAAATCAGCAAACGCAAATCACAGATTCTACTTTTACAGGGCTTAACCAAATTAAGACAGCTGGCCAATCATCCTCGCATGGTCGATGAAACCTACCAAGATGGCTCGGGGAAATTCGATGCCGCCATCGAAACAATGGACGCCATTATCAAAGAGGGGAACAAAGTATTAATCTTTTCTCAGTTCGTCCGACAGTTGCAACTTTTCAGATTTCACCTGGAGAAATTCGGCATCAAGTTCTCGTACTTAGATGGAGGCACCTTGCAGCGCGAAGAAGCCGTCCGAGATTTCAAGGAAAAGGAAGAAACGCAAGTGTTTTTAATATCTATAAAAGCGGGGGGCGTAGGGCTCAATCTTATCGAAGCTGACTATGTCTTTATTTTAGATCCTTGGTGGAACCCTGCGGTCGAGCAACAAGCGATAGATCGTGCCCACCGAATAGGTCAAACAAAAAACGTCTTTATTTATAAATTTATTACCAAAGACACGATCGAGGAAAAAATCATGGCTTTACAGGGGTTCAAGAAGCAAATCGCCGAATCGTTAATCACTACCGAGGCATCCTTCGTCAAGTCCCTTAGTCCAGATGATATTGAAGAATTATTCAGCTAAGCAAAACAGAAAAACCACACCTGGATCAGGCATGGTTTTTCTGTTTTCAAAAAGCGACTCGACTAAAGCGCTGCTCTGAAATTAGCGGCACTCTCTGTCACTTCTGGGAGACTGTTTTCCCAGTTGTATTCGTACTCTGCGGAAAGCATGCCATCGAAATCTTGGCGTTTCAACTCGTTTTGAATTTCTTTCAGCGGCAATTTACCTGTTCCCCAGACAACATCATGAGCCTCCTTTGTCCCAAATTCATTTAGATCCTTGAAATGTAAATGGTAGATTTTTCCCTCTAATTTTTTCAGGCAATCTAACGGGTCCAAGCCCGAACGCATCCAATGCCCGACATCCGCTGCTGCTCCCATCAATTCACTCCGACCGTCCAGCGCATTCAACACCACTTCAGGTTGCCAGTAATGAGAAGGCTCCGGATGATTATGAATCGCTACGCGAATTTGGTGTTGGTCGCACAACTTAGAGATGTAGTCAAGCTGATCTTCGCTAGGCTCCGTCGTAATAACTTGTATCCCCATGTCGCTCGCGAAATCAAATATCTTCTCCCACTCTGCTTCATCTTTAGCTCCCACTACTCCATATGCGTATAGCGTAATTCCTTTTTCCTTCAATCGTTGCTTTACGCGGTTACGTCCTTCCTGGGAAAGCTCATACGTCATCTTCTCTTCGCTCCCGGCTTCTATGGTTTGTCCGGGAAAGGCTTCCACGAAGCGTAAATCCGCACTGTCAATTTTATCCAATGCGTCGAAAAAGGTGAATAATCGAAAAGTGTACGCTTGTGCCCCCAATTTCCATCCAAGCTCTTCTTCTGGGTAGGCTGCCGTTTCCCGCGTCTCTGATGCGGTTGTTGCTGAATTTGAACAAGCGGAAAGGGCTAGCCAAAAAATAGCAAAATAGCCGAATAGGGTTTTAGATTGTACCATCATTTTTTGTTTGGTTTATTGTTGTTTTATTGACTTCTATTGAAAATTGGGGAGCGCTTTTTCTATTCTTGCTATCACTTCATCTTTGCCCAGAAGCTCTACAATACGGAACACATCAGGCCCAAATTTTCCACCAACCAGCATGATGCGAAACGGCATCATTAATTCACCTATCTTCATACCCGATTGAGAAATCTTGTCCTTGAACGTCTTTTCCAATTGTACCGGTTCCCAGTTCTCCTGGTCACCGAATATTTGCTTGATATCCTGAAAAAAAACAGTCTTTTCAGGATTCCACTTTCCTTTTATTGCCGAGGTGTCATAGGTTTCCGGTTGTTGGAAGAAGAACTGCGCCTGTTCCCAAAAATCTTCTACGTAAGTTAGCCTTTCTTTGACTAAATCCACAACTGATCTTAACTTTTTTTCCGAAAAGCCCGATAAGGCAATGCCGTGGTTATTCAGGATCGCTTTTATTTGCGGCAATAGTGCTTCGGAAGGCGTACGCTTAATCCATTCCTGATTGAACCATTTCGCTTTCTCGAAATCATACTTAGCGCCTGCTTTACTGATCCGGCTAACGTCGAACTTACTGACGAGTTCTCGTAAATCAAATAGTTCCTGCTCCGTACCGTCGTTCCATCCGAGCAAACCCAGCATATTAACGAATGCCTCCGGCAAAAAGCCGCGTTCTCGGAAGCCCTGGGTAGTTTCTCCTGTATTGGGGTCGGACCAATTCATCGCAAATACCGGAAAACCTAAACGTTCTCCATCTCGCTTACTGAGCTTTCCCTTTCCATCTGGTTTGAGAATTAGCGGTAAATGTGCCCATTCTGGCATCGAATCGGCCCATCCTAGGTATTCCCATAGTAAGATGTGGATCGGTGCGGATGGCAGCCATTCCTCACCTCGGAACACGTGCGTGATATCCATTGCTTTATCGTCCACAACTACCGCCAAATGATAGGTGGGCATCCCGTCAGCTTTCAACAGCACTTTATCATCAATCAAATTCGTTTCAAACACCACCTCGCCTCGAACCATATCGTGGAAAGCAACCGTTTCATCGATCGGCATCTTCATCCGCACGGTATACGGGGTACCGTTAGATAACAGCGTTGCAGTTTCAGAACTGGATAAACTCAGTGAATTCCTTAACGACAACCGATTTTCATGAGAATAGCGAAAATTGGGATGTAATTTCCGTTGTGCGTCCAATTCCTCCGGTGTATCAAAGGCATAATAAGCGTGCCCCTGCTCAATCAGTTGCTCCGCAAACTTCAGATAGGACGGCTTCCGTTCACTCTGTCGATACGGGCCATATTCGCCCGGAGTAGCTGGACTTTCGTCTGGGCTCAAACCGCACCAAGCCAAACACTCCATAATATAGTCCTCAGCACCTGGAACAAAACGAGATTGATCGGTATCTTCAATACGGAGGACGAAATCTCCGCCTTTATTTTTTGCAAATAAATAGTTAAACAATGCGGTCCTAACACCGCCCAAATGAAGCCCCCCGGTAGGGCTTGGTGCGAATCGCACACGTACTTTTCTCTCAGTGGTCATAACAGCAAAATTAAGCATTTATTATTTTTGTTTCGTCCAGCCAAGTAGAAAATGCCTATTTTGGAAAATCACAAGTCACATGAAGCAGCATCCATACAGATACAATAAACAACAATGGAAAATTTTTCTGTTTTTATTCGCCGCCTTAATTGCAGCGGCATCGCTGCTATATAGCAATTATCTGGTAAAGATCCTATCGAAGTCGGAGCGAACCAAAGCCGAAGTCTGGGCCATGAGCACGCAAAGCATCGTTACTATGCCAGATGTAGACGATCAATTTATTAGCTTCGTATATGCCGTTCGCGACAGTCTGAGCTTACCGGCCATTATCACTAAGGAATCGGGAGAAATCATCTTTTGGCGAGATCTTGATAGCACGAAGACCAACATTCACCCCAAAGCGCAGGATCACACCAGTGCGCACCTGGATTACGATCCGAGCTATTTCGAGAAGCAGCTGATAAAAATGAAAAAAGCCCATCCTCCCATTGAAATATCACTGGATACGGGAGAAAAATGGCTCGTTTACTACAAAGAGTCCAAGGCGCTTATGCATTTACGTCTTTTCCCTTACCTGCAGTTATCATTGATTGCGATTTTCCTGGCGATTGCCTATACGGTATTCAACTCGATCAGAGACTCCGAACAAAATCTTGTTTGGGTTGGAATGGCAAAAGAAGCCGCTCATCAACTTGGCACGCCGATTTCGTCCATGATGGGCTGGTTGGAACTTGCCCGAGCTACCTATCCGGGACGGGATAATTCATTGCTAGACGAAATGGAACGGGATGTCAAACGCTTAGAAATTGTCGCCGACCGATTTTCAAAGATCGGGTCCACACCTTCCTTATCTGCTCATGTCGTCTACGCACTGATCGCCGATTATGTCACCTACTTCCGAATTCGGACCAGTAAACGGATCACATTTGAATTGAATGGCGATAGTCAGATAGAAGCCATGTTAAATGTTCAGGTGTTTGATTGGATTATTGAAAATCTGTTAAAAAACTCGGTGAACGCTATTGATGGAGAAGGTAAAATCACGATCAACATTTCGGAAAACATTGCAAAAGAAGAAATTTTTATAGACATTAGCGACACAGGAAAAGGAATTCCACGGTCTAATTGGGAAACGATATTTCAACCTGGTTATACGACAAGGCAACGTGGCTGGGGATTGGGATTAAGCCTTACAAAACGTATGGTTTATTATCACCGTGGCCAAATATTCGTCAAAGAGTCTGAAATAGGCAAAGGCACAACATTTAGAATTATACTAAAAAGTAATTTACGTTATGAACCCACTCAAATCGGATGAGTACCCCGCGATTTTCAATGACTATATCGAGACGATCACCGGTGACGTTATGGTCGAATTACAGACACAAATCGACACGTTCCCAGAGTTTATAGCGACGATTCCTGAGCACCTCGGCACGCATACCTACGGAGAAGGCAAATGGACGGTAAAGGAAGTGTTGTGTCACATCGTTGACGCGGAACGCATCATGACCTACCGTGCCCTTCGATTTGCCAGAAATGACATGACCGCTTTGTCTCCATTTGAGCAAGATGAATTTGTGGCGAGCGCTCGACATAATGAACGTAAATTGAAAGACATTGCTGAGGAATTCGTCTATCTGCGAAAAGCGAACCTCTGCCTGTTCCAAACTTTTGATGAGGTGGAGCTTGCACGTAAGGGTATGGCCTCCGACCGATTGATCAGTGTACGCGCTTTTCTGTATGTCATTGCCGGACACCTTAACCATCATGTCAACCTGCTAAAAACCCGTTACCTAAAGGATAAAGACCTCAAAAATGATGTGGTTTAAAGCATATGAACTAGATGAAATCAACCAATTGTTTGCCCTCAACATGACCGGCTTGCTAGGGATCAGAGCGCTTGCTATACATCCCGAATCACTGGTTGTTGAAATGCCCGTGACAGACAAAGTAAAACAGCCGTACGGGTTACTGCATGGCGGTGCATCGGTCGTGCTAGCGGAATCCGCAGGAAGCATCGCCTCTTACATGGCTATTGATCCTGAGAAATGGCAGGCGGTGGGATTGGAAATAAATGCGAACCATATTCGTCCGGTCACAAAAGGTCACGTACTCGGAACGTGCCGAGCTTTGCATATCGGGAAAACCACCCATGTTTGGGACATTCAAATCCATAACGAAAGAAAGCAATTGGTATGTGTCGCGCGATTGACTACCGCAATCATTAAAAAAATCAGTCACTAAATCGATACACCCATGCAATCGTTTGCTTTCTCTTTTCTATTTTCATATATCAATAAATTTCATTAGCCTTGTGCTTCGCTTTCTATTGACACATAAAACCGTTTTATGAGCACACAAAACAACCAGTCAACCGTAGGACCTATGATCATCATTGGGTCGCTGTTTTTCATTTTTGGCTTTGTTACTTGGTTAAACTCGCTTCTCATTCCCTACTTGAGGATTGCCTGCGAATTGACAGAGGTTCAATCGTATCTGGTAACGTTCGCCTTCTATATCGCCTATCTCGTCATGGCTCCGGTCTCGACCTGGGTACTGAATAAATTTGGTTTCAAAAACGGAATGGCTGTTTCCTTGGGCATTATGGCCGTTGGGGCGCTGTTATTTATTCCAGCGGCATTTATGAGAACCTATTTATTGTTCTTAATCGGCCTATTCGTCATGGGGGGTGGACTTGCTATTCTTCAAACAGCGTCCAATCCTTATATCACCGTTCTGGGCCCCGTCGAAACAGCGGCCAGGCGGATGAGTATCATGGGGATATGTAATAAATTCGCAGGTGCATTAGCGCCAATTATATTGGGTTATTTTCTAAAGCTCGATGAAGCCGACAAAGTACAAAATGAACTAGCGACTATGGACCCAGCGGCAGCTACACAAGCTTTAGATGGGATCGCACTCCAAGTGGTTAATCCGTATATCGGCATCGTAGTGGTGTTGGTCGTACTTGCTTTATTGGTATCGAAGTCAACCCTACCGGAAGTGGAAGGAGATACCGAGGATACGCCTGAGGGAGAAAGTGCGGGCAGAAAACAATCGATTTTTGATTTCCCACATGTACTTTTGGGATTTGTCGCTTTATTTGCTTACGTCGGTGTTGAAGTCATCGCTGGCGATACCATTATTGCGTACGGCAGTTTCTTAGGCATTCCATTGTCTACCGCTAAGTTTTTCACCGCTTTCACTATGGTGTCCATGGTGCTCGGTTATATTGTTGGAATCGTTGCTATTCCTAAATACTTCTCGCAAGAGGCTGCTTTAAAAGTCTGTTCGATTATGGGTATCGTTCTCACGATCGGTATTGTTGCTACAGACGGTATTGTTTCCCTAACATTAGTTGGACTTTTAGGTCTTGCGAACTCATTGGTTTGGCCGGCGATCTGGCCCCTAGCGCTTAAAGGAGTAGGCAAGTTCACCAGTGCCGCATCGGGAATTTTAGTGATGGGTATTGCGGGGGGTGCGGTGATTCCACTGTTGTACGGTACATTAGCGCATTCCATCGGTGCACACCAAGCTTATTGGATTGCACTACCCTGCTACTTATACATTCTTTATTATGCATTAGCGGGGCATAAGGTCCGGAAAAAAGCATAATCGGCCACTCAGACTGCATCTTATTTGAACGGAGCACTATTATATAGCTGCTCCGTTTGTTTTTGTGCAATGGTTTGCTATATTAGTGCAACCATATACGGAATTCATCATGAAAAAAATCATGTTCTCTCTCGCACTGGCCATTGGCCTGATGGGCACGGCCCAGGATGCGAAATCTCAGCTTAAACTCCCTTCAGCAAGCTCGAAACAGAGCCTCACCCAAGAGCTTGGAATAGGCACTATCGAACTGAACTATCAACGCCCGAGCGCAAGAGGTCGCGAAATTTTCGGACAGCTGGTTCCCTATGGTGAAGTTTGGCGAACTGGAGCAAATGACGCTACGGCGATCACATTCAGCACCGACGTACAAATTGAAGGAAAACCTTTATCCGCAGGGACTTACGGTTTATTTACCATACCTGGTGAGAAAGAATGGACGATTATCTTCAACAAAAACTCAGAACAATGGGGAGCATATACGTATAACCAAGCAGATGACGTGTTACGAGTGGTCGTACCCACACATACGGTAAATACGCCACTGGAAACCTTTACCATTAGCTTCGATGACGTCCTAGAGCAATCGCTAACTGTGGGTTTAACTTGGGCCAACCAGCGCGCTGCTTTCCAGGTCAGCACAGACCAAAGTAAAGAGATCCTCGCCAGCATACAAGAAGCCATGACTGGTGATAAAAAGCCATACTTTCAAGCAGCCGTCTATTTCTACAAGAATGACATTCAACTTGACAACGCTGCCAAGTGGATCACAGAAGCAGATAAAGGAAACAACAAAGCTCCACATATC
Source organism: Candidatus Sphingobacterium stercorigallinarum (assembly GCA_019115805.1). GTDB lineage: Bacteria > Bacteroidota > Bacteroidia > Sphingobacteriales > Sphingobacteriaceae > Sphingobacterium > Sphingobacterium stercorigallinarum. The sequence goes on from DXCW01000204.1 coordinate 18,254, forward strand.
AAATACTGGAAGTCAAGAATTCTGGCCAAATCTGGCGATAAAGACGGAGCGATAAAAGCGGCAGAGGAAGGGATAGCTATGGCAAAATCTGCGGATAATACAGAGTACATTAGACTCAATACACAAGCTTTAGAAGAGGCGAAAAAATAAATCATCAGGCCACCGATGGGCGGGACCTGTAAAAAACTATATAAGCGCTCGGTAGAGAATATCAACGGGATGTAAAGCACGTTGCTTGGTGCCGTCTAGGATCTGCTGACGACAACTGGTGCCGGGAGCCGCAATAACGGTTTCCGGCTCTTTATTTCGTATAGTCGGGAACAGTACCAATTCACCGATTTGCATCGAAAGTTCATAATGTGTCTTCTCCATACCAAACGATCCGGCCATCCCACAACATCCTGAGGGTATAGATTGCACCTGATAATTCACCGGTATTGAAAGTGCCTGCCGAATGGTTTCCGCCATTCCCCAAGCTTTTTGTTGACAATGACCGTGCACCAAAATACGGAGCGATTGCTGGTGAAAACGATTCGCAGATATCACACCTAATCGGTATTGCTGTACGATGAATTCTTCAATAGTAAACGTCCGCTTCGCCAGACGTGTTGCGTCCATAACTAATGACTCGTCGACCAAATCCACATACTCATCTCTAAAAGTCAAAATAGCAGAAGGCTCGACACCTACCAACGGCACATTGGATTCAGTAAGATCTCGGAAACGTCGAACATTTTCATTCGCAAGTTTTTTTGCGTCCCGTAGCATCCCTTTAGACAATAAAGCGCGGCCTGAGGCTACATGAAGACGAGCTTCCACCCGGTACCCTAATCTCTCCAAAAGCAAAATGGCATGCTTGCCGCTTGTGACATCGTAATAATTGGTAAACTCATCAAAGAAAAAACACACAGTAGGCGCGTTTTCGCTGGTAGGTTCCATTTTGGACCGATGGGCTTTATACCAGGCCCTAAGCGAGTGTCTGGCGATTAGTGGGAGCGTTCGCTGCTGAGCAAATCCCAACACTCTTTTCCCTATAGAAGACAGATAGCGCTGTCTCACAGCCCAGTTGAACAATCGAGGAAAAAATTGAGCAACATGAACAATGCGATCATTATAAGCTATTAACCGGGTACGTAAGGGTATCCCATGACTATCGTGATAAGCCTGCTGAAATTCTGCCTTTAATTTTGTCACGTCTACACTCGATGGACACTCGGATTTACAAGCTTTACAGCTCAGGCAAAGATCCATCACCTCTCTAATTTCCTGATGATCAAAGGGGTTGTCTTTTTTCGACTGTGTCAGCATTTCGCGTAAAATATTAGCTCTTGCGCGGGTCGTATCCTGCTCATTCTTGGTCACCATATAAGAGGGACACATGGTTCCTCCTGAGAGATGGGTTTTACGGCAATCGCCTGATCCGTTACATTGCTCGGCATGTTGCAAAACGGTTTGATCGCTGTAACGAAACACCGTCGAAATTTCTCGGTAAACCTTTTCCGGACGATACCGCAAACCCGAGTTCATGGGAGGTGTGTCCACGATTTTCCCTGGATTAAATATTCCACGGGGATCCCAGGTGTTTTTTAATTGTTTAAACAGATCGTAATTATGCCCGCCTACCATTAAAGGAATGAACTCTCCTCTAAGTCTACCATCACCGTGTTCGCCGCTCAGCGATCCTCTATACTTTTTAACGAGGTGGGCAATCTCTAGTGCAATTTGACGAAACAACTGATTTCCTTCAGCTGTCTTCAAATTGATGATAGGGCGGAGGTGCAATTCGCCCGTAGCGGCGTGGGCATAATGCACTGCATAAAGTTTATGCTTTTCTAAAATTCCGTTGAATTCCTGTATGTAGGCTGGCAAGTCGTGCACGTCCACCGCTGTATCTTCTATCACCGATACCGGTTTCGAGTCATGTGGAACGTTACTCAGCAGGCCCAATCCGGCTTTTCTCAGATCCCATACGCGCTTTTTATCGTGACCCAATATGAGTGGGAAATAATACCCCAACCCACGAGACCGTAGATCGGATTCGACCGAGGTCACTTTCCGGCGCAACGCGGTCTCATCAACACCCTCATACTCCACAATCAATATAGCCTCGGGGTCACCATTGATAAAAAATCGATTCGCTGCTTGCTGGAGATTCGATTTGGTACGATCTAATATATAATGGTCCATCAATTCACTACTTAACGGATCGTGTTGGAGTACAATAAGGTTGGCTTGCAGTGCCTCCTGTATCGAGTGAAAATGTACGCATAATAACCCCGTCGGTTGCTTCCGCCTTGGCACGACCTTCAGCTTCACTTCGGTGACGAATGCGAGCGTACCTTCGGAGCCGCATAAGAGTTTACAAAAATTAAACGGCGGTCCTCCAGCGGTAAACGGATTAGCTTCCAATAACAAATCTATCGCGTAACCCGTATTCCGTCTCGGAATACTACTTTTCGGAAATTCGTGATGGATATGCTGTTGATTCGTATAATCACTAAGCATCTGACGAATCTGACGATAAATTGCCCCTTCCAGATTATCTTGAGCACCTTTTTTTATAAAATCATCGAAATCAAGCGATTTAAAAACAGACTCCGTTCCGTCTGACAATAGAGCTTTAATTTCTAAAGTATGTTCTCTGGTGCTTCCATAAATCAATGAATTGGATCCACAGGAATTGTTACCGACCATCCCCCCAATCATGGCTCGATTGGCAGTAGAGGTTTCAGGCCCGAAATACAGGTCATAATTTGCTAGATAACGATTCAGCTCATCGCGTATAACACCAGGCTGCACACGCACCCAACATTCCTCTGCATTAAGCTCAAGGATCTCCGTGAAATAACGAGAAATATCTACAACAATACCACTACCCACCACCTGACCCGCCAGCGAAGTACCAGCAGCACGGGGGATCAGCGAGATGCCGTGAGCTGATGCAAAAACAATAAGCAGTCGAAGATCCTCCAGATCTCTGGGTATCGCCACGGCCAAGGGAAGCTCGCGATAAGCAGAAGCATCCGTTGCATACAGCAATCGCATCTTCTCATCCCAATACAGCTCGCCCCTTAACTCGCTGGCCAACCGGCTCAACTCCTCATCCATTTTTAATGTCACTTTTTTACCTGTGAGCTGTACGTACTTTCAAAAATTTTATCTGCGTTATTCGCCTCAAATCCATCGCGACGATGTTCCCGTTTCACATCATCGGGAGCGAGATTTTTAAATTCAGGAAGCACACTCCGCTCTGCGAACTCCACGTAACTGCCGGCTATCTGCAGTGTTTCACCATCAGCAAACTGTGCGTCCGACCATGCAGAGACCGTACTACTTTGTCTAAGGAGCCCGTCGTCACTCGTTTTGATTTTCCCCCCCGCTGTATTTAAAGTAATGCCGATCCCTTCCAAAAACGAGTTAAACTCTTCGAGAGTAGAATAACCGGGTTTCAAATCGTGAATACTAATGGTATAATGATTCAAGTAGTATCGGTTATAAATGACCCAAGCGGCATACTCACTTTCCGCTAACAATGCCTGATACTCTGCTGAAGTGGGTAAGCTCCAAAGTGGTTGTTGAAGAAATGCAGCTACTTCGGAACCATTGTTTAGATCCAGCTGGTCTACAGGGTCAGACTTTATTCCACCGGTGTATCGAAAAATAATTTCTCTCGACGCTGGGCTTAACTCTTCTACGCGCAGCTCCGACACGAATATACGCGGATAGGCATCCGAAGGTGGCGCATACCAATAGGCGTCCAACTTCTTGGCGGGGAAATGATAATAATCCATCTTTTTAAATCCAAAAGACAAAAATATTTTCTCGAATGAGGCGATACCTAAATGGGGCACCCCGAGCGTACGAAATGCAATGTGGTCGTTCACAATTTCCTGTTGCGACCCCACTATTCCTCGTTCCAATAAGGCGCGAGTAATTTTGTCTACATCCGACACATTTTCTCGATAATGTTCAAACAAATCATTTATGACAATATCAACCGGTTTTTCATTATTGAAATACATAGCGATTACATTTAAGTTTATCGAATAAAGTTAAGCAACTTTAGATAAACAAAAGTCATTAATTCAGCAAATCAACAGAAGTTGTAAAGAATGTTCGGCACGACTAAAGTTCCTCAGACAAAATTTTGTTTAACTCTTCAGCCGAAAGGTTCATGTTGATATTCCCGTCTTTCGCAAAGGATATTTCACCGGTCTCTTCCGAGACAATCACAGCAACGGCTTCCGAAACCTCGGTTACACCGATTGCAGCACGGTGCCTCAAGCCAAATTGCGGCGGAAGGTCTTCGCTATCCGAGAGGGGCAAAACAGAACTGGCGGTCATGATCCGGAAATCCACAATAATTACTGCGCCGTCATGTAAAGGGGAGTTCTTAAAAAAAATCGTTTCCAATAAGCGCTTGGAGATCGGTGCATCAATATAGGTACCACTGGTTTGGTAATATTCCTCATCAAAATACCTGGAGAACACCAGCAATGCTCCAGTCCGAGAACGCGACATATTCTGGCAGGCCTCCACGATGGGTTTAACAAACTCAGAATTATCGCGGGTTACTGTCTTTTTAGTCCCAAAAATCGACCAGAAAAACTTCTTTCGTCGTAGCGAAATGTTTTTTCCAATATGCAGTAAAAAACGTCTAATTTCTTGCTGAAACACCACGATCAGTGCAATCGACCCGACCGATATAAATCCACCAAAAATTTCAGTCAGCAAACGCATTTCCATCTGCTTGACCACCAGGTATATTCCGTAGAACAGCCCCACACCTATTAGAATATTAACCGCTATGGTACCTTTAATAAGGCTATATATGTAATAGATGATAATCGCAACCAGCAGAATATCGATAAAGTCCAGCAAGCGAAAGCCGCTTAAGAGATTGAAGTCCAGACCGCCCATATAGGATGCAATTTAAACAAAATTATCAATTCGCCATTGGGAATTCAACTAATTTAAGTTCAAATTCGTCGGACTACTGCAAAAAGCTAACTTTGTAAAAAAGGAGATCCGATATGACACAACTTTCCGTCAACATCAACAAAATAGCGACCCTACGGAATTCCCGTGGAGGAAACGTCCCCAATGTGGTGGCGGCAGCCTTAGCGTGCGAACGTTTCGGCGCTCAAGGAATTACTGTACATCCCAGGCCGGATGAGCGGCATATCCGTTATCAGGATGTATACGACCTGAAACAGGAGATTCAGACAGAGTTCAATATTGAAGGGAATTGTCGCGAGCCAAAGTTTGTTGATTTGGTCATTGCTAATCGGCCTACACAGGTGACATTGGTGCCCGATGAACAAGGGCAAATCACCTCCAATCACGGCTGGAACACGATCGAACATAAAGATTATCTCGTAGAGATGGTCAAGCGATTCCAAGGTGAGGGCATTCGGGTATCGATATTTGTCGATCCTGTAGAGGACATGGTGGAGGCAGCCGCGGAGACAGGCACTGATCGAATTGAGCTCTATACTGAGGCCTATGCTGCATCATTCGGTTTCAATAAAGAAGATGCGATCAGCCCTTACATTAAAGCCGCGCAAAAAGCCAGAGAAGTCGGATTGGAGTTAAATGCCGGACACGATCTTGACCTAAACAACCTCGAGTATTTTAACCAGCGAATTCCTGGATTAATGGAAGTCAGTATCGGTCACGCGCTGATTTCAGACGCACTGTATTTGGGACTGGAAGAGACGGTAAAGCGCTACCTTTCCGCTCTTAAGTAGATCGGAATAGCGACGTGATAAAACAAACGGGGTCTTGCATAGAGCAAAACCCCGTTTGTTTTATCGATCTGGTCGATTTTAATGAATTCCTCGAAATATCCTGTTCCATCTAATCTTCGAGAGGAAACTCCCATTTTCGTCCCAGCTCATCCAAGTAAATAAAGCTTTCCCCACGATATGATCCTCTGGCACAAAACCCCATCCTCTGGAATCCAATGAATTATGCCGGTTATCGCCCATCATCCAATAATAATTCATTTGAAACGTATATGATGATGTTTTTTTGCCATTGATGTAATAGCCATCCTGCTTCGTTTCAAAGGTGTTCCCCTCGTAAACGGTAATCGCACGCTCATAAAGTGGGGCGGTCAGGCTATCCAACTCCACTGTCCAGCCCGCTGAAGGGATCTCGATCGGACCAAAATTATCGTAGTTCCAAACGGGTCCGTTCTTATAAAAAGGGAACGCAACAAAATTAGGATCAGCATCTCCCGGCTCATATATCACTTCCTTAAACTCCTGTATACTCGTCCAGTTTCTCACCTCACTGGCTTCTTCCTCTGTCATATGCATCCCGTACACGCCTCTAACGGGATTGGTGTACCAAGGATCCAACTCGATTCGCATATCCAACAGGCGCTGTAAGTTTAATCCATTCGGTTCGGTTCTCACCAAGTAATTCGTTTGAAAATCCTCATCCACATATGCCGGTTCGCCATTGACAAACAGCCTTGTACGCTCCATAGAAACCACATCTCCGGGGAGCCCAACACAACGCTTGATGTAATTTTCTCGTTTGTCAATCGGACGATTGTAGGGAGCGTCCGCTTCCATAGGGTAGTTGAACACGACCACATCGTTTCGTTTAATTTTTTGAAATCCAGGCAAACGCTTGTACGGTACTTTCACCGATTCGGAATAGGCTTTCCCTCCAGTGATGGGCATGGTGTGATGCGCAAAGGGGAAGGCGATCGGCGTCATTGGAACACGGGGGCCGTAGTTCAACTTACTCACAAACAAAAAATCACCGACAAGTAGGCTGCGTTCCATCGAGCCGGTTGGAATCATATAAGCTTCGATTAAAAAACCACGGATTAATGTAGCTGCTACCGTAGCAAATATAATGGCGTCCGCCCACTCCCGCCCGACTGATTTGGTATAGGGATGAGCCAACTTAAACTCTTCGGTCGCTGCCAAGCCCAAGTATTTAACTTTTTGATCATGCCCCCAGATCGGTAATACAATAAATGGAACCAATACCGCCGCTGCATTTTCCCAAAAGCGTCTTTTTCCAAAGGCCTTAATAAAATTCAGATAAAAATCGTAGAAAACAAACACGTTTACAATGGGGACGAACAGCCACACAATCCACCAGGTGGGCCGGCCAACCAATTGCGCCATTACGTACTGTCCATAAATGGGTACGATCGCCTCCCATCCTTGTTTTCCGGCTTTCTTATACAGCAAAAAGAGTCCGTATAGCGAGCCTAATATAAATATGGCTAAAAAGATATACCACATATTACTATTTGTTAAAATCAAACATTTCTGTAACCTGGAAAAAACCCTTCTTTCCCAGTAACCATTCGGCGGCGATAACTGCACCTAGCGCAAAGCCCTCACGACTGTGTGCCGTGTGTTTAAACTCAATTTGATCGACCTCCGAGCTATAAAGCACGGTATGTGTCCCTGGCACCTCTTCAATCCGTAGGCTTTCAATCAATAACTCATTGGCTTTGGGAATCACCCCTTCGCCATCTCCTTCAACACTATTGACCCATTTCTCTTTTTGATCGCTATGCTCTATAATGCCCTCGGCAATCGTAATTGCTGTACCAGAGGGCGCATCCAATTTGTGAATATGGTGAATTTCCTCTACCTGTACATCATACTGTTTATAAGGGTTCAACGCTTTGGCTAACATGCGATTGACATGGAAAAATACATTTACACCGATACTGAAATTAGAGCCATATAAAAGCGATTGGTTAGTTTCCTGACAGGTTTGCTGAATCTCCTGGAGTTTATCGTACCATCCAGTCGTCCCAACTACCAATGGAAGCTGAGCTTCAAAGCATAGTTCTATATTTTCCAAGGCAGCATCGGGCGTACTAAAATCGATGGCCATATCCGCAGACCGAAGGTCAGCTGAGGTGATCTCGCGGCGATTCTCTTCGTCAACAATCAACACGACATCGTGTCCGCGTTTGACAGCAAAGCGCTCAATGAGTTGCCCCATTTTCCCATATCCTAACAAAACTATTTTCATAATCGGTTATTTTTATTTGAGGGTAAGTGTCATTTTTAATCCAGGGGTTACTAAATTGCGGGTAGAGAAGTGAGGTGATCCAAAGGCGTAAACGGAGCCCGGCATAAACGTCGGCGAGATTTTCATACTCAAGTCGTCACTCACATTCCATCTATTCTTCAAAATAGAATCCACATAAGCCTCTACCACGTTTAATCCGTACCAGCCCAAAGTGATTACAATGGTTAGGTCTCGATTCCTTCTACCATAATCCTTTTGTTGAACAAGTCCTTGCACCGTCCAGTTGGAGTTCATCCCTAGAATTCCACTCGATCCCTGTCCATTGGCTTCTCGATACTGCAATTCATCTAGAAACATTTTATAATACCATTGCCAATAATCGAACACCAATGCAGAAGCCACAAATCCGCCATAGATTACTGGCACTTTAATCCACCACACACCGCCATTGGTGTATTGTCCCCAACCCGGCACAATAAGGGAACGTTTCCATGCCACACGAGACAACCGCTCAATTTCCAACCGGGCAGAGTCCTTTAGGATATCCTTATAGTAATATTTCTCACGTTCCTTCTCTTCCCTACGTCGAGCTCGCCGCTCTGCTCGAGTCTCCTCCTGCACGGTATCTTGAATCACCGTATCTTGACGAGCACTGTCGATCACCACTATACCGCTTTCTATCGTATCGGTCCGCGTGGTGTCGGGAAGCGGGATAGTATCTCTGTTCTGTCCGTATCCACTACAAACAAAAAACAGAAGACCGATGAGCAGACTTAGCTTATGCATTACCAGTCCAGTAATTCGAGGATACGACTCAGGTCATCCTCTGAATCAAACGGAATTTCAATCGCCCCTTTTCCCTTAGACGTTTTCACGTTCAATTTCACATGAGTGGCAAATTTAGATGCCAGGTCATCTTCAATTTTTTGATATTGAAAGGTCAAAGCCGATTTGGTTTTGCCCGATTTTTTCTTCTGTTCGCGAGCTTGCTGCACTTCTCGAACCAATTGCTCGGCTTTTCTTACCGATAGTCCTTTTTCCACAATCTCTTTAAATATAAAGAGTTGCTTTTCTACTTCGCCTACGTTAATCAAAGCCCTCGCGTGCCCCATAGAAAGGTCACCATCTCGGATAGCCGCCTGAATCACCGGAGGAAGCTTTAGCAATCGCAAATAGTTTGTGACTGTGGAACGATTCTTACTGACTCGATCTCCTAATTCTTCCTGCTTTAGGTTACACTCCTCTATCATTCGCTGAAAGCTCAATGCAATTTCTATAGCATTGAGGTTTTCCCGCTGAATGTTCTCAATCAGCGCCATCTCCAGCATCTGCTGATCGTTTGCTGTCCTGACGTAAGCTGGGATTTCAGTGATACCGGCTAACTTGGACGCGCGCAAACGACGTTCACCGCTAATTAACTGATACTCATTTTTCCCCACCTGACGAACAGTGATGGGTTGAATGAGTCCTTGAGTTTCAATTGATTCAGATAACTCCTTAAGTGCCTGTTCGTCAAATTCTGTACGTGGCTGGAAGGGATTGATCGCTACCTGTTCAATTTTAATGAAATTAATACTCCCTGCGGGGGAGTTCGGTGCTTTCGATTTAGGTGTGTCAGCAGCTTTGTTTTTAGGACTGCTGCTAGGGGTTTCCTGCTGAAGCAAAGCTCCCAGACCTTTCCCCAATCCCGTTTTCCGCTGTTGTGCTGCCATATTATACTGTTACTGTTTGTTTATTCTCTTCTAATAAACCGTTTTTCTCTAATATTTCTCTAGCGAGATTCAAATAATTGATCGCACCTTTACATGAGGCATCATGCATAATCACCGAGATGCCGAAACTCGGCGCTTCACTCAATCTCGTATTGCGCTGAATAATGGTATCGAACACCAAATCCGTGAAATGCGTACGTACTTCCTCCACCACTTGATTGGAAAGTCTTAAGCGTACATCATACATGGTCAACAGAATCCCTTCGATTTCTAGAGTCGTATTCAGACGGCTTTGAACAATTTTAATCGTGTTTAACAATTTACCCAAACCTTCCAATGCGAAATACTCACATTGCACCGGGATAATGACCGAATCGGAAGCAGTGAGCGCGTTAATGGTGATCAACCCTAATGATGGAGAACAATCAATGATAATAAAATCATATTCGTCCTGTACCACCTCCAATACCCGCTGCATCTTATATTCCCGTTCCTCCAAATTGATCATCTCAATTTCCGCTCCTACCAAGTCAATATGAGCCGGCAACAAATCCAAATTGGGTGTCTCCGTTTGTTGGATCGCTTCACGTGGGTCTAGATCGTTGACCAGACACTCGTAAATACTAGCCTTAATGGTTCTCGGATCGAAACCAATACCGGAAGTTGAATTCGCTTGCGGATCGGCATCGACCAGCAGCGTCTTATATTCCAAGACCGCTAAACTCGCCGCGAGATTAATCGACGTGGTCGTTTTTCCCACCCCTCCTTTTTGATTGGCTATGGCAATAATTTTTCCCATTTTGATTCCTCAAGTTGTGATTATCGTGTTGATGACAATCATTCGGTTCGCAAATTAACACACCCATTCGATAAATGATCCTTAAATGATGTTAAATTTGCTAATTTTGAAACAAATTCAAAGCCAACAACACAGGATGCTAAGATACGAAAAATAGATTTAGGTATGGACACCTATCTATGTTGGTTTTAAAAGACAATACTTTTATGAATTTAATCATCTCAGGCACAAACAGAAACCGTTCGAACTCACTTAAAGTAGCCCGGTTCTACCAGAAACAGTTGGAGAAAAAAGGCGCTGAATTTGACATCCTTTCCTTAGAAGACTTGCCTGCAAACATCGCACATACAGACCTATATGGTAACCGCAGTGAAGATTTTGCGCTAATACAAGAAAAGATTTCCGCAGCGAAGCTGTTTGTATTTATTATTCCAGAGTACAATGGCAGTTATCCGGGGATTTTGAAGCTGTTTATTGATGCATGTGCTTACCCTACGTCTTTTCATCACAAAAAAGCCGCCTTAGTGGGCGTTTCAAGCGGGAAATATGGGAATATTCGTGGTGTGGATCATTTTACAGGAGTGTGCAACTATATGCGAATGCACATCTTACCGCTCAAGATACATATCCCTTTAATCCAAAATGAGTTAGACGACGCAGAGGATTTCCACGATCCACTTTCCTTAAAGTTCATCGAAGAGCAAATTGAAGAAATTATTAGATTTTAATCGCTAAACCACAAACACACATGACACACACATCACCTCGCAACGCTATATTGTGGATCATTGTTTCTCTACTCATCGCAGGTTGCCAAACGGCAGTTTCCGAGGAGGAACTCGACCCCGCTTTTTTTAACGAAACTGACTTGAACGGGTGGCACATTTACAACCAGGGAATTACCCCTTCAAAATGGACAGTAAATCAAGGCGTCCTCGTGTGTGATCCGAGAGGCGAAGGGGTATTTGGCGACTTAGTAAGCGACCAAGAATACGAGGATTTTGAATTAGAATTCGAGTGGACGGTAGGGAAAGGTGGCAATAGCGGTGTCTTTATCAACGTACAAGAGGATTCAAGCTATTCAGCCGTCTTCGCAACAGGTTTGGAAATGCAACTGTTAGATAACGAATTTGCTGAACCCCGCCATCAGGCAGACTCTACCCATTGGGCGGGATGTCTGTACGCGGTTGATTGCAAAGGGAGTAACTCAACATCCAAACCTCATGGACAGTGGAATAGTGGAAAAATCCGCCAACAAAACGGCGTGGTTACGTTTTGGATGAATGACAAGATCACATTCGAACAAGACATCAATAGCGATGCCTTTAGAAA
>DXCW01000205.1 GCA_019115805.1 Candidatus Sphingobacterium stercorigallinarum
CATTTGGCCACTATTCGGGATATCGAATCAATTGTTAGCCGCTTGCGGACTGATCGTCTGCACGACCATGTTGATTCGTATGAATCGGAAAAGATATGCTCTGTGTGCGGCGATTCCCGGTGTTGTCATGGTTGGGATCACCTTCTGGGCAGGTTATCTACAAATCACGCAAAGTTATCTACCCAAGGGGGAATACGTATTGGCTATACTCGCCGCCATTGCGATGCTGCTAATGGGAATTGTCTTTGTCGGTACTTTCGTCCGATGGGCGCGACTGTTCCGCATAGATGGAGTACATGTGGATGCATGTGGTGAAGAGGTAAAAGAATTGGTAGAACGATAATATACTGCTGTCTGAGATAAGAAGTAAGCGGTTAGTTATACTGTGTGTGGCGGTTTTACTTGCTTCCGTGCGTCTCGCGTAGGTTGCCGACATTCTGTATAATATCGAAGGACGGCAGTCTCCTACTTTTCACGTTATTTGTCTATTCATTTTGATGTTCTGGACGAAGCTACTGACGACTGCTTTTTTGATTTATTTCTATAACTAGGTGATCGAAACACCACTGTATTGTAAGAAGTAGCGTAGAACATATCCCAACCCGGTAAGCTTGAATGAAGAAGATTTAGCTGCCCTGCACGATGCGGTCAAAGGATTGAACGCTGAAAATGAGCTCTTGCGCAAACAACTGGCGGATGCGACATCCAACACCGTTACCCAAGTGGTCGTGGAAAAAGAACGACATATTCTGGCGGCGCCGATTTTGATTACCTTCCCGATTGATAAATGGACGGTGAGCAACCAAGCGAGAGTAAACCTCGGCTATTTTGCGGAGGTCATCAAGCAAGGGGACCCGGAGGTGGTGTACCGGATTACCGGTTAGGCCGATAGGGTACGGGCAGTGTCAAGCGGAATGCGCTATTGAGCCGGGAACGCGCTAATGCTATTTACCAAGTGCTGGTGAATGAGTTTGGCGTATCGCCGTCTCAGTTGCGGAAGATACATCAAGGGGGAGTAGAAAATCTATTTTACGACGATCCACGTTTGAGTCGAGCGGTGATTGTTTTGGCGGAAGACTAACGCCGCTGTTGACGACTGCCAAATTGAGGAGCAAAATGGAGGGGACGTAACGATGACGACCCGAGCTAATGCCTGGTGTCTCCGTTCAACAAGGTGACGCCAAGCATTATTCCAGGCCGGTCCCAGTACCCGATCAGCGCAAAGAAGAAGGCTTTTGGCAGCCAATCGTCCTGCGATACGTCCTATGTCCAGTCCCCTGCTACTTATAAATAGTCGGAGGAGCGAGAGGGAACCCTGCACCATATGGAAAGAGAAAGAATGATATAGGACGTTCAGGGTGCTGTTATATCAACAGGTAGACGTTTAAAAAACCAAATCAGGGGGACAGCCTTTCGGCGGAACCCATCCTCCCCTTTTGTTTTCAGCGACGTGGGTGAAGTCGTAGGGTTTGAACGCCACCAAATCTCCGTCTTTTGCCTCCACAAACAGTCGATCAAACACATCTTGTACGGTTTCGTTGACCGCGACGATTTTATCGGGATTGATGCCAATCATGGTGTAATCCTGAAACCCTTCGACCCATTGTATGGAAGTAATCGGATAAAAGTTCTCCAGCCGATCTACGTGCACGGACCATTTAACGCGAAAAAAAATTGCCATGTCATCCAGTAAATTGGTTATAATCAGCAATATATGAAAATATTCCTTTTTGACAAAAAAGGCTGTGGCCCATTTGCGGGGCGGTCCGTGAGTGCTGCCTTTATCTACATACTTAGTCGTTGCCGTATGTTCGTCCATGCCATGCTATAGGGATGGATAGGTCGGTGTAGTCTGGAACGGGAATGAAAAAGAAATGGAAACCGTGTCTCTTGTTTGACCGGGCCAATGGTCTCCGTTTTGTAACATCGGGTTTGGGTGAGATGGCGACACGTTTTTGGATGCCAAAGGGGACGGCCTGGGTTTTAGACCCGGCAACAGAGGGAAGGGAACGGTACCCGTCGTCCGAATTTTTATTTCGTCTGGATTTTACCTGAAAGACCTTATCTTTGTTAGAGGAGGAGGTCATTTTGATTAAACGAGAAACCATTGATAAAGTGCTGGACGCCGCTCGAATTGAGGAGGTGGTAGGGGAATTTGTGGATCTCAAAAAGCGAGGTACTTCTCTCATCGGGAATTGCCCGTTTCACAATGAAAAAACGCCTTCTTTTCATGTGTCGGTTTCCAAGGGAATCTACAAATGCTTTGGCTGTGGGGCCGGTGGAGATGCGCTGAAGTTTGTGATGGAGCATGAGAAATATGCGTATCCTGAGGCGATTCGTTATTTGGCAGGCAAATACCACATCCCGATAGAAGAGGTGGAGCGTAGCCCTACGCAAATGGCAGCTCAAAACAAACGGGAGAGCCTGTTTGTCATTAACGAATGGGCCGGCAAGCACTTCAAAAAAGACTTGTGGGAATCCGATCTAGGGCAGAGCATCGGACTGAGCTATTTTCGCGAACGGGGTTATCCGGATGCCATTATCGAAAAATTTGAACTCGGATACTCCGCAGACCACTGGACTGCGCTGGTCGATGAGGCGGAAAAAAAAGGTTACGCCAAGGCTTACCTGGTCGAAGTAGGTTTGGCAGTGGAGCGTGACGACAAGTCGCTTTATGACCGGTTTAGGGGCCGCGTGATGTTTCCCATTCACAATTTGACCGGCCGTGTCGTCGGTTTTGGCGGCCGCACCTTAAAAACCGACAAAAAGGTGCCCAAATACGTCAATTCACCGGAGAGTGAGGTGTACCATAAGTCGGATGTGCTGTATGGTTTGCACCTGGCTAAACGGGCGATCGCGGAGAAGGACGTGTGCTATTTGGTAGAGGGCTATGCCGACGTGCTGTCTTGTCATCAAGCTGGAGTAGAGAATGTGGTGTCTTCGTCAGGAACCTCGCTGACCTCCGGGCAGATCCGTTTGATTTCCCGGTATAGCAAAAACGTAGTGATTCTCTACGATGGTGATCAGGCGGGGATCAAGGCCTCACTTCGGGGGACCGACATGTTGCTGGAGGAAGGCTTGAATGTGAAGATCTTATTGTTTCCGGATGGGAACGATCCGGATTCCTACGTGCAGAAATTTGGGGCTGCCGCCTTTAAAGATTATTTGGAGAAACACCAAGAGGACTTCGTGTTTTACAAAACGCATATACTTTTGCGCGATGCGGGTGATGACCCGATCAAACGAGCGGAAGTCATTCGAGAGGTGGTGAGCAGTATTGCGCTTATTCCCGATGAGATCAAAGTGTCGGTGTATCTGCAGCGTTGCAGTACGTTGCTGGATATCGAAGAGCGGGTGTTGCTGACCGAGCTGAATAAGATGCGGTTGAATAAGGCGAAGGCGAACGAGCGTAAAGCAGCACAGCGGCCGGCTGCTGCAAATGCTGCAGGACCTGCCGAGGAGGAGTTCATTCCGGCCGAAATGTTAGCCGCAATGCAAGCGGAAGGTATTTCGGTCGCTGATAAACCGGCTGATGGCACGAGCAGACTGCCACCCGACGCATTGATTGAGCGGGAACTGGTTCGGGTGCTGTTGAATTACGGTCAGGAGCTGGTGATCTGGGAGGGAGACGGCGACATCCCGGTTGCGCCGTATTTGCTGGCGAGTCTGGATGATGTGGAGTTTGAGGATCCGCCCAGTAAAATCATCATCGAGGAGTTTAAAAGACGGGCGGTGGATTATGAGATTCCGGAAGCAAAAGCGTTTTTCTCGCACTCGGATCAGCAGGTGGCACAGTTAGCGGTGGACTCACTAGCCAGTAAATACGAAATCAGTCCCAATTGGAGCGACGATAAGCGTAAAATCTTTGTGCCCGAGGAGAAAGATCAATTGAAGGATCTGGTG
>DXCW01000206.1 GCA_019115805.1 Candidatus Sphingobacterium stercorigallinarum
GTAAAGGTATGGATGCCAACCAAGTGGAGGACATGCTGGCTCGAGTGACCGAAATGGCTGCCCAGGTCGGACTGGATTACCGCTTTGATCAAGCCGTGATGGTCAGTTCACAAAAGGCACACCGCTTGATACAATTCGCAAAAACCAAAAGTTTGGGCGATCAAATAGAAGAACGCTTATTCAAAGCATGCTTTACCGAGGGCCAAGATATTGCCAATACGGAAACGTTGACGCGACTGGGGGTGGAAATTGGTCTGCCGGCCGGTGAGATTCAGACGGCTTTTACCGACGATCAGTACGCCTTATCGGTCAGCCAAGACATACAAGAAGCACAATCAATTGGTGTGACCGGCGTTCCCTTCTTCGTGTTCAACCGGAAATATGGTGCTTCCGGCGCGCAGCCCCCATCGGTCTTTCTAGAAACATTGAACAAGTCGTATACGGAATGGAAAGAAGCCAATCCGGAGCCTAAACTCCACATGACGTCAGGCAACAGCTGTGATATCGATGGAAACTGCAATTGAGAATCCTGTTGCTATCAATAAAACTGGGCGCGCTAAGTTTTTTTGGTTTAGCGCGCCCAGTTTCTTTTCCATACGTAAAAAAAATACGGCCGATGTGGCGAACGCGCATTTGCTAAGGATCTCGATGCGGAAATCCAATCGACCCGCACGACATTAAAGCTCGTCGATTTGCCGAAATTTGGATGGGGTCCACAACAACAGGACCAGGGTCAACACAGCGGCCACTAACAAACCTACATACACATAATGAATCCCCGTGTGAAAGGTCTGTCTTAGAAAATCTAAGGTCTGACCAGGCGTATCGCCCGATTGGATCGCTTCAATCACTTGATTGGTCGGGGGAAGCGTACTCGTCAAGTCATCCGGAGCACGATCGAAGGAATACAACAGCACCGAATTGAATACCGCGGCGAACAAAGCCGTGCCCAAGGTCTGCCCCAGGTACCGAGAAAACATACTTGCACCGGTCACCACGCCTCGTTTGTTCCAACTAACGATCGATTGCACCCCCACAGTCAGCGGCGTAGAAATTAACCCAAAACCGGCGCCCATTAACAGCTGAGAGCTTACCAACATCCAAATCGGTCCGGGAAACGGAAGCAGGAGAAATAGACCAATACCTAAAATGGCAAAACAGATGCCCACCAGCGCCGTATTTCGAAAGCCTACTCGTAAATAAAGTCGGCCGGACATCCCGGAAAATAGCGGCCAGGTGAGACTCATACTAGCGAGAATGAAACCAGCAGCCATAGGACTCACCCCCGTGACGGATTGCGCATACACCGGCAAGTACATGCTGGGTGCCATCATCGTAATCCCCATACCCACCAAGGCCAAATTCGTCCCCATCAGACTCCGGTTCTTCCAAATCCATTTGGGCATCACAGATTGGGGGTTATCGCGTTCCACACGTACAGTGAGTCCGATCAGTAGGATCGCCAGTACGAATACCGCTATACTTTCCAGCGAAAGCCAAGGCCACGCGTTTCCTCCCTGAAGTATCGCAAACATGATCAGGGCGCTACTCACTAACATCAACGCCGCACCCAGGAATTTCATTTTATGAAATACACAAGGTTTTTGCTCATGCAAGAACCGATATATCAATGCAATCGAAACGCCCCCCAAGGGTAAATTGATTAAAAATATCCAATGCCAGGACAGATATTCTGCGAAAACCCCGCCTAAAGCTGGGCCCGCAATCGCCGATACGCCCCAAACACTGGAGAGCCAGCCTTGAATTTTTGCACGTTCCTCGACATTATATAGGTCACCCGCCAATGTGCTCACGGTAGCCATAATTGCGCCAGCTCCCAGCGCCTGCACTCCTCGAAAAGCAATCAACGCATACATATTCCAAGCCAATGCACATAAAGTGGACCCACCCAGAAACACAGCAATACCGAAAAGTAAAATGGGCTTTCGACCGTACATATCCGCCAATTTCCCGTAAAGGGGAATGGTGATGGTCTGCAATAATAAATAAATAGAAAACACCCAACTGAACAACGAAAATCCCCCTAGGTCTCCTACAATCTGAGGGATGGCTGTAGAAACGATGGTGTTATCCATCGCTGCCAGCATCATGGTGACCATCAAGGCCGCCAATATCCAGCCTCGTTGCAAAGGTTTTGGTGCAGATTCAACTTCGGCAGCCCGCTCCGATTCGATTACATCTCCAGGATTTTTTCGCATCTTGCAATGTTCGCTATACTAATTAAGTATTCCAAATTATGGCGTTGGATTCCCACATCCGCTGACAGCAGCCTTTTTAGGTCTTTCACTTAAATATCGGTATATTTGATTAAAACAACTGCGCCTCTAAATTCGTATTGTATTTATGATTACCTACGGTACCGCTGCCTTACTTTTTCCAGCCATCAGTTTGATTATGCTGGCTTATACCAACCGATTCCTAGCTCTGGCCGCTCTGGTTCGAAGCTTACATGCTAAATACTTGGATCACAACAAAACGGGAATCATCCATGGACAAATCGGCAATCTACGGTTCCGGCTTAAATTATTACGCCACATGCAAACGATGGGCGTTTTGAGTTTTATGGCCTGCATCGTGTGCATGTACGGCATCTACTTGGACCGTGTGCTTGTCGCGGAAATATCCTTTGCCATGAGCTTGTTGTTTTTCATCGTATCACTGGTCTTTTCGTTTATCGAGATCCAATTTAGCAACAAAGCACTCGAATTGGAATTGGGGGACATGGAAGAACAGCCCGCTCCGTCGCTGGTCGGGTATTTAAAAAAGAGGTTTGAACCGAAAAAGCGATCGCATATCAAAGACAAAAGATGAACACGCGTTCATCTTTTGTCTTTGATATCGTGCACCTGCCCGCTCAATGCTTGATTCCCTAGCCTACTCGAGCACAGGCTTATGCGCTGCGTCTTATCCCCGCTCCGGCACGGTCCAGAGATACAATTTACTTCCGTTCACTTCAATCGTCTTCTCCGGTTCCCAGTCCCCCATATCGAATGCATGCGACACCACCTTCGTTCCAGGCTTCAATTCATTTAAGATAACCGGACGAAGTTTTTCGTTAACAGAGGGCAACAGATATAGCGTGAGCACATCGGCCTTACTAAAATCAAAATCGAACAGATTCCCCTCGACAAAGGTTACTTTATCTTCCAAGCCAGCCTTTCTCGCATTTTCATTCGCTTCTTTGATACGAACCGGATTCAGGTCGATACCCGTAGCGATCGCACCACGTTTCGCTGCCGATATGACGATCCGTCCATCGCCACAGCCCAGATCATAATGAATATCGCCTTCACTGATTCCAGCAAGATCCAACATCGCGTCCACTACCTTCTGATCGGTTGGCACATAAGGGACATCTAAATCGATCTGTTGCGCCGCCGCCTGATACCCGATAAACAGCGCGGCAACTAGCAGTAAATTTTTTAAGTGTTTCATCTTTTTTTATTTTATGTATAAGCAATTGAATTTCATTTGGGATTCGCACACGCGTGATCGCTACACCGTTTGCCCCAGCCTCGCCCCGTCTGTTTTCTTAAAAAACAGAAAAAACACCGCCCCTGACAATAAAACCCCAATAGCCAACCAAGTCCCTCGTCCAGCAAACAGCAAACTAGAATACAATAGATAAGCAGAGCTCAAACAAAATATCAAAGGCAGCACCGGATAAAGTGGTACTTTAAACGGACGAACGGCGTTTGGCTCTTTTACGCGCAGTACGAACAACGCGATCCCGGTACAGAGAATGAAGAACCAAAATATCGGCGCAGTGAAATCG
>DXCW01000207.1 GCA_019115805.1 Candidatus Sphingobacterium stercorigallinarum
CTATTTTATCGGAAACGGCTCTAAAGGAAATTCCGGTCTTTTCGAAACCCGCCTGTATTTTATAGAAAGCCTGTGGTTTGAAGTTTTTATGTTCCAAATAGCGCGCGCAAATCATGGCTAAGGTGGGGGTCTGTACTCGTCCTAGAGATAAAAGCCCTCTATTTCCCGCGGCTAGCGTCAATGCTTGTGTCGCGTTAATTCCGATAAGCCAATCCGATTCGGACCGGGACTTTGCAGACATATACAAACTATCGTACTCGCTGCCATCTTTCAATTTCTGAAAACCCTCCCGAATCGCTTTGTCCGTTTGAGACGAAATCCACAAGCGTTTAAACGGGAGTTCACATTTCAAAAACTGGTAGATATTCCTAAAAATCAACTCGCCCTCGCGTCCGGCATCAGTCGCAACAATAATCTCGGACGCGTTCTTGAGCAATTCTCGAATGATACCCAATTGTTTAAGCGCTCCCTGATCGTCGCTCGTTTTACCATCACGCTTCACCTTCTTTACTTCCAAAGCGAATTGATCCGGTATAATCGGTAAATTCGAAATCGACCAAGAGGAATACCCGTAAGCTTGTGGTGTACACAATTGTACCAAGTGCCCAAAAGCATACGTAAAAGCATAACCATTTCCCTCAATATATCCATCCCGAGCCGTTGATGCCCCCATCACTCGGGCTAAATCACGTGCTACAGATGGCTTTTCTGCAATAACAACTTTCATCTCAACAACTTCTTTGCAAAATCCTATATTTTACTATTGGTGTAGGTTTACTCAAGTGATGCGATGGAAATGCCTTTGATTTTTCTATATAAATCAACCGCATATACATCGGTCATGCCCGATACGAAATCGAGCACCGCTCTAATTTTGTCGTACGCCTGATCGCTGCTTGTATGAAACTGCTCTGGAATCATCGCCACCAGTTTTTTATCAAACATCGATTTGTTGGCTTTCAAGTATGCGGGGATAAATTCTTCCAACAATGCGTTCATCACTTTAAATCCGGCGATCTCGATCTGTACTACACTTGGCGCATTATAGATGCGCTTTACCGATATGCTATTGATAACCTTCAATTGCTCGACCACATGGGTATCCAAAGCATCCATCAAAGGCCTGTCAAACGTGCCTGCCAATATCTCTTGCTGCCGATTCATAAACACCTCTGCACATCTCGTCACCAAGATATTGATAGCTTTGGCACGCAATAAGGAGACCCGGCTCCCTTTATCGGCCAACGAGTCTAGGCGACTGCGCAGGTTTTCGTCTCCACAAAGCGGCAATAATAAATCTTCTACCTCTTGGTAGGTTAAGATTTTCAAGTGATGGGCATCCTCCAAATCAATAATATTGTAACAAATATCATCGGCAGCTTCCACCAGATACACAAGCGGATGACGTAGGTATCCAGCCGGATTCTGCGGGTCAGCTTGCAAGCCTAATTCCGTAGCAATTTTTTCGAACACACCTGTTTCTGAATGAAAATATCCATATTTTTTTCGGTGGTGTGAGGTATTATCGTGCCCATCTATTGCGGCACAGGGGTATTTCACAATAGCCGCAAGACTCGTGTAGGTTAAGGCAAACCCTTTGGGGTCTTTCCCGTTAAACGGGTGTGTCAGGATACGTAATGCATTGGCGTTCCCTTCAAAATGGGTCAAATCTGCCCACTGCTCTTTTGTTACTCGGTCTCGATAGTTTTGTCCCATTCCGTCTGTGAAAAATGACGAGATGGCGGCTTCTCCAGAGTGGCCAAAAGCCGGATTACCCAAATCATGAGAAAGACAAGCGGCTGAAATGATGTTTCCAATTTCTTGTAAGAATGGAATATCTTGATCCACATTGGGCTGATCCTTTTTAACCAGATTGTAAAACAATCGTCCTAGTGATCGTCCCACTGAAGCCACCTCCAAACTATGCGTTAACCGGTTGTGTACGAACACAGCGCCTGGCAACGGAAATACTTGCGTCTTATTCTGCAACCTGCGAAACGGTGAAGAGAAAATCAAACGATCGTAATCGCGTTGAAACTCAGAACGTGCGTCAAATTGTTCGTTTATTCCACGATTTTCGTATCCCCATCGTTTAGCTGATAAGAGTTGTTTCCAATTCATCTATAATGCGGGTTTTAGTAGCGCAAATATACGTTTTAAAACCGGAGACCCTATTCATCTCTGGGAATTTCGATGAAAAGCCCCTACTGCCAAATTCAAGAAACAGGAAAGCTGCATCGCCACCAAAAGGACTAAAGTACGCGAATAAAAAACACGTATTCGATCGAGTCGATCGGACAGCTCATTTGTATCCATATTCTTTAAGTCCGCTAATGGCATTTTCGCTCCCCATACTTGTTCCAATATACCTAGTGTCCATATTGTGATGACCAAACACAGAAAACACACCCAATGCATTGCACTCCATCTCCACGAATACAATAATGATTCGGTGTAGCGATAAAACAAACCGAAGATTAAAGAGACGACGCCTAAAACTTTAAAAACATCAGAAGAAGAATAGGTCAGTAAATGATCAAAGAGCTCGACGGTCACGACCGAGTTTGCAGCGGGTACAAACAATGCAAATCCGAGAGTAAGAAACCCTGTCGCAAAAAATAATATCGAAACATTAACCATCAAGCATCTCGTCAAAGCTGATGATTAATTTACAGAATCCAAATGAAAAATTAAAAACAATCAGACCGAAAACCTCACCCTAATTTAGTAACTTGGCGATACTAACATGGCCCAAATGATGACTTTTCAACTTCCCAACTTCGACTCATTTTCAAGTAAAATAAACGAAAAAAACACACACTTGATTACCCTAAGGAATCGAGCCGGAATGCAGATTGCACTTACCGACTACGGCGCACGGCTGGTTAGTGCATTAGTGCCAAACAAACAAGGCGAGCTGGTCGATGTGGTATTAGGCTTTGATTCCATACACGGATATATCAGCGCGCAGGAAGCGTATCACGGTGCAACTATTGGTCGCTATGGTAACCGCATCGCAAATGGAAAGTTTTCGTTGAAAGAGAAGACGTTTACTTTAGCCCAAAACAATGGAACCAACTCGCTCCACGGCGGCCCCGATGGCTTTCATAGACAAGTCTGGGACAGACAGGTCAATTTTAATAAGGTGGTTGTTTTTTATCATACATCGGCTGCAAATACAGAAGGTTTTCCGGGAGCCCTCCAAACCACCGTCTCTTATGAATTAACCAACGACAATCAGATTATTATCCGTTACCGAGCTACCACGAATGCCACGACAGTAATCAACCTTACTAACCACGCGTACTTCAATCTTAATGGCGAAGGGCAGGGAAACGTCTTGGCTCACGAAATTCAAATTTTCGCTGACGAATACTTGCCGATTAACAAGGCGCAAATCCCAATAGGTAAACTGTCAAAGGTAGCGGGGACGCCATTTGATTTTCGAGAACCATCGAGAATCAAAGAGCGTATCGAACAGACCAATGAGCAACTTCAACATGCGAATGGATTCGATCATACTTTCGTTAATAAGTTGAGTTTAACGCAACCCATAGCCTCCGCCTATTCCCAAGATTCGGGGATCATGCTGGAAGTGTTCACCACAGAGCCAGGCCTCCATTTCTATTCTGGAAACTTTTTAGCGAATGATTTGGGGAAATCAGGCACAAACTATCAACCCCATAGTGGCTTCTGTTTTGAGACGCAACATTATCCAGACAGTCCAAATCAACCTCAATTTCCGACTGTTATCCTGGAACCAGGAGAAGTATTTGAAAGCGAAACCCGATATCAGTTTCGTCTGATAAAATCGTAGCTCAATGCCAATCAGCTGGCCTTAGCCTTCTGTTAGCAAGCTATTTAAAGTGTCGTTCACCTTTTCGAAACCAAAGGTATCTTTAATCTCCTCAAACATACGCTCGATCTGGTCATTACAAAGGTTTCCGATACTCCCCTGGTGTGTGTGATGTACCTCTTTGGCAGGCTTAAAACGACCTTCCTCTATATCTACACCTATTTTCTTATAGGCCTCGCGAAATGGAACACCGTTTAACACCTCGTTGTTTACCACCTCTACACTAAACAGGTAGTCGTATTTAGGGTCTTTTAGAATATCCTTCGATACAATGATATGCTCTAGCATGTAGTGGGTAATCTGCAAACAATCATTCAGCGATTCAAACGCTGGGAAAAGGTTTTCTTTCAACAACTGCAAGTCCCGATGGTATCCAACCGGGAGGTTAGTAGTCATTAACGCGATCTCGTTAGGAAGCGCTTGTATTTTATTACACCGTGATCGGATCAACTCAAAAACATCCGGATTTTTCTTATGTGGCATAATGGAGGACCCCGTGGTCAAATGAGCCGGAAAGGAAATAAACCCAAAATTTTGATTGATAAACAACGTGACGTCCATCGCAAATTTAGCCAGAGTCGCAGCTATCGAGCTAATCGCTTGTGCAAGTATACGTTCTGTCTTTCCCCGTCCCATCTGCGCATACACCACATTGTAATTCAAATCGTCAAAGCCTAACAATTTCGTTGTTAAATCACGATCTAAGGGAAAGGACGAGCCGTACCCCGCAGCAGACCCTAAAGGGTTCTTGTTGCATATGTTCCATGCCGCTTTCAACAAGTGTAAATCGTCCACCAAACTCTCAGCGTATGCGCCAAACCAGAGCCCGAATGAGGATGGCATAGCAATTTGTAGGTGTGTATAGCCTGGCATTAACACTTCCTTGTATGTGTTGCTCAAGTAGATCAATTGATGAAAAAGCTGCTCGGTATTCTTGAAAATGATCTCTACCTCAGACCGAAAATACAGCTTCAAATCGACGAGGACCTGATCGTTTCTGGAACGGCCAGAATGAATCTTCTTACCCGCTTCCCCAACCCTACGAGTTAACATCATTTCAATTTGAGAATGTACATCCTCGACGCTATTTTCGATAATGAAATCTCCACGTTGAATCTCATTGTATATGTTTTTCAACTCAGCTTGCACTTTTTGAAGGTCCTCATTAGGCAGTAGGCCGATGTGGTTCAACATACGGGTATGTGCTAGAGAACCCAACACATCTACTGCTGCAAGATGCATATCCAGTTCGCGATCCATGCCGACAGTAAAACTTTCCACAAAGGAATCCACATCAATATTTTTTTGCCAAATTTTCATCTTCTTACATTTTGAGAAACAAAAATACCAATATATAAGGATTATTCAAGACCCAGAATAAGCAATCCGACACCGAGTCACAAACTTCCAAAAGATAGCGGGCACTCACACCAATAAGTGATTGCTTACTTTTTTTTAAAAAACTTCTTGCAGATACTTTACTAAAGCTCTATGTTTGTGATGTAAAGGGGAATGAAAACCAGACGTAAGTGAGCATAAGCTTACTTACAATAACCAACTAACTCTCTAAACATGATAGACCGGAAAGTCTTTAAACTTTGAACGAATTATACTATCCAATTATAAACTAGTTTGAGTAAAGACTTGTCAGATTGCCCACGACAAGTCTTTTTTTTTGCGCCACCTGAACAACCATACGGGTACATATAATTTATCTATATTTGTATAGCGAAAAGGCAATACCGCCTTTTCCTAGCAGAAAGCACGATGGGAACAGAAAGCAAAAGACAACAACGGTTCGCTGGAGTCATTCAGCAAGATTTGGCTGAAATGTTTCAACGCGATGGGAGCTCCTGGGCCCCAGGCGCCTTTATTACCGTTACCAAAGTTAGAGTGACCCCGGATTTAGCTATTGCGCGCATATACTTGAGTTTCCTGAACACGAAGACTGCCAACACTGACTTGGAGGCTGTTCGGAGTAAGACGAGTGAAATTCGGTATAAATTGGGTAACCGAATCAAGAATCAGGCGAGGATCGTGCCGCAACTAGAGTTCTTCTTGGACGACACGAACGAATATGTAGAGCACATGGATAAAATTTTCGAAAAAATAAGTAAAGAGCCCCGTCAACCAGAATAGCTTTTTCATAACTATGGTTTTTCAGCTCGATCGCCACACCCTGAATTTCCCAGACCCTTCGCTAGCGCAACCTGATGGCTTACTAGCTATTGGCGGAGATTTAAGTGTCGCACGTTTAATCTCCGCTTACCAAAATGGGATTTTTCCTTGGTATGATGAGCAGACTCCGATCTTATGGTATGCGCCCTTACTTCGGTTTGTACTGAACCCTAAGAAACTACGTATTTCCAAGAGCTTGCGTCAGGTGATCCGTTCGGAGCGATTCCGTATTACCGAAAACCAATGTTTCGAACAAGTCGTAGCGCGCTGCGCCACGGTGGAGCGAAAAGATCAGGACGGAACTTGGATTCTTCCTGAAATGCAAAAAGCGTATTTAGATCTACACCATGCAGGGTATGCACACAGCATTGAGATATGGGAGAACAACCAACTTATGGGAGGACTCTACGGGGTCCAGATTGGCAAAGTGTTTTGCGGAGAAAGTATGTTCAGCCAAGTAAGTAACACGTCAAAAATTGCCCTAGTCCACCTCTCATCAAAAGTGGACATTGAATTGATTGACTGCCAAGTTCCGTCGGAACATTTGAAGAAAATGGGCGCAGAACTCATTTCACAACAGGCATTCTTAAACCAACTTAAAAACACCTAGGAGAAAAGACATGGAAGATTTCAAATCGAACTTCGATATCAGTGCGGGCGTTACCTATCTAAACACACCGGGGAATGGCCTGATCCCGCAGGGTGTCAAGCAATGGCGAAGGGAATTTGAACAAGAGTTCTACTCCTCAGGCACCGATCTCCGCGATCGCCAGCAAGATTTTATAAATACGGTGAAACAAGAGCTAAGCTCATTTTTTAACGGGAGTCCTGAGCACACTTTTTTGACGCCCAACTTTTCATTTGCCTACAACGCTATTATTAATCTGCTGCCGCCAACCTTCACTTACCTCCTTCTTGAAGATGAATATCCGTCACTGGCCTATCCACTGATTGCACAGCGACGCGCACACCATTCCATTCCGGTTACCGCCGACGTGGAAACACAGCTCATGGAAGCTGTGACCTATTACAGCCCAGACGTTTTGGTAATCAGTATAACCCAGTACATTTCGGGGTTACAAATTGATTCGAACTTTTTCAAGAAACTCAAACATCAGCATCCTGAGCTTATTATTATTGCTGACGGCACACAATTTCTAGGCACACAAGTTTTCGATTTCGCGCAATCCGGGATTGACGCTATAGCAGCAAGCGGGTATAAGTGGTTGTTATCCGGATTCGGAAACGGCTTTTTAATGTTAAACGAAACGTTGCAACAGCCTTTAAATGAACGTGTATCGGACATTCCACCTCCTACAGTTCCCATGTGGGCCGGCAAAACAACCTTACACACTTTTTTCGAACCCGGTCACCAAGATTGTATCGCATTCGGGACATTACGTGAATCGTTAAGGTTTATGCAAAGGCAAGGCATGCAGCGCATAGAGACTCACTTGCAAACGCTCACTCAATACGCCTACAACGCATTATCGCAAAGAGGGTGGCTTCTGCCGCATATCCAACAGCGCGACCAGCGATCTCCTTTAATAAATGTGCAGATCGACCCACGCTTATACCCTAAATTGCAGAACCATAAGATCATGTGTTTCCCAAGAGGGACGGGTATTCGAATAGGCCTCCATCTTTATAACAACCCAACAGACATCGATCGATTGATTGATTTAATAGAAAAACAATGAAATTTAAAATAGGCGACTTTGTTCGTTTCGTAGACGAACCGATCGAGGGGCACATTACCTCTTTTTTAGAAAACGATCTTATTGGTGTAACCGATGACACGGGGTTTGAAATTCCCGTTTTACAAAATAAAATCACCTTGGTGCACGGCAACATGCGCAGTATAGAAGATCACGAAGACTTCCCGTCGGCACTCCCTACAAAATTCTTTGAAGAGGGCGTATTTCTAGGCATCGCCGGCGAGCAGAAGGATGGATTGGCTAAGTTTTATTTGGTCAACGAAACTTCATACGAATTGTTAGTTCATGTCGCGAAGCCCGAAGGGAATAAAAAGTCCAGCATATTCTCCAACGTCGTGCCAGCTAGAGAATACCAACAAATTTTCACGGGCAATTTCTCTTCGGTACAAAAATGGCCGACCCTACATTTCCAAATTCTACGTTGCTCGGTCAAGCCGCACCTGCAACTCCCACCCATCGAGCAACTGGTAAAGGTTAAACCGATGGACCTCATCCGATCAAAAGAACAATTGGAAGTCCTTCCTGAAAAAGCATGGGTCTATCGCTTAGACATCGAAGAAGAAGACATAGGTTTAGATAAGCTGCAAGATCACTTTATATCACATCGACCGAAAAAACGGTAATAAACATACGCAAATCAGGGATTGCAATCCCCTTCAGGTCATTCTTTAACATTTTCTTAACACTATTTATAATCGTTCTAAATTCGTTCTATTTACAGATTTTTGACAATACAAAACCTCTTTTAATCTACATTTGCAGTACAATTTATTTGGAGAGATCTTAGGCTTTGAAGAATTTAAAAGTTATAGCGTTTACCCACAAACATGTCGACTTAAAAGACTTGGGGCATCTGGTTGTATGTAATGAAGAGTTAGATAGCCGGCTTATCAATGTGAAAAACACATTGGACATTCCAGAGATTTTTTATATCGGCACATGTAACCGGGTAGAGTTTGTCTTCTACGGTCCTCACGAATTAACAGACGAATTCGTAGCACAATTCCTCGATGCGATGAACTTCTGTGTTCCTACCGAACGCATGCAGTGTTATCTGGGGCAAGTAAACCGGTATAGCGGCGTAGAAGCCTTGAACCACTTGTTCCGTATCTCTTGTTCATTAGAAAGCCTAGTTGTCGGTGAAAAAGAAATTTTAGCCCAAATCCGGAAAGCCTACGATCGTTGTCGAACAGCGGGCGTTACCGGAGACTTCCTTCGCCTAATGATGGACCGATTAGTAAAAACGGCCAAAGAAGTATACACATTCACGAGCATCTCGCGCAATCCCATTTCGGTGGTTTCCTTAGCATACCGAAAATTAAGGGAAGTGAAATTGTCAGACAATCCAAGAATTTTGATTGTGGGTTCAGGTGAGACGAATCAGAATCTTGCGAAATATCTAAAAAAACACAAATACACGAATTTCACCATCTTTAACCGCACGGTTGCCAACGGCAAAAACCTTGCAGATGAACTCCAAGCACCAGTATATCCGCTGAGTGAGCTTCAAAATTATAAAGGAGGATTCGATGTACTGATGACCTGTACCGGAGCACCAGAATCGATCATCAATGAAGAATTATACCGTTCGCTTTTGAACGGAGAAGATGACAAAAAGGTCATTGTAGACTTGGCTGTTCCTAACGACATTGATGCAGAAGTAGTAGCCCAATACCCTACCCACTATATCGAAGTGAGTAGCTTACAGCAAATCGCTGAAAAGAACATCCAGGAACGCTATTCTGAGTTAGCCAACGCGGAAAAGATTATCGAAAGAAACATTAAGGAGTTTCTTCCTATTCTGAAGCAACGTCGTGTAGAGGTTGCAATGAAAGAAGTTCCTGAAAAAATAAAAGAAATTCGAGCAACAGCCTTAACGGAAGTGTTTGCCAACGAACTTGAACAGTTGGATCCCGAAGCACGTGAGACGTTACATAAAGTCATCAACTACATGGAAAAAAAATACATTAAAGTTCCTATGGTGATGGCAAAAGAAATCTTGGTGAAATCCACTGAAGCTGAGAACAACTAATTCCGCATTGATTATTTCTTGATTCTGACATTCAGTAGTCAGAAATGACGGGGCATTTGCTTAAATTTGTCCAAACATTCATTTGAACCCAATTGACGTGAATAGAAAACTAATCATCGGTACTCGGGGAAGTGAGTTAGCGCTTTGGCAGGCCAATTATGTCAAAGATCGTCTGGCTGAAATTTCAATCGATGCCGAATTAAAAATCATCAAGACTCAAGGCGACATTATCCAACATCTCCGACTAGACAAACTGGAAGGGAAAGGATTCTTTACTAAAGAATTGGAAGAAGAGCTTTTATCGGGAGGTATTGATTTAGCCGTACATTCCCACAAAGATCTGCCCACAACGAATCCGCCTGGATTAATGATTGCGGCGGTTTCCGAACGAGAAGATCCATCCGAATTACTGATCATTCATAAAGATTGCGTCGATATCACAAAGCGACTAGGGATTAAACATGCGGCTACGATTGGTACATCTTCCAACCGGAGAAAAGCGCAGCTGCTTTCCATCCGCCCCGATTTGGTTTTCGATGACCTCCGGGGAAATGTACAGACACGTATCCGAAAATTAAGGGACGAAAACTACGACGGTATTGTGCTAGCCAAGGCGGGTGTAACACGCGTCAATCTAGATATTTCCGACTTCCACGTGGAAGAAATCGCCCCGGTAGAAGTGATTCCTGCGCCTGCTCAGGGTGTCTTAGCGATTCAAATCCGGGATACCGACAAAGAACTTTACGATGTGCTTCAGAAAATAAATGATGATGAGGTTGCCGAGGCCATTAGCGTGGAGCGGAAAGTGCTCAATTTATTCGAAGCGGGTTGTCATGCCCCTTTAGGCAGTTATTGCCGCAAAGTTGATGGCAAGTTTCAATCTTGGACCTCCATCGCCGACACCAATGAAGACTTTCCTGATCGTTACTTTCTGGAGTCCGACACGGTAGCAGGCATGTCTGAAAAGATATTTTCTAAATTTCAGAAGGATCGAAAAATGCCTTCGTCTGTTTTTATCTCAAGAGATCTATCGGAAAGTTCCTATTTAGCTCGGTTTTTACATAAACATAATATACAAATCGATGCACGCTCATTAATACGCATCTATCCGACCATCAACAAACTGGATTCTTTTATCCTAAAGCGAGCAGACTGGATCTTTTTTAACAGTAAAAATGCCATCGAGCACTTTTTTAAACTGGATCCTTGGATTCTTAAGAAAACGAAAATAGCCGTACTCGGCAGAGGATCTGAGAAAACCTTACGGAAATTCAATCGAGTAGCGGATTTCTCGGGCGATGATTTGGGCATTGATACCGAAGGCATTGCGAAAGCGTTTGCCGAGATGGTCGACGGACAAACGGTACTCGTTCCACGGGCGGAAGCTTCGCTGAAGACCATACAGAAAGCGTTGACTGAAAACACAACGATTATCGACATGCCGATCTACGAAACCGTAATTGAAGAAGATGTAGACAAGTCAAATGCCGAAGTCCTTATTTTCACCAGCCCGAGTAATGTAGAAGCATACTTTCATAAAAACCTCGTGGATCCGGACCAAAAAATCATCTGTATTGGATATTCTACGGCAAAGGCGATTGAAGCATTAGGATTAAACTACCATTTGCCGTTTTCACCGGACGAGATGGGGCTAGCCGAGGCTGTATTTGGTTTAGATTACTAAAGTAAGAAGGTTTATAGGCCTTTTCATGTTTAATTAGATTTTGGAAATGTTACACCGTCCCAGAAGAAATAGAAAATCAGCTGTGATTCGCGACATGGTACAAGAACACCATTTGCACGCAGCCAATCTTGTTTTTCCACTATTTATTATTGATGGGGAGCATCAAAAGGTGGAAGTAAGCTCCATGCCCGGAATATACCGATATTCGATCGATTCTCTTTTAAAAGAAATTGAGTCTTGTCTGAAACTCGGCCTAAGATCGTTCGATTTATTTCCTGCAGTAGAGGAATCATTAAAGGACAAATATGCTACCGAGAGTTACCGAAAGGGGACGCTGTATTTAAGAGCCATTCAGGCCGTAAAAAAGAACTTTCCCGAAGCCTGTGTAATCACCGATGTGGCGATGGACCCTTACAGCTCCGATGGGCACGACGGAATTGTTGAAAACGGAGAAATACTCAACGACCCGACCTTAGAAGTCCTAGGTAAAATGGCACTGGCCCACGCAGAAAACGGAGCAGACATTATCGCACCGTCCGATATGATGGATGGGCGAATAGGATACCTTCGTTCCCTGTTAGATGAAAACGGCTTTACTTCCGTTTCGTTAATGTCTTATACGGCTAAATACGCGTCCGCTTATTACGGTCCTTTTCGCGACGCCTTAGGCTCAGCACCAAAAAATGGGGATAAGAAGACGTATCAGATGAACCCTGCTAATACCAGGGAAGCACTTATTGAAGCCGAGTTAGACCTGCAGGAGGGTGCCGATTTTCTAATGGTCAAGCCAGGCCTGCCTTACTTAGATGTCATCAAATCCTTAAGCGATAGATTTAATTTACCTATTGCCGCCTATAATGTTTCTGGTGAGTACGCCATGTTAAAGGCTGCAATCGCTAAGGGCTGGTTGAGTGAACAAGTCATCCCGGAGACGTTACTGAGCTTTAAGCGTGCCGGCGCCACCTCAATTTTAACCTACCATGCTAAAGAAGCCATCGTTCAAGGGTGGGTAAAATAAAGCTAACGCGAGTGTCTTACACTCGCTTTTTTATATCCGATGAATTCTTATCGATTAGATTAATCAATTATTTCTTTACTTTTGTCTGTTATACCGACATCTATTATATGCATTCATAACATGGAACACACGCGAATTAATCGACTATTAAAAACGGATGAATTTGGGCAAGAAGTTATTGTCAAAGGTTGGGTCAGGACGTTCCGTAACAATCAATTTATCGCCATTAACGACGGCTCATCGATCAATAATATACAAGCTGTAATTGACTTTGCGAACACGCCTGCAGAGGTGATGAAAAAAATCCACACCGGTGCAGCGGTGCGCGTAAAAGGCACCTTAATTGAGTCCCAAGGAAAAGGGCAACGTGTAGAAATAAAAGCAAGCGAAGTCCATATCATTGGCGAGGCCGATCCAGATAGATACCCCCTGCAACCCAAAAAGCACTCTTTAGAGTTTTTACGGGAAATTGCCCATTTGAGATTCAGGACAGGCACATTTAACGCTATATTCAAAGTACGAAATGCGTTGTCCTTCGCAATACACAAGTTCTTTAACGAACGTGAATTTGTTTACATCCACACCCCTATCGTTACAGGATCCGATGCTGAAGGAGCGGGAGAAATGTTTCGTGTTACTACACTTGACTTAAACAATGTGCCGCGCACAGATACAGGAGAAGTCGATTTTAAGCAGGACTTTTTCGGCAAATCCACCAACTTGACCGTTTCCGGTCAACTGAACGGCGAACTTGCTGCATTAGCTTTCGGAAACATTTACACGTTTGGTCCCACATTCCGCGCCGAGAATTCCAACACGACGCGACATTTAGCGGAGTTTTGGATGATCGAACCCGAGATGGCGTTTTACGAACTGGAAGACAACATGGACTTAGCGGAAGATTTACTGAAAAATGTCTTACAATACGTACTGGATCATTGCCCTGAAGAACTCGAATTCTTAAAGAATCGCTTACTGGAGGAAGAAAAATCGAAACCACAAAAAGACCGGTCAGAACATAACCTCATCGACAAGATCAAATTTGTGGTTGATAATAAGTTCGAACGTGTCAGCTATACCGACGCCGTTGACATCTTGAAACGCAGCAAGCCCAATCAGAAAAAACAATTTAAATATCCTATAGAAAGTTGGGGTGCCGACTTGCAGTCGGAACATGAGCGCTATTTAGTCGAAAAACATTATAAAAAGCCTGTGATCTTAACCGATTATCCACGGGATATTAAGGCGTTTTATATGAAGCAGAATCCCACAGACGAAAACGGGAACCAAACCGTTCGAGCCATGGACATCCTTTTCCCTGGAATCGGAGAAATGGTAGGCGGATCCCAACGGGAGGAAAATCTGGAAAAGCTCATCACCCGAATGGAAGAAGTCGGCATACCTCAGAAGGAAATGGATTGGTTTCTAGATACACGTCGTTTTGGATCCGTTCCACATTCCGGCTTTGGTGTCGGATTCGAACGATTAGTGCTATTTGCTACCGGAATGAGTAACATACGGGACGTTATTCCTTTCCCTAGAACACCAAATAACGCAGAATTCTAAAGGTATGAAACAATAACCGTCCATACATTGTTCATTAACTAAAGGGGAAGCTGACGTGTGGTTTCCCCTTCCCTGTTTACTCGATGAAACAATAACACCATGTTAATAAGAATATACAACGAAAACCCTAACCCAAAGTCTATCCAAGAAACGGTCGATGTTCTACGAAATGGAGGAGTCATCATTTATCCTACGGATACCATCTATGGAATTGGTTGTGACATTACCAACCAAAAAGCCATCCAGCGGGTTTGCGCCATCCGAGGGCTGAAACCAGAGAAATCCAATCTTTCTTTTATTTGTTATGATTTGACTGATATTTCTCAATATACCAAGCCGTTTGATACTCCTGTATTTAGAGTGTTAAAAAAAGCACTCCCGGGCCCCTTCACTTTTATATTCAACGCCAGCAGCCAAGTACCCAAACTGCTTAGCTCAAAAAAGAAAACCGTAGGTATTCGCGTTCCGGATAACAATATCGTGCGTGACATTGTCAGAGAACTAGGGAACCCTATCCTAACGACATCGATTCGCGATGAAGACGAAATCATTGAATATTCGACGGATCCAGAATTAATCTATGAAAAATATCAGGACTTGGTTGATCTCGTGATTGACGGCGGATATGGGGATAACTTTGCATCGACTGTTGTTGATGTCACACAGGGCGATTTCGAAATTTTAAGGGAAGGGAAAGGCGATCTCAGTCAATTTTTATAGCGGAACACTTCTTTCAGTTCCTTTTGTAGTCGCGCCGTAGGTAGTCCAATCACATTTTCATAGGATCCCTCGATTTTCTCCACCCCAATCTTCCCTATCCATTCTTGTATACCATAAGCACCCGCCTTGTCAATCGGGTGATACCGTTCGACATAAAACGCTATTTCCTCGGCATCCAACAAGGCAAGCCAAACTTTGGTGCATTCGGAGAAGCTCACTCTAATATTCCGATAACCAAACGCTACCCCGGTGTACACTTTATGACATTTTCTCGATAAGGATTGAATCATTTCAGCAGCGTTTGCCGCATCATTAGGTTTGCCCAAGATCTCCCCATTAGGCGCTACTACGATGGTATCCGCACAAATTACCAGATGCCCATTCGCGCACTCCTCATTAAATTGATTCAATTTCTCCTTAGCGATAGCCTGAACGATAGAATCTGGTGAGTCGCCGGATTCAAATGTTTCCTGCGTTTCTCGAACAATGACATCAAAGTCGATCTCCATGGCTTGTAGCAATGCACTACGTCTAGGTGACTTCGAACCTAAAATAATCGGAATGGTCCTCAATCGTTCTTGCAGCAACATCATACGCTCTTTACCTCCGACGACACCGACCATTTACCTTGTAACTTCAATACTTTCTCAATAATATCACGCACCGCACCTCGACCGCCCACGAATGGAGAAACATATTTAGAGATCGCCTTGATTTCCTCTACCGCGTCAGCTGGACAAACGGGAACACCTACAGAACGCATCACGTCAAAATCAGGAATATCATCTCCGACGTACAACAGGTCTTCCCAATCGGCCTGATAAACGGTTAACAATTCCTCAAGTTTCTGTCGTTTATCCCCCACCCCGATATGAATTTCCTGAAGACCTAATCCCTGTAAACGGAAACGCACACTTTCTGACGTTCCTCCCGAGATCACCCACAGCGGTAAGCCCGATTTTATGGCAAGCTGCATCGCGTAGCCATCTTTCACAAAGAAGTCGCGAAGTTGTTCCCCGGTCTCCGTCACGAAGACTCGACCATCGGTCAACACACCGTCTACATCCAAAACAATCACCTTAACTTTTGCAAGCTCTCGTAAAATCATATTTAAAAATTATCGCACTAAAGATTCCGCTGTTCAATTTTCCCCAAATGTAGCCAAACTTCTCTTTAAAAATCGCTCATGATTAATTCGATTTCGCCATTAATTTATCTGTTATCGCAATAAAATCAGATTATTGTCAGAAATTAGTTGCAATCGCAACTTTTAGTTTAAATTACTTGCCAAATACCAAATCTCGACGTACATTTGTAATGTGATCGGAGGGAATTAGTCCAGAGATCACATCTTAAAATTGTCTTTTCATAATTTAGGTTTATAATTGGTTAGTATCGAAAACCCTGGCGCCCATCGTCAGGGATTTTCTTTTTTAAACCTATTTGTTACCCGTCTTTCCTGAAGGTTTTGAAATCGATGTGCGCATATCCGTATCGGCTTGGATATTTTGCATTTTATAGTAATCCATAATGCCCAGGTTTCCGTTTTTGAATGCCTCAGCGAGTGCCAAAGGCACCTCTGATTCTGCTTCAATTACTTTCGCTTTCGCTTCTTGGGCTTTCGCACGCATTTCCTGTTCGGTAGCGACCGCCATTGCTCGACGTTCCTCCGCTCTCGCATTCGCTACCTTGAGATCGGCTTCTGCTTGGTCGGTTTGTAACTTCGCTCCGACATTCTCACCAATGTCGATATCTGCTATATCAATCGAAAGGATTTCGAAAGCGGTACCTGAATCTAATCCCTTAGAAAGAACCGTCTTCGAAATCCGGTCAGGATTTTCCAAGACCTCTTTATGGTTTGATGAGGAGCCAATCGTGGTTACAATCCCCTCACCAACTCGCGCTAAGATGGTTTCCTCTCCTGCACCCCCAACCAATTGATTAATGTTTGCGCGTACCGTAACACGTGCTTTAGCAATGAGCTGTATACCGTCTTTGGCTACTGCCGCTACCGGAGGGGTGTTAATCACCTGCGGATTAACGGACAACTGCACAGCGTCAAACACGTCTCTCCCCGCTAAATCGATAGCTGTAGCCAATTTAAAATCAAGAGGAATGTTCGCCTTATCCGCTGAAATTAGCGCCTTTATCACTTTATTGACATTGCCCCCTGCTAAATAGTGGGTTTCAATTTCATTGGTGGATATTTTTAAACCGGCCTTCGTAGAGGTAATCATTGCATTGGTGACTAAGGCAGGCGAGACTTTTCTAAGCCGCATCAAAACCAAATTCAGTAGGCTGATTTTTACATTCGACAATTGGGCGGTAAACCAGAGGTTGACCGGAAGAAGATACAGCAGTAAGAAGATCGCGATAACACCGCCTGTAATCAGCAGCACTAATTGTAAGGGAGTTTCCATTCGTTAAGATTATTCAGATTAATGTTTTTTAGTTGTTTCTAAGATAGGAATAAAACCACCGAAAAATAATCTCATTATGTATTTTTTCGAATAAAGCTCGTATTTTGCTCCGCAAACTAAACTGACGATCAGCCGGGGATGTCCTTAGCGAAGATAATTCAGGTCCATTGTGCGTGCTGAATTGTTAATTTCCTTCGTATATTTACGTTGCTCCTCTTAAAAAAGAGCTATACATAAAACGTCTGCGCATCGCTGAAAGATAACCATGAATAAGTTTACCCGATTGAAATTGCAATTTATTGGAAGTACGATTATCGCATTGTTAATTATCGTGTTTTCGTACTGGTATTTTATCAACCGTCAGGCTACCTATACGAACCAGATTCGTACGTATATGCAGACGGCAGAAGAACGTTTTATACTCGCACAAGATTGGGAGACTAACCTACAACGATTCGTACAACATCAACTCACTGAGAACCAAAAAGAAGAACTCGTCGAAAAGATCAACACGTCCGTTGAGGCCTTGGCTACCCCCTCCCTGTTGTACGAAGACGTGCCTGAAGAAGTTCGACACCTCAAAGATATCACCACTCGTACCACGAACCGGCTAAGAACCATCGAAAATGAAACCGATTCGTCTGGGAATTTCCTGAGCATCCAAGCTGAGATTGCCGCAGCGAGAACTGAATTTAACGCCATGGTACGAGAGCTCAGGCAACACCACCTCGAGCAGGAGACACAGAATTTTCGTAAAACGCGTACCTATACGGCCATTTCTGGAGTCGTTGCTATGCTGTTCATTTTACTGATCGTGTTCCAGGTACTACGCATACTAGGACACCTTCGACACACCTCAGAAAAAAGCCGATCACTTAACCACAATCTAGCCAAAACATCACATCAGCTTGAAGCGGTGAATTGGGTATTAACGAAATCGTCAGAGGTGCACAATTTGGTTTCTAGTCTACAATCGGAACGTGAGATTGCACGAGTTTCCTTGGAGGCATTTATTGATGCGCTAGAGGGCTACGCTGGTGCTTTTTATATACGCAAACCCAATTCAAATGATTTCAGTTTGGCCCAATCGATTGGGATGGAGCAACACGATACGTTACAAGCCTTCGAATTGGGTGAGGGCATCCTGGGTTCGGTCGCCGAGTCGCAGAAATATAAAACACTACGTATTGAAGATGTGACACAAGTAAAAATCGAGACAGGAACGATAAGAAACTTGCCTGCCGACGTCATACTGTTTCCGATCATCTATCAAGACTACTGCATTGCTGTTCTTGAACTTATTGGAATGCTGCCGATTGAAAAAAGAAAGAATACGATTGACTATTTGAACCGAACGGGTCGATCTGTCGGTTCGGTCTTGCATACGCGTCAAAATCACGGTGTCGTAGAGGAGTTACTGACCGAAACGCAACGTCAGACCGAAGAATTGGAAGCACAACAGGAAGAGCTCAGAATCACCAATGAAGAATTGGTTTATAAAACAAACCTTCTAGAAGCATCCGAAGAAGAACTCCGGGTACAACAAGAAGAATTATCGCAAGCCAACAAAGAACTGAATCAGAAGGCCGCCGAGTTAGAACGTCGCAATGGAGAACTGAACGCAGCCCATCAAATCGTAGAACAAAAAATCATCGAAGTTGAACAGGCCAGTAAATACAAGTCCGAATTTATGGCCAATATGAGTCATGAATTACGCACCCCCTTGAATAGCATTCTGATCCTGGCCAAGTTGCTACAAGATAACAAACATCAAAACCTAAACGAGGAACAAATAAAGTATGCATCGGTCATCCATAATGCTGGTTCCGACTTATTGCAACTCATTAATGAGCTTCTAGATTTAGCAAAAATCGAGGCAGGAAAAGTGGAAATTCAGGAAGATCGAATCCTTACCGACCTGTTTACCGCTAACCTTGAAGGCTTATTTAAAGAAATTGCGAAAGACAAAAACATTAGGTTCCACGTGGATATTCAGGAGGCACCGACTGAATTCGTCAGTGATGAATATCGTCTGGAGCAGGTATTAAAGAACTTCCTCTCCAACGCGTTCAAATTTACGGACCAAGCCGGAGAAATAAAACTGCAGATATTCCAGCAAAGCAACAATCTTCATTTCTCCGTAATTGATACTGGAAAAGGTATATCAGAGGACAAACAACGCCTCATATTTGAAGCCTTTCGACAAGAGGACGGTTCAACGAGTCGAAAATATGGTGGAACAGGTATGGGGCTTTCCATCTCTAAGGAGATCGCCTCGCTATTAGGCGGTCGAATCACGCTCGAAAGTTCACCTGAGCAAGGCAGTAATTTCACTCTGATTATTCCACATCGGAATTCGGCCTTCTTACCGGGCCCAAAAACGGACGGGCCCAAAACGAAAAGCAATCCCAAGCAGCCGAGCGTAATCACTACTCCGCCGCCGGAGATCAGCCCGCGCAGTCCCGAGGTCAGTGAGGGCAAATCCATTCTGATTATTGAGGATGACATAAATTTTGCCGAAATCCTGAATAATTTTGCGAAAAATTACGGTTTCGATGTTTGGAACGCACACGATGGCGTCTCAGGCATCCAACTGGCAAAGCAACATCAACCGAACGCTATTATTCTGGATGTCATGTTACCACTAGCCGACGGATGGGAAGTGCTCCGTAAACTCAAGGATGATCCACAAACCCGACACATTCCTATCCACATGATGTCTGCTGCAAACTTCGATAAGAAAGACATTTTGGAGGGTGGTGCAATCGGTTTCATGTCAAAACCGGTTACCGAGGACAGTATTGCGGAGGCTTTTCAAAACATCCAGCTGAACCTCGATCATACCATCAAAAAAATCCTCTTGATTGAAGACCAAGAACTTCAAAGCGACCACATCAAAAATGCATTCGCCGAACAGGACATTCATGTCATACAGGCATTTACAATGGAGTCTGGTTTAAAGAAGCTAGATGAAGAACCCCATATCGATTGTATTATATTGGACATCAAACTGCCAGATGGAAGCGGATTAGAGATGTTAGATAAAATCAAAGCAAACCCTAAATTTGAAAAGCTACCCGTGATTATCAACACAGCCTACGAGCTTAGCAGTGAGCAAACAGAACGTATTATGCGTCATACCCAATCGATGGTGTTGAAATCCAGTAAATCCAATAGCCGCTTAATTGATGAAGTGAATCTTTTTCTCAATAAACTTTCCACCCCCTCATACCATCCGGTGAAAAACCCTGAACAATTCAGCAATGTCCAATCTTCTACGAGCACCTTAGAAGGTAAAACGGTGCTGATCGCTGATGATGACATGCGAAACGTGTTCGCACTGACGGCATCGCTACAACAACACGATATGCAGATCGAGATCGCCAATAATGGGCTAGAGGCTTTACAGATCCTCCGTGAAAAAGACACACCTATCGACATCATTCTTATGGATATTATGATGCCCGAAATGGATGGATACGAGGCTATTCAGGAAATCCGTCAAGACAGTCGCTTCAAAGAAATCCCTATTATCGCCGTCACGGCGAAAGCAATGAAAGGCGACCGAGAAAAATCCATTGAATTGGGGGCTAATGATTACATCAGTAAACCCATTGATCTTGGTAAATTAATTTCGTTGATGCAAGTATGGCTCAGTTAAAAAAAATAACGGAAATTTCCTTCGAACAACTCCAAGAAATCGTAGTCGTGTTAAAGAACGTTTCCGATTACGATTTGTCTGGTTATACGCGTTCCTCATTGAAACGTCGCGTAGAACGCATTCTGAACCTAGAACAGATGGATATTGTCGATTTGAAAAACGCGTTGATTAATACCGAAGGGTTCAAACAGTATTTTGTTGAAGAAGTTACCGTAAACGTAACCGCCATGTTTAGGGATCCCGCCTTTTTCAACAAGCTAGCAACCGACATCATCCCCTATCTGCAAACATTTCCTAGATTAAAAGCTTGGTGTGCGGGATGCTCTACTGGCGAAGAGGTGTATTCAATTGCCATCTTATTACAAGAAAACAAGTTATACGAAAGAACGTTCATTTATGGTACTGATGTAAATAGCAAGGTGCTCGAGATTGCCAGGCGTGGGATATATCCACTCAGCAAATTGAAAGAATATACAGATAACTTTAATACATACAACTCCAAGGAGAGTCTATCGACTTATTATACTGCAGGGTACGACGGAGCGATTATCAATCACGACGTGCGACAAAACATTTTGTTTTCTACACACAATCTCGCTACCGATCACGTTTTTAACGAATTCCATTTGATTTTATGTAGAAACGTGTTGATTTATTTCGACATGGAGCTCCAAGAGCGTGTCATCAATTTATTTTATGAATCATTGGCGCTTTTCGGCTTCCTCTGCTTGGGCACGAAGGAAACGATTCTCCGCCAACCGGTTTTGGATAACTTCAAGGTTATTGACAAAGAACTGAACATTTATCAAAAAATTCGATAGCTATGAAACCGACTGCTCCTTTATTGGTGGCCATTGGAGGCTCAGCTGGCGCCTACGAACTGGTAGTGGCAATTTTAGAAAACCTCCCCACTCACTTCGATGCCGCTATCGTCATCGTGTTACACCGCAATTCAAAATACGAAACAAGAATCGAATCCAGTCTGTCGGACCGATTTGGCAGGGAAATACGTGCTATACGTGATAAGATGCCTATTTTAACCAATGAGATTTATTTTGCGCCTCCTGGATATCACACTTTGGTGGAACCCGATTTTATATTTTCGCTTGACGTCTCGGACCCCGTACAGTACTCGCGTCCTTCAATAGATGTCTTTTTTGAGTCCGTAGCTGATGTCTATCAAGATCGATGTGTGGCTCTATTGCTTTCTGGCGCGAATAAGGACGGAGCGAATGGATTTCGCGCCCTGATTCGTCATGGCGCCTCTTGTTACGTACAGCAACCCGGAGAAGCATTGATAAGTACCATGCCCCAAGCGGGATTAGATGTGCATTCAAAGGTCGTTCCTTGGAACCACCAAGAAATCATTAACTTCTTTCGAAATAATCTGAAAACAGAAACGCATGAAAACGATTAACATACTAATCTTAGATGATAAAGAAGAGAATATCATTAGTCTTCACGCGTTACTCCGCGACATTGAAGGAGTAAATATTATTAACGCAACAGATCCGAATAAAGCGTTAAAGATATGCTGGAACGACAATATATCTATTGCACTGGTTGATGTGCAAATGCCTGAAATCAATGGCTTCGAGTTTGTTTCTCTATTAAAATCTAATCCAAAAACAAGTCATATTATGGTGATTATGGTCACCGCGATATCAAAAGAGGACAAATATCTACTTCAAGGACTGCAGAGTGGAGCAGTCGATTATCTGTACAAGCCACTTAATCCCGACATCACCATTGCGAAGGTCAAATCGTTCGTACAGCA
Source organism: Candidatus Sphingobacterium stercorigallinarum (assembly GCA_019115805.1). GTDB lineage: Bacteria > Bacteroidota > Bacteroidia > Sphingobacteriales > Sphingobacteriaceae > Sphingobacterium > Sphingobacterium stercorigallinarum. Next base: position 22,631 of record DXCW01000207.1, read on the forward strand.
AATTTGGATTCAAAATGAGCTCATCAAAAAAAACAAAGAGCTTGAAGAATCCAAAATTGCTTTGCTGAAAGCAAACCAAGAGGCCATTCAGGCAAGAAAATCTAAAGAGATCTTTTTAGCCAACATGAGTCATGAGATTCGCACCCCGATCAACGGGATCATGGGCGTTATGCACATGTTCAAAGGCTCAGACTTGAATGAAGAACAGCACAATTGGCTTAAACATCTCGATAATGCCTCTCAATCGTTACTAATGATTATTAACGACATCTTGGATTTATCACGAATAGATTCTGGATTGCTCAAGATAAAGGTAGACGATTTTAATTTGGAAAAAATGGTGGATGACCTCAACCGAATCTATCATGCCAAAGCGAGTCAAAAAGGCTTGGCCTTTAATATCCAAGTGGACGAGAGAATCCCCGAATACTTACGTTATGATTCCCTTCGTTTACAGCAAATCATCAGCAACTTCATATCGAACAGCCTAAAATTCACGGAAAAAGGGCATATCACACTATCCATAGACCAGCTACAACAAAAAGATTATCGCCATAAATTGCGTTTCTCGATTCGCGACACCGGTATCGGCATCAAGCCAGAAGCGGTAGAGAAAATCTTCTTAGCTTTTGAGCAAGCGGATGACGGTATCACTAAGAAATTTGGCGGTACGGGCCTCGGCTTAGCCATTGTAAAGCGGCTAGCTGACTTATTGTCGGGCCGGGTCGGTGCGCAGAGCGAGTATGGAAAGGGGTCCGAGTTCTTTTACGAAGGATGGTTTGAGGAGACGGAGTACAAGGAAGACAATACGGATAATTCACCGTTGACCTACAACCATTTCCCTAAGTTGAAAAATTTATCCGTTTTAATAGCGGAGGACAATGAACTTAACTCGTTTATGCTCGCTCATATGCTGCATAGCTGGAATTGCCGGGTAGATGTCGTAAAAAACGGGAAATTGGCGGTGGAGAAAGCCGAGAAACAGCATTATGACCTTATACTGATGGACACACATATGCCGGTAATGAGTGGGTTCGAGGCCATAAAAAAGATCCGTAGTCACAGCGAAGAGCAAGCACACCACACCCCCATCATTACCATCTCCGCATCGGTTTTGGAGCATGAGCAAGCAGCTGCATTTCAGGTCGGGGCAGACGGTGTCATTGGTAAACCCTTTGACCCCATCGAACTCTACGAGAAAATTATACAAGTGACCCGTGACCAAGGCCAGGAGAATAAATAACCCGCCACTCCAAGTCATTCAAGGCATATCAAGCGTTGATAGCAGCCCGTGAAAAACCGCCCGTAGAGCCCAGACATCTAAAAAAAATTGCGTATATTCGTCCTGTTTTCAAAACAAAAACCCGAGATGGATAAGGTATAGAAGAATCTACCGATCAGCCGAGTGTTAGAATAGCAATGATGCGCTAAACGACCTGACCGATAAGATCGAACGAACTTATCCAAACAGGGACAATAATTAAAGTACGTTTTAAAATTTATTCAAAAGCTATGAAGAAATTATTTTTTGTTCCTGCCTTTTTACTAGCTGTAGGAATTACTTCATGTGGTAACAATGCAGAGAACAACGATGCGAACACTTCCACTGAATCACAAGCAACGACCGAAGAAACAACCGTTGATGTAGAAACGGTCCCTGGCATAGAGGAGGTCACTCTTTCTAATACGTGGGTCGTCGAAGGGAACGATCAAATGCAGTTTGATGTAAATTTAATTCGCGTAAAAGCGGGCGAGCCAGTAGAAATCACGTTGAAAAACGTCGGTTCCATGCCAATAGAATCAATGGGACACAACTTGGTAATTCTAACGCCAGGAACTGACATTGCGACCTTCGGTGGCGAAGCTACTGCTGCTGCAGATAATGAATACATTCCAAAATCCGCACTTTCATCAATCGTAGAGCACACGAAGCTGCTAGGACCCGGTGAAGAGGATAAAATCACAGTTACGTTAGATAAAGGTGTGTACCCTTATCTTTGTAGCTTCCCTGGACACTTCGGCATCATGCAAGGTAAAATTGTTGCTGAATAGTTATCATTTTATTCAGTTTATAGACAAGGCTCTAACAGTGGTTAGGGCCTTTCTTGTTTTCGTATAGGAGATGCGGCAAACCTTACGCCTTCACTTGATCAAGGGTTTCGTCTTTCTCTTCACCTAGCGGCGGTGTACGCTATTTATTTTAAAAACGCTTAGTCGCACGCGCGCTCATCCTCTGATTCGGCTAGATTGCTGCTTTTTATCCTCTCGAAATCAACTGGAGGAAAAGTGACAAAATGTGATTCCCCTTAATTTGTATCTCCTTGTGTGTAATGGGGGATTTAATGTATATTTGCTTAAACAATAAAACAAAATTCTATGCAATACGACGTAATCGTGATCGGAAGTGGTCCTGGTGGTTATGTAGCAGCAATCCGTTGTGCACAGCTGGGCTTAAAAACCGCAGTGATCGAAAAATATAACACATTTGGTGGCACCTGTTTGAACGTAGGTTGCATCCCTTCAAAAGCCCTACTAGATTCGTCAGAACATTTTCATAACGCGTCTAAGCATTTTGAGGAGCACGGCATCAGTTTGAGCAACCTTAAAGTGGATATAAAAAAGATGATTAGCCGTAAAAACGAGGTCATCTCACAAAACACAGCAGGCATCTCTTTCTTATTCAAAAAGAATAAAATTGACAGCTTTCAAGGAGTCGGTTCATTCATCGATAAAAACACGGTTAAGGTGACTGCTGAAGACGGAAAAGCCCAGGAATTAAAAGGCAAAAACATCATCATAGCGACAGGATCTAAGCCGACCGCACTCCCGTTTTTACCTGTGGACAAAAAGCGGATCATCACATCTACCGAAGCGTTGAACCTATCCGAAGTGCCAAAACACTTGATCGTTATTGGCGGAGGAGTGATTGGCTTGGAGTTGGGCTCTGTTTATGCTCGGCTTGGTGCAAAAGTCACTGTAGTGGAATACGCTAAGTCGATCATTTCGACTATGGATGCTGGTCTCGGCAAGGAATTACAACGCGTTTTAAAGAAAAACCTCAGCATGGAGTTTTTGCTCAGTCATAAAGTTACTGGCGCAAACGTAAAAGGGAAAAAAGTCACCGTTGAGGCAGAAGACAGTAAAGGCAACCCGGTAACAGTAGAAGGAGATTATTGTATCGTCGCTGTCGGAAGAACGGCTTATACGACGGATTTAGGTTTGGAAAACATCGGCATTAAAACCGAAGAACGTGGTAATAAAATCCCGGTCAATGAGCACATGGAAACGACTGTTCCGGGCATTTATGCAATAGGAGACGTAGTTAAAGGTGCGATGCTTGCTCATAAGGCCGAGGACGAAGGAGTCTACGTCGCCGAACATATTCTTGGGCAAAAGCCACACATCGATTACAATCTCATTCCTGGCGTAGTTTATACCTGGCCTGAGGTGGCCTCGGTAGGCAAGACCGAAGATCAACTGAAAGAAGAAGGCAAAAAATATAAAGCCGGCAGCTTTTCTTTTAAAGCATCTGGACGAGCGAAAGCCTCTGGTGATACGGACGGATTTGTTAAAGTGCTAGCCGATGCCCAAACCGATGAGGTATTAGGCGTTCACATGATTGGGCCGCGTGCAGCCGATATGATTTCCGAGGCAGTCGTCGCAATGGAATATCGTGCTTCAGCTGAAGACATAAGCAGAATCTGCCATGCGCACCCCACATTTACCGAAGCGATCAAAGAAGCCGCGCTTGCAGCCACGGCGAATCGCGCTATACACGCCTAAGCAACAAGAGGTGAGCACTTGCTCACCTCTTGTTTTTACCATATCAAGAAACACACCATTAACCCAAACCTTCAATAATTTTACGTTATGAACTTTCACACCCGTAAATGGGTAAAACCCGAAGATCTTAACCCCAATGGCACTTTATTTGGCGGCACGCTACTCAGATGGATAGATGAGGAAGCCGTCATTTATGCAATCGTACAATTGGGAAATCCGCTAGTCGTCACCAAATTTATTTCCGAGATCAATTTTGTAAGTTCCGCCAGACAGGGCGACATTATTGAATTAGGAATCAAAGCGACGGAGTTTGGTCGAACATCGATTACCATGCGGTGTGAGGTACGCAATAAGATTACCAGAAAGACCATTCTTTCCATTGACAAACTGGTCTTCGTCAACTTAGACCAGGATGGCAACCCCGTTCCGCACGGCAAGACCGAAATCACGTACGCTTATATGAGCGTCAACGCCAATGTCAAAAAGAATACGGGCCCAGAAAAAGCCTAACTCGTCTTATGATTGGCAATAAGTTTTTTCAAGTCGCGTTCTACCCAGAAAGAAATAATTGGAAATAAGCTCAAAATGAAATATTTGAGTACTCTATTGATTTTCCAATTATAGGTTTGCCAACACGCAATCAGTAAAACAACAAATAAAACGACTAAGAAGCCGTGAATTGATCCCGCAATACGAACGGCCTCGGGCACATCGGCCAAGTATTTCAGCGGCATGGCCACAAAAAACAACAATATCGTCGAAATGGCTTCCCAAAGTGCAATTTGTTGAAAAATCCTGAGCATAGTATGAGCATTTGTTTGCGCAAAATAACATAAAAGACCGGGGCGAATGAAATATATCTCCGGGAAGTGACTCCCGAATGACAGAACGAAGAGGCTTTTATGACCACCGGGTCTTCTTGCCTACCAAATGTATCAAGTGCTAATCAGACAAAACGAATATTATGCTTTTTTATCCCACACTACTTCAAGTGGAATTCTAGCACCGCCCCCCTATTCCGACGACTTAAATCCGTACCAACAAATCAGAATCTATCGTTCACAAAATCGAGGTTTAGCGAAGTACTGAATACCGCTTAAGCGAAAAATAGATACGCAAAGAGAAAGAATCGATTCCCCAAAAAAAATGTGTATTTTTGAAGAACTAGAAATTGTACATATAACGACAACTAACTCTTATGAATTACGACATTATAGTTATCGGTAGTGGTCCTGGTGGTTATGTAGCCGCAATCAGAGCGTCTCAATTAGGATTCAAGACAGCAATCATTGAGCGCGAAGCTTTAGGCGGAATATGTCTCAACTGGGGTTGTATCCCAACCAAAGCCTTATTAAAAAGCGCGCAGGTTTTCGAATATTTAAATCACGCAGCAGACTACGGCATCAAGGTGAACGGAGGAGAAGCAGACTTCGGTGCAATCGTCAAACGGAGTCGTGGCGTAGCTGACGGTATGAGCAAGGGCATCCAGTTCTTAATGAAGAAGAATAAGATTGATGTGATAATGGGAACTGCAACGATTCAAAAAGGCGGGAAGATTGCAGTTAAATCAGATGATGGCTCGACTAAAGAATACCAAGCCAAGCATACTATTTTAGCTACAGGAGCTCGATCCAGAGAACTTCCTAATCTTCCTCAAGATGGAAAGAAAATCATCGGATATCGCCAAGCCATGAATCTACCTAAACAACCCAAGTCGATGGTGGTCGTGGGGTCAGGCGCTATAGGTGTTGAATTTGCATATTTCTATAGTGCCATTGGCACTAAAGTAACCATTGTCGAATTTATGGATCGCATTGTACCCGTAGAAGACGAAGATGTATCCAAGCAACTTGAAAAATCACTTAAAAAGGCGGGCATCAACATCATGACAAAGTCTGAGGTGGAATCCGTCGACACGAAAGGTGACGCATGCTCGGTAAACATTAAAACCGCAAAAGGCAACGAAAAAATTGAAGCAGAGATCGTACTTTCCGCAGTTGGCATCACGCCCAACATTGAAAACCTTGGTTTGGAACAAGTAGGTGTCAAGACCGAAAAAGGACGAGTAATTGTGGATGATTTTTACAAAACGAATGTGGACGGTGTCTATGCGATCGGTGATATTGTAAAGGGCCAAGCGCTAGCGCACGTCGCTTCTGCAGAAGCCATCACTTGTGTTGAGAAAATAAAAGGACTATCGGTCGACCCTATTGATTATAACAACATCCCAGGGTGTACGTATTGTTCTCCTGAGGTAGCGTCCGTAGGATATACCGAAAAAGCTGCGAAAGAAGCTGGCTATGAAGTAAAAGTGGGCAAATTCCCTTTCTCCGCATCCGGGAAGGCCTCTGCCGCTGGCGCTAAAGATGGCTTCGTCAAAGTTGTGTTCGACGCGAAATATGGCGAATTCTTAGGTGCACACCTGATTGGCGCTAACGTAACGGAAATGATTGCAGAAGTCGTTGTTGCCCGCAAGTTGGAGACAACGGGACATGAGGTTCTTAAAGCAGTACACCCCCACCCTACCATGAGCGAAGCTATTATGGAAGCGGTAGCAGATGCGTACGGGGAAGTGATACACTTATAACAGCAAAAGTTCGCACGACACACCGTGCAAATACACATCACAACGCACCGCGATCATCGTCACGGTGCGTTGTCATTTTTACGTTTCACACTGCTGTGCTTTTTTTTCCAGATTCGCTCAGCCCATCTTCCTACGAACCAAAACGATATGGCCAGCAGTAGGAAGAATATTGTCCGATTCAAATTATCCCAAAGATATTCGACAAAGCGCGTGTATAGATTTAAAATAAAGAAAACGAAGCCGATATCCCGACTCACATGATCCTTCGTCTTCATGCCATACCACGCTAACCCGAGAGAAATGATAATGCCCAGTACGCCCCAATAAAAAATTTCATATTGGCGCACCCCTGACCAACTATCCCAGTCACTATAGTTGCCGAAAATGGACAACAGCCATAAGGCAATCATCGTATAAAGTAACCCTACCACAAACGATATAGACGTAAAACCCTCTATACGCTTTATCTGGGGTTGTATAAACACGGCAAACAGCGTCAAAATGACACCAAATATGGTGAATCTAAGCGGATAGTTCATCCCCCAGAATCTGAAGCCCCAGTTGCTGTGATACGCTGTCTCTGTAGCGAACCAAATGCCCAGTGCAACCAACATAAATACCCAAAGCAGTTTCGATCTCAATCGAACAGATAAAATGCCGTATACCACAATGGAGAGGAGGAACAATAAAGTGTAGTGGCTATTCTCACGGCTCAGTACCTGTCCTAGAAACCCGATAGCGGCAGCTGTGGAGAATGCGCCAGCTAACATAAGGGTCTCACTAGAAAAAGTCCGATCAGGATGCTTCGTTTTATTACGAAAGCCTAAATAATAAAACAGGATTGCTAAACCTGAAAAAGAAAGGCAAAACACGACATTCGGTGTTTCGTAAAACCGCTCAATCAACGTGGTTAAGTAATCGTCAGAAAAAAGAGATACGACCGAAAATATCAACGAAGCAAGCGCAATCCAAAATGCATATCTCGCCAATATGCCCCATTCAAATCCTTTATCATCAAGATTCTCTTTCAGGATAAGCTGTTGATCAGAGGAAATTAATTGCTGTTCTCGCCAATGGTCCAAGGCTTGTTCAATGATCTCTCGTTCTCGTTTATTGACATCCAATTTATTCACTTCGCTGAGGTTTGTCGGTTAAATGCTATGCTACGCAATAATCCTGCCTAATAACGATTTACCTTCTCTACCTCCTAAAGTTCTGCCTAAAAATCAGTAACTTTGCACATTCAAAAAAGGACGAAATTGAATGGCTAAACAACGTGTAGTTGACCTCGGCGATCAGAGCGAAGTAGAAGTTTTTGGGGCTCGGGTGCATAACCTGAAAAATATCGATGTTACCTTTCCTAGAAATCAACTCGTGGTGATCACTGGATTGAGTGGGAGTGGCAAGTCTTCACTAGCCTTCGATACGATATACGCGGAGGGCCAGCGACGATATATGGAAACCTTTTCGGCTTACAGTCGCCAATTCTTAGGAGGAATGGAACGCCCTGATGTCGATAAAATATCGGGTTTAAGCCCCGTTATATCCATCGAGCAGAAGACGACGTCCAAGAATCCACGATCGACTGTAGGCACCATCACGGAGATCTACGACTTTCTAAGATTACTTTACGCGAGAATTGGTGAAGCCTATTCCTATTTAACTGGTAAGCCGATGCAGCGCATGTCAGATGAGGAAATCACCAACCGTATCTTACAAGATTTTGACGGCGAGATCATCCATATACTGGCGCCTGTTGTCAAAGGCAGGAAGGGGCACTACCGAGAACTATTTGAACAAATTAGAAAACAGGGATATACCAAAGTTCGAGTCGATGGTGAACTGTTAGACCTTGCTCCTAAAATGCAAGTGGACCGCTATAAGATCCATGATATTGAAATCGTGGTGGATCGAATTCGCGCCGAAGAAGGGAGCAGGAAACGGCTATATGCCTCCATCGATCAAGCATTAAAAACGGCCAGAGGCGTTATTAAAATTTCATCGGAAGATAAAGAGCAGTTTTTTAGCCGTTTTTTAATGGATCCGGAATCTGGGATATCCTATGACGAACCTCAACCCAATACCTTCTCCTTTAATTCGCCCTATGGCGCCTGTCCGAAATGTGATGGTTTAGGTTATATTTTTGAATTCGATAAAAATATTTTAATCCCGGATCCGAAATTAAGCATTCAAAAAGGAGCCATCGTCCCGCTAGGTCCCGCAAGAGATTCTTGGAGTTTCGCGGTACTGAAAGCAGTGGCCAAAAAACACGATTTTTCGTTAAGCACCCCAGTAGAGAAATTGCCTGATGATCTCGTTGAAAAAATTCTCTTTGGGGAGGCTGAGCCCATGTCTTTGACCGTTTCTTATGGTTCTTATGGCTCCCGTGAGTATAAGGTTCAATTTGATGGAGTCATGAAGTTTTTGGAGGAAATGAATTCCAAACACCGAGATGACGGCCAGGCATTAGACGATTTCCGCACTCAGATTGAGTGCCCAGACTGCCGTGGAGCGCGTCTGCGCACAGAAGCGCTACATTTTAAGATAGATGGCGCTAATATTTCTGAGTTAGCTGAAATGGACATCGACCATTTATTCCAATGGTTTAATCAGATGGAGGATCGACTTTCAGCACGTCAAAAAGTTATTGCTTCAGAGATTGTTAAAGAAATCAAAACAAGAATTGGCTTCTTACTGGACGTTGGGTTAGATTATCTCACGCTAAACAGAAGTTCTCGCAGTTTATCAGGAGGAGAAGCACAGCGGATTCGTTTAGCCACACAAATTGGCTCCCAATTGGTTAATGTACTTTATATATTGGACGAGCCCAGCATCGGATTACACCAACGGGATAATGAGCGCTTAATCATTGCACTTAAAAATCTGAGAGATATCGGCAATTCGGTGTTAGTGGTGGAACACGATAAGGACATGATTCTCCATGCAGATCACGTAATCGACATGGGGCCCGCAGCCGGACTGTATGGTGGAAAAGTCGTTGCTCAGGGTACCCCTGATCAGCTAATGCGCACCCATACCTTAACCACAGACTATTTGTCCGGAAGACGAGAAATCGCTATACCGAAAAGCCGACGATCCGGCAACGGTCATACGCTCTCACTTACTGGGGCGAATGGAAACAACTTAAAAAATGTTGATGTCGACATTCCATTAGGCAAATTGGTTTTGGTTACGGGTGTATCGGGATCAGGGAAATCAAGCTTGATCACTAATACACTGTACCCCATCCTCAACCACCATTTTTTCAGAGCAAAAGCGAAACCCCTAGCCTACGAAAACATCAAAGGTTTGGAACATGTCGATAAGGTCATTGAAATCGACCAGTCGCCTATCGGGCGAACTCCCCGATCAAACCCCTCTACTTATACAGGTGTTTTTTCCGACATACGCTCACTTTTCGTACAGCTCCCCGAAGCCAAAATACGAGGCTATAAACCGGGACGTTTTTCATTCAACGTAAAGGGAGGTCGCTGCGAAACCTGTCAGGGGGCTGGGATGAAGATAATTGAAATGAACTTCCTTCCAGATGTCCAGGTGCCGTGTGAAACTTGCCATGGCAAAAGATATAATCGGGAGACCTTAGAGGTACGTTACAGAGGAAAATCTATCTCAGACGTCCTGGATATGAGCATTGACGAGGCGGTTCTGTTTTTTGAGAACATCCCATCTATATTTAGAAAAATTAAAACCATGCAAGACGTAGGTTTAGGGTATATCACCTTGGGGCAATCCTCAACCACCTTGTCTGGAGGGGAGGCTCAACGTGTCAAGCTGGCTACCGAACTTTCCAAAAAAGATACCGGAAAAACATTCTACATTTTAGACGAGCCGACCACAGGACTCCACTTTGAAGATGTAAATGTTTTGCTCGGCGTAATCAATCGTTTGGTCGATAGAGGCAATACAGTCTTAATCATCGAACATAACATGGACATGATCAAATCGGCAGATTGGATTATAGACATGGGGCCGGAGGGTGGAAAAAAAGGCGGACACCTTCTTTTTCAAGGAACTCCAGAAGAGCTTACTAAGGTTAAGGACAGCGAAACAGGTCGTTTTCTCAAAGCAGAAATGTAAGCTGCTGTTGTCCAGCTCATGCTTCCCGGCGCTACCGCTCAGTACCACGAGCGGTAGTGCGTTTCAAGAGGTGGATACATTTAGCAAAACGACGGGTATTTGCTGAATAAACCTTATTCAACGCGCAATATCCTGTCTTTTTTCTTTCCGTTAAAATACGAAACGTTAAACAAGACAACCGCAATAAAAATAAGGGTAAAGGCAATCAATTGAACCGTTGTAACCGGCTCGTTGTAGTAGAAAATCCCTAATCCAAACCCAATTAATGGATTTAAATAAAGCAAGATGCCGACTACCGAGGAATCTAATTTTCTTAGTGCAAAAACGTTGAGCAAGAGAGGAATAATCGTATAAACCAATGCAATCAAACCGATATAACCAAAGAACATAACGGGCTTCGGTCTAGAAAAATCCGACACCGACAGCAAAGGCAATAAGCACAATGTGGCAATAATAATATGGGTTGCCAACATCAACATCCTGTCCATCGGAAACTTATTTTTCTGTAATATCAGGTACATCGCATAGGTTAATGCGATCACCGAACTAAAAAGAATATCTAAAAAATGACCGTAACCCATAATGAGACAGCTCAGGACACAAATCGCCACCGCAACACGTTGCAATTGGTACAGTCGTTCTTTCAAAAATAGACTCGCTAAAACCGTCGTTATGATGGGGCATATTAAATAAGCTAGTGCCGTTGCACTAACACTAACCTGATTCATCACATAGATAAAGAGATACCAATTGATCGCGAGTAATAGGGCACTAGTCACTAAATTTACCGCCAACATGCGGCGCGTCTTACCGGAAAGCTTGCGTATGTACCGAAGCGTATACAACAGCTGTTTACGCCGCCAAAGCAAACAAGCGCAGCCGATTAGAATCGATGCGAAAATCACCCGGAACAATAAAATATCTAATGCTGCAAAATCACTAAGCGGCTTGAGGACCAGCGAGAAGGTCCCCCAGATCACGAATCCCAGTATCGCTGCTAAATAATGCTTCATGAAAATATCGAGAAACCAAATGTCAGCTGGCCAGATTAAAGAATAACCAACTCTTCAATGACTACTTTTCCTACGTATTCATTGACCCTGCCAATGATTTGACGCCGAATCATAGCCAGTTCGTTTTTTATTACCGCTGACTCTAAACGAACGAACAACTTCTTATCTCGGATATAAATTTGCTGCGTACGATTCGCTATCGCTTGACCGATAATTTCAGGCCAGGCGCTCACAATAGACGTCTCATCAAACTTCCTCCTAAGTCGATACAGGTCCAGCAGTTTGTCCACTGCTTGCTTAATCGTCACATCGTCGCTTCTTCTAAAAGCATCGTCATTATACCTCGCCATACACTTGACCTCGTTCTATTTCAAAGATACGAATTGGTTGTCCGATTTCACTAAATATTTTCTCTAACCGCGGACGATTGGTATCGGTAATAAAAAGCTGCCCAAACGCATCTTCCGAGACCAACTCCATTAATCTTTTTGTTCGCTGATCATCCAGCTTATCGAAAATATCATCCAATAAAAGCAGGGGATTGAACTGCTTTTTATTTTTCAGAAACGTATATTGTGCCAACTTTAAAGCGACCAAAAATGATTTCTGCTGCCCCTGTGATCCAAATTTCTTCAACGGCAACTGATCATGAATGGTAAACAGTAAATCATCTTTATGTATACCCACCGTAGTCCTCTCCAAGGCACGATCTCTATCTATATTTTGCACCAGCAATTCCTGAAAATCACCGGCCTGTAGCGGTGATTCATATACCAAACGCACCTGTTCAGCGCCCTGGGTTAAAAATTGATAAAAATACCGGAACTCCGACAAAAATTCTTCGACAAACTGAGTTCTCCGAGCATAAATGGACTGACCGACTTCGACAAGCTGGATATTCAATACATCAATTAACCCCTGATCAAAAACACCGTGCTGGCGCACATTTTTTAACACTGTATTCCGCTGAAGCAAAATGCGGTTATAGGTAATTAATTGATCTAAATATAATGGTTCAGTCTGTGAAATCACATTATCTACGAACTTCCGGCGCTCCTCACTACCTCCCATAATCAGAACACTATCATTTGGCGAGATCATAACCAAAGGAAATCGGCCAATATGATCAGCCAGGCGATCGTACTCCTTCTTATTATTTTTCAATTGCTTCTTCTGATTTCTCTTGAGACTGCAGGAAATCAAGTATGAACTATCCTGCTTTTCAAAATCTCCCTGCACCATGAACCAATCCTCTCCGTTTTTTATCTGCTGAGAATCAATCGGGTTAAAGTAGGATTTACACAGCGACAAATAGTGAATAGCATCCAAAAGGTTCGTCTTACCAGCCCCATTAGGCCCAGTAAATGCATTGGCATGTGGCGAGAACTCCAAACGCGAGTCAGCATAGTTCTTGAAATTCAGAACGTTCAGGTATTTTAACCACATCTTCAGTCAGTCGGAATAGTTGGATAGCGTAATTTCTATTTTACTTCTTCAAAATCGATAAACTCCCCAGCCGTTTGCGGTCCCTTTCTTTCACTCTTCTCTTTGGGTGGCATATAGGAAACATGGACTTTCCCGTCTGGACGAGCATGAGCGTTTCTTCTTTCAAAAGGATTTTGTGAACGAGAGCGATTCTGAGTGAACCCACCTTGGGAATTGCCGTTCATCATCTTTTCAGCCAATTTTCTAAAGAAGAACGGCATCAAAAGACGAACACCGAATTTGAATATATAATAAAATAATACTACCGATATAAGGAAATAGATAAATGTCATCGTATAACGCTTTTGCTCAAATTTAATAAAAAAATAAAAAGCAGAGCCCAGCCGAATGTCAAGGAAATCTCAATTAACGTTTTTTTAAGGCTTCAATCGGGCTTTCTCGATAGCCTGAAACAGCTGACTCGGATGTTGTGAACCGATCACGTAAATTAGTCCGTCTTTATCAGTCAGCCAAACGGCCTCCTTACCGCCCGAGTAAAACCGTACTTTACCGGCTTTATGCAAATTGTAAACCGGATTGTTGAAAAAAAATGTCGAGTACGCCTTTTTCTCCACGGCAACGATAGAATTTAAATCGATTTTCACTAAACTTGTTGTCCATAGCCCACTTAAAATCAAGTGTGTAGGCGTGACTAACGTCCGATAACTGACCATGTACAACATAATAATCGAGACCAAAAGGATCCCTACCCCAACGATAAAAAACAGTTGCTGGGAAACGACATGCTCCCAATTGATGTAATAAGCGACAAAACAAAACAGCGCGAGAATTAGGCGCACGCTAATCCAAGACCAATCCCGTCCCAAATATTGTTTTTCGTCAAATAATGCCTCCTCGTCCATTGCTTTTATTTAAATACGAAAGTAAGCACTTTCTTTGTATTTTCCGTGATTTTGTAGCGATTATCTAAACGCAGACCCACTATCCAAATGATCTCACCGTTTCCATTTAGCAGAATCGGAATGCGCTCTTTTTCAAACCGATCTATCTTTTGTTGTATAAAAAAATCGCTTACTTTTTTTCGCCCCTTCATCCCTAAAGGTTGAAAACGATCGCCTTGCTGCCAGCTCCTTACTGACAATGGAAATATCAATTGATCCGCGTCCACACGCTCACATATCGCCCCGACACCTTCCTGGTTAGCACAATCAGCGGTCAAAACTTCAATAGAATGGTCGGCCCACTTCACTGTGGTCGGAACCTCCTCAATCTCCAACACGAGACCTTCGGTATGCGTATGCTGGCGTAAAAAGATACAAGCTCGATCCAGCAACAACTCATAATGGTCAGCATTAAATGTGGCGCCACTTTGTCGATGATAACTACCGATTAAATCATCCGTCGTCGTTCGATTAAAGCCAAAAGGTTTGAACAGTTCATATACCAAAAAAGGATCGTCTATATATTGTCCCAATTCCTGTTTGTCAACTCGGTATCCTGCAGCGCAGGGAACCAGCAACTCATTGCGAATGGCATCTACTGTCCGTTGGATAAAAGCATGGGCTTCGTCGAAGCGCCTTATGTTACTCCGCATAACATGCTCAAAATCGGGTTGTATCTCCTTAAACTTAGGTATGATTTCAAGCCTAATTTTATTCCTGGCATATTGTGTAGAAAAATTCGACTGATCGTCTCTATAAGGCACAGACAGCTGGCCCACCAAGCACGTGACTTCCTCAGCAGAAAGAAATAACAGCGGTCGAATAAAAACATCTCGTTTTATCTTAATGCCAGCCAAACCGCGAATACCCGTACCTCTCGTCAAATTCAAAAGCGCAGTCTCTAAGTGATCATTCCCGTGTTGGGCAATGGCTATACGTCGGCAATGGTGCTTTTCACTCAACCCATCGAACCATTGGTAGCGTAATTCCCGAGCGGCCATCTGAGTGGAAACACGTGCTTCCCGAGCGTATTCAATTGTGTTGAAATGTTTGACGAAAACCGGTATTTTCCATTTTTCACCCATCTCGCGAACCAGCGCTTCATCCTTATCCGACTCCTTTCCCCTCAAATTAAAATTGCAGTGCGCGATAATACAATCATACGGCAATTGACTGAATAAATAAGCCATCAACATAGAATCACGTCCCCCGCTAACCGCCAACAGCACTCGGTCACCCGTCTCCAGCAAATCATGCTCATGGATAAATCCTTTAAGTCGATCAATCAGCTCCATCTTTCAAAAATACTTATTATCACATACCTTTTCTTAGTGTAACTAAAAATAATTGTTTAACAATTATTTGCTAATTAATTCTCTATTTTTGCCCTTGTGAGATACATAGTTATTCTGATGCTTTGCTTATGGAGCTACATCGCTCTTGGTCAGACTGGGCGCCAATCGGGCCAGCCCAGCCCCATGCGTTTGGTATCCTCAGATGTATCAGGCGCTCGTGACCAAGGTGTCTTTTGGAGCGTAAACCCCGTATATGAGCATCAAGGTTCTACACTGAAGTCCGATAGCGGTCAATTGTATACCGATGAAGTAGGG
Organism: Candidatus Sphingobacterium stercorigallinarum; assembly: GCA_019115805.1. GTDB lineage: Bacteria > Bacteroidota > Bacteroidia > Sphingobacteriales > Sphingobacteriaceae > Sphingobacterium > Sphingobacterium stercorigallinarum. The sequence goes on from DXCW01000207.1 coordinate 38,109, forward strand.
AACGAATTTTTCGAAGCCCATGGAAATATTGTCATCACCCAACCTTCCGGGACCGTAATTACAGGCACTCATTTACACTATGATGCCTCTAGCCAACATGCGATTTTAACCGAGCGCGTGCGGATGATCGACGGGCAGACCACATTGACTACGGATTATCTCACCTATAACCTGAGAAGTGAGCGTGGCACCTATCAGAACGGAGGTCGCATTGTGGGGCAAGGCGACACCATTACCTCTCAGCGTGCCTATTATTTTGAGCGGACAAAAGACGCCTATTTCAATAATAAAGTAGTCGTCCGCTCACCGAGTGTCGTGATTTACTCCGACACCATGCAATACAATACCCTACGCCGTGACGCTTACTTTTTCGGCCCGACACATATCAATGGTCGAGACGGAGAAAGTCTATACACCGAAAGAGGAACCTATAATACAGAATCGGGAATTGCTAAATTCAACAAGAATAATCTTTATACCGAAGAAAGCCGCTTTTTGAAAGGCGACAGCTTATACTACGATCGAGACAGTGGCGTTGGAGAGGCCTTTCGAAATGTACTATTCGTTGACACCTTAGATAAATTCTATGCCAGTGGCCAATACGGAAAATATTTGGAGTCGGATCAATCCATTTTAATGACGGATAAGCCGCTGATTAAGTACGTTGTTCGCTCCGATACGAGTGAGGGGAATGACTCGGTCAACGTCGCTATAGATTCGGTGGAGTCGAAACCCGAACAATTATCAAGGAAAGAACGTAGGCAGCTTGAAAAAGAAGAACAAGCGGCAGATCAGCTGAACACTTCGGTCGATTCCATCCAGTTATCAGATTCAACGGCATTCGACACAACCAGCAATTCTTTGCCCTCATCGCCACCGGTTGTCGATACGGCGTACATGACCGCAGACACCCTGTATTCCAGAGTGATATTGGTTAGCGCGTATCGCCCTTTAGACCTCAAGCTCGATAGGGATGGTGGAGAAATCGATGATCAGGAGGACGTTGACTATGGGAATATAGACGAGCTTGACCTATTTGAGTCGGAAGGTGATGTTGATTCTTTATCCGAAAATATGGACGAGAGTTCTGTTTCTCTGGATTCAACACAAGTCACCTCGACGACAGACCAGGAAGTTCGCGATATCGTTAACGAAAAGCTCAGTCCACCCGATAGCTTGGAGGAGATCAGCAGAATTACTTTAGCAGACAGTATACTTCGGGAACATGCCGTTATCCCAACAGGTCTCGAGCAGGATAGCTTAATGAACGATGCAATTCGAGCGGTGCATACAGCCGACACCACGATTAGGGATTCCTCCGAAATCTTTGCCGACACCGCCAAAACACGAATTGTCAAAGCATACTATAATGTTCGAGTGTTCAAATCCGATTTACAAGCTGTCGCCGACTCGGCATATTATGGCATGGCGGATTCCATGTTCCGTTTCATGGGGCATCCAATGATCTGGTCGGACGGCAGTCAGATCAGTGCGGACACCATCTACATGCAGCTTCAAAATGGTTCCATGGACAACGCATTACTAAAAGACAACGCGTTCATGGTTAACGCCGTATTGGACACACTTAAATTCAATCAACTAAAAGGTCGCAGGATTACGGCATTTTTTGCCAACAATAATATCGACCGATTATATGTGGATGGCAACGCAGAGAACCTGGTGTTCTCAACAAATGACAAAACCAATACGATTACCGAAATGTTTTACGATCGCAGTAGTCGCATTAAGGTACGCATGGAAAATAAAGAAATTGTGGATTACGTGTCCATTCGTAAAGTAGATCAAAAAGTCTACCCATTCAATATGGTTACGCAAGAGAATGAAATCCTACCCGGATTCATTTGGCGACCACAGGACCGTCCTAAATCGGTCGAAGACATGCTGAATCGATCACGGACACCGGTAGCAACAGACGACACCGATGATAAAAACGATCAGGGAGATCTGCCCCCCAATGGGGAAATCGAGCAAGTTCCAATGAAGTCTCTCGAGGAAGAGCCCATAGAGATCGAAATGCAGGGCTCGGAAGCAGAGGAAGAAAACTCCTCACAGGAAAAACACGATGCGAAGTAGTTGTTTCTTGCGTTACATTGGGCAAGCAAACCGAGCAGAGTACAGCCCCCCTCTAATTCGCTTCTCTGGACTGCAGAAAGCCTGTCAATTTCTGTATAGCAATGGCGCGATGACTCATACGATTTTTTTCTGCTAAATCCATTTCGGCAAAGGTCCTGTCATGTCCATGAGGAATAAATATCGGATCGTAGCCGAACCCTTTTTCGCCTCTTTTCTCAAGCGTAATAACACCTTCGATGATGCCTTCAAAAAAATATTGATCCCCGCCAATATAAAGGGAAATTACGGTCTTAAACTGCGCCCTTCTATTCGATACCCCTTTCATTTTTTCCAGTACTAAATCAATATTTCGTTCCATATCACGCGTGCCGGAATAGCGTGCGGAATACACGCCGGGCTCTCCTTGTAGTGCAGCTATTTCCAACCCAGAATCATCTCCAAAACAAGCCACTGCATAATCTCTTTGGATCAAATAATCCGTTTTCTGTCTCGCATTTTCTTCAAAAGTAGTTCCGGTCTCAGGAATATCCTCTAAAAGATTAATGTCAGTCAGCGATTTTAACTGTACCTTCGATCCGAGCATCGACTGAACTTCTTCAAGTTTGTGTTGGTTATGCGTAGCGAAGACTAATTCCATTTTTTATTTGATTTTAAGATACTGATATAGAACACATTGGTCTAGTTCTTTAGGAAATCCCTAAACTGATACCAAAAGCTTTTTTTCTTTTCCACATCCGCAAACATCTCCTCGAAACTAAAGGTATGAAATACGGTTGCCTTTTTTCCTTTCATAAAGGTGTTATGAACAATTTCCGGCAAGTTGAGTGAACGAGGTTCAACGCCTAGTAAGGTGATTTTCACAGGATTAAAAAACCGCATTATATGTCCCCAATCATTCGGATTGTGGGCATTATCCAAATTTACAATCGCCACACGAGCCGGGTCTAAACCTATCGCTTGCAATGTTTTTTCGAAAGCGTCTTCCGCACGCGGCGAAAAATAAGGAAAATCGGAATACCGTAAAATAAAAAGAATTCCTGAAGATTTATCCCCTTTATAAATAAACTCCTCAGTCGCTGCTATCACAGCCGACTGAGGAGCTTCCGTTGATGTGCTCACCGTCATTGTTTCTACAACAGGTGTTCCCTTTTCAATATTTCTGAAAAGTGTCTCATCGAACAAATGTTGAAGAGCAATAGGATTAAAAGTCATCAATGGTTTTTTGTGATCCAAATTTATCTCCTCTCTAGTTGCTTTACTGTCCAAGGACCCAGGCAAAAACCAAGGGCGCTACAATCGTAGCATCAGACTCTATAATGTATTTCGGTGAAGTGGTGTCTAATTTCCCCCAGGTAATTTTTTCATTCGGCACAGCGCCAGAATACGAACCATAGGAAGTTGTGGAATCTGATATCTGACAGAAGTAAGACCAAAACGGCACGTCATGCCATTCCAGATCCTGATACATCATAGGTACGACACAAATCGGGAAATCTCCAGCGATACCGCCCCCGATCTGAAAAAAGCCTACTCCTTTACCGCCTGAATTAGCGCGGTACCATTCGGTCAGGTAGATCATATACTCAATGCCCGTCTTCACGGTGCTTGCTTGTAATTCCCCTTTAATCACATAAGAGGTAAAAATATTACCCGAAGTGGAGTCCTCCCATCCCGGTACAATGATCGGAATGTTCTTCTCAGCCGCAGCAAGTATCCAAGAGTTTTTGGGATCAATTTCATAATGCTGCTCTAACTCACCAGATAATACCACTTGATATAAGAATTCATGCGGGAAGTATCGTTCGCCTTTAGCTTCTGCATCTTTCCAAACTCGCTCCAAATGAGATTGTAGGCGACGAAACGCTTCCTCTTCCGGAATACAGGTATCGGTAACCCGGTTGTAATGATTTTCTAATAATTCCCACTCATCTTGTGGGCTCAGGTCACGATAATTCGGCACTCGTTTATAATGCGAATGTGCCACTAAGTTCATGACATCCTCTTCTAAATTAGCACCGGTACAGGAAATGATTGCAACCTTGTCTTGACGAATCATTTCTGCTAAAGAAATCCCAAGCTCGGCCGTACTCATAGCGCCGGCCATAGAGATCAACATTTTACCACCCTCCTCCAGGTGTTTTTCATAACCCTTAGCGGCATCAACCAACGATGCGGCATTAAAATGGAGGTAATTTCGCTCCATAAACTGGGATATAGGCCCTCTTTCTTTACTCATTTTTTTATTCTTATGATAGTGTTTCAAAGTTACAAATTCTTCCCGCAATGTGCCTCTTCAAAACCGCAATAAAGGCGTATACGGAGATCTCTATAAGGTGTACTGGAATAGCGATCTAAATTATTTTCTTTTTAAGAGTTTAGAGAAAAACCATAGGGAGAACACCAATATGGTTACCATAATCGTTAAAATGATAATTTCTGTTGTGCCGATATCCCAAGTGCTATTATTTAACATATTATTCAAAATTTAAACGTGTCATTTCACATTTCTCTAAAAAGTCGGGGTCAATGTCAGCCCCAATACCCGGGCTGTCATCAACGGAAACCTGATACCCTCGATATATCGCGCCCCCTATTACAGGATCTTCTAAATGTCCCACCATACAGGTATCCAAATCAAAGAATTTAATATTCGATGCCGCGTAAGCGAAATGTACTTTTGCGGCAAGAGCCAATCTACTTTCCAACATGCCCCCAATCATACATGGAATCCCATATTCGGCAGCAATTTCTTGAATTTTTAACGCCTCTAAAATCCCTGAAGATTTGGAAAACTTGATATTGATAAAGTCCACACTATCGGTCCGACAAAGACGTTCTGCGTCGTGGTGATCGTACACCGACTCATCAGCCATAATCGGGATGATCGTTTCCGATCGGAGTTGTGGGAGTAAATGATCTTCAAATTTGCGCATAGGCTGCTCACAAAACTGTACTTTCAAGGGCTCCATCCCAGACAGCGCTTCCACAGCTTCTTCGTAGCTCCAACCTTGATTGGCATCAATGCGTACAGGGATATCAAATCCCACAGCTAAACGTATCGCTCTCATCCTCTCGATATCCTGCTGAGGCGATTCCCCTAACTTGATCTTTAGCGCTACTGCTTGGCTATCATACAATGTCTTTGCCGCTCTGGCCATTTGATCTGGCGTTCCCATACCAATGGTGATGTCCGTTGAAATCACCCGTCTCTCTCCGCCTAAATACCGATACAATGGGACTTGCTCGTGCTTAGCTGCAAGATCGTGTAAGGCCATATCGAATGCAGATTTCACCGTCGAATTACCCGAAATATAGCGATGAAAATCATGCATCCTTTCAGAAATATCAAGCGGATTTTTGCCTAGACACAATCGGGCAAGATCTTGCGCAACAACAAAGCATGTTTCCTGTGTCTCGCCAACAATCATAGGGAATGCCGAACATTCCCCGACACCATACCCCCCTTCGTCGGTCACTATTTTAACCAACAAATTTTGCGCATAATCCATGACACCGGTCGCAATTACAAACGGTTCCATGGCGATCGGCATTTTATAGATTTCGATGGATTGAATTTTCATTACGGATAAAGTTAGTAGAAACAAAGGTACCTATTGTCATTGCAAAATCACAGGTTAACATACTCCCAACGCAATTCCAAAGCAAAATGAAATTACATTAAAATCAATTTTATTCATTTTTATTACCGATTCATTAATATTTAACACCATTTATTCATATATTAGCAAACTATTCTAGTTTTTAATGTAATTCAAAAAACCAATGAAACAAGAGGGACTTTACCATCCGGAGTTTGAACACGACGCCTGCGGCGTGGGCTTTGTTGCACACATCAAAGGCGAAAAATCACATCAGCAAGTCGCCGATGCACTCACCATGTTAGAGAATATGGAGCATCGTGGAGCGTGTGGATGTGACCCCGAGTCTGGTGATGGCGCGGGAATTATGATTCAACTTCCCCATGAGTTCCTCTGGGATGAGTGCATTGATTTAGGCATCCAATTGCAAGAACCCGGCTATTATGGTGTTGGAATGGTTTTCCTACCTAAAGACAGCGAAATGAATCAAATTTGCCGACAAGTCATACTGGATGCTATTGGCGAGCGCGGCATGGAGTTTCTAGGTTTTCGTAACGTACCGGTCTGCAGAGACGGCATCGGCTCCACGGCCTTGAGTGTCGAACCTGAAATTATGCAATTCTTCGTCAACCGGCCTCAACAGGTGACCGACACGACAGACTTCGAAAGAAAACTCTATATACTCCGTCGACTCATCATCCAGAAAATCAAAGAGCACCAGCAATACCCACTCCCCCTATACATTGCATCACTATCTTGTAAAACCATCGTTTATAAAGGGCAATTGACCACTTATCAGGTAGGACGCTATTTTCTCGACTTACAAAACCCCAAAGTGAATTCTGCCTTCGGACTCGTTCACTCCAGATTCTCCACCAATACATTCCCCTCTTGGGCATTAGCTCAGCCGTTCAGGTTGGTCGCCCATAACGGCGAAATCAACACCTTAACGGGCAATCTAAATGGTTTCTATGCCGGTATCCGCGCATACTGTTCGCCTTATTTCACAAAAGAGGAAATGGAGATATTATTGCCTGTTGTAGATTACGGGCAATCCGACTCGGCCTGTCTGGACAACGTCGTTGAACTCTTATTGCATTGCGGTAGAAGCCTTCCTCACGTTTTATTGATGCTTGTACCAGAAGCCTGGGATGGGCATACAAAAATGGACCCGTTGAGAAAAGCATTTTACGAGTACCATGCAACCCTAATGGAACCGTGGGATGGACCAGCTGCATTATGTTTTACTGACGGCAACATCATAGGAGCGACATTAGACCGTAATGGGCTTCGTCCGTTGCGGTACGCAATCACGTCAGACCACCGTGTAGTCGTAGCTTCAGAAGCGGGAGCGTTGCCTATTGATGAGCGTTTAATCATCCAAAAAGGCCGACAGCAACCGGGTAAAATATTCCTAGTAGATATGGTAAACGGTCAAATTCAATCTGACGAAAATGTAAAGCATGAATTGGCTACCCGTCAACCATATGGCGAATGGATCCACAAATACAGAATAAAAATGGAAGAATTGGCCAAACCTAGAGTAACTTATAGTTACCTCTCCCGTGAGGCGGTCTTCAAATATCAGTTGTCATTCGGTTATAGTAGGGAAGATCTAGAAGCGATTCTCACTCCTATGGCACTTACTGGCCATGAACCCATCGGGTCAATGGGATCAGATGTACCTTTAGCCGTGCTTTCTGACAAACCCCAACACCTGGCCAGCTACTTTAAACAATTTTTCGCCCAAGTTACCAATCCGCCGATTGATCCGATTCGGGAACGATTAGTCATGAGTCTGGCAACATTTATTGGGAATTCTGGAAATATTTTAGTCGAAGAAAAGAAATCTTGTCATTGTGTCACATTAGAACATCCTATTCTTACTTCCAGTGAGTTGGAAAAGTTACGATCTATTGACACCGGTGCTTTTCAGGCAAAAACACTTCAAAGTTATTTTCGCGCAGATGGCAGCTCGGGCGCACTGCAAGCCGGCCTAGATCGCCTGTGCAGGTATGCTGATGACGCCGTCAGAGATGGTTTTGAGGTCATCATTTTATCCGATCGGGCAATTGATTCCCAACACGCTGCCATTCCGTCCATTTTAGCGGTATCGGCTGTTCATCACCATCTTATAAAAACTGGAAACCGAGGAGCTGTAGGCTTAGTCGTAGAAACCGGCGACACCTGGGAAGTCCACCATTTCGCCTGTCTACTCGCTTTCGGAGCTACAGCTATAAACCCCTATATGGCCCTGGCAAGTATCCGAACAATGAAAGAGATAGGTCAACTTAAAACAGCCTTAACATGGGAAGACCTGAAGAAAAACTATGTCAAAGCAGTCTGCAATGGTCTTTTAAAAATCTTCTCCAAAATGGGGATTTCGACCTTACAATCTTATCATGGGGCGCAGATATTTGAAATACTCGGCATCGACTCATCGGTAGTTGATCAATATTTCTGCGGTGCGGTCTCTCGTATTGGTGGGCTTGGTTTAGACGATTTGGCCGCCGAGGCCTTAGCTAAACATCAACGGGGTTTTGCTTCCCTTAGAGACACTCCGATTAACCTTCCTGCCGGAGGAATTTACCAGTGGAAAAGGCGGGGAGAAGGCCATCTTTGGAATCCGAAAACAGTACATTTATTACAAGCGGCATGTAGAAACACAGATTTTACCGCTTACCGGCAATACGCGGCGTTAATTAATAACCAGCACGAACGAATGTTCACCTTACGTGGGCTCCTAGAATTTGCGCGTCACCGCAGTTCTATTCCAATAGAAGAGGTAGAAGCCGCCAGCTCGATCATGAAGCGATTTGCCACAGGAGCAATGTCCTTTGGATCCATCTCTCATGAGGCGCACAGTACCTTGGCAATCGCTATGAACCGCATAGGAGGAAAGTCGAACACCGGCGAAGGTGGTGAAGACGAAATTCGCTATACCACCTCCTCTAATGGTGATTCCATGCGCTCAGCAATAAAGCAAGTCGCTTCGGCACGGTTCGGTGTGACGTCTAATTACCTTACCCAAGCAGATGAAATACAAATCAAAATGGCACAAGGTGCAAAACCAGGAGAAGGAGGTCAGCTTCCTGGCCACAAAGTGGACGACTGGATTGCACGTGTCAGACATGCCACGCCCGGGGTCGGATTAATCTCCCCTCCCCCACACCATGATATCTATTCTATTGAGGATCTAGCTCAACTCATATTTGATTTGAAAAACGCAAATCGACAAGCACGTATAAATGTAAAGCTTGTCTCTAAAGCTGGCGTCGGTACGATTGCAGCCGGTGTAGCTAAAGCGCACGCTGATGTCATCCTCATAGCGGGATACGATGGTGGCACAGGAGCGTCTCCGGTCAGCTCGGTGAAACACGCCGGACTGCCGTGGGAGCTCGGACTGGCGGAGGCGCATCAAACGCTGGTAAAAAATGGACTAAGAAGTCGAGTTGTATTGCAAGCCGACGGACAAATGAAAACCGGTAGAGATTTGGTTATAGCGACCCTGATGGGCGCAGAGGAATGGGGCGTAGCGACCGCAGCACTAGTTGCTGGGGGTTGCATCATGATGCGCAAGTGTCACCTCAACACGTGCCCAGTCGGGATTGCCACACAAGATCCCGCATTGCGAAAATTGTTTTCCGGCAAACCGGAAGAGATTGTAAATCTGTTTATGTTTTTAGCAGAGGAGATGCGTGAAATCATGGCCGATCTCGGGTTTCGAACGATCAATGAAATGGTCGGCAAAGCCCACTTTTTAAAAAAACGGACAGATATCAATCACTGGAAAGCCAACAAAGTAGATCTTAGAGATGTGCTAACGGTTCCCCACAATTCGTCTAAAGAGAGCTTATATCACACCCAGGAACAAGATCACGGTTTAGGATCGATACTGGACTGGGAACTATTGAAACAGTCGAAGCATGCCTTAGAAACTAAAACACCTGTATTCGGCACATTTAATGTTAAAAATACGGACCGTACTATCGGCACGCTATTGTCGAATGAAATATCAAAAACACACGGATCTGTCGGTTTACCAGACAATAGTATAAACTTCAAATTCGAAGGATCTGCTGGTCAATCTTTCGGCGCCTTTAACACTAGAGGCATTTCATTTGAGCTAGAGGGAGAGGCAAATGACTACGTAGGCAAAGGATTATCGGGGGCGCAACTTGCGGTTTACCCGTCGAGAAAAAGCCAATTGATTGCGCACGACAACATCATTATAGGAAATGTAGCCTTATATGGAGCAACCTCCGGGCACCTCTTTGTTAACGGACAAGCTGGAGAGCGCTTCGCGGTTCGAAACTCAGGAGCCATTGCCGTTGTTGAAGGCCTAGGCGACCACGGCTGCGAATATATGACCGGTGGCCGTGTATTAGTTTTGGGTGCAACCGGCCGAAATTTCGCTGCCGGAATGAGTGGTGGAATTGCTTGGATTTATGATCTACTTTCCGACTTCGATCAAAATTGCAATGCAGAGATGGTTGACCTAGATCCCTTGGATACGGAAGACGAGACCGCCATCATTCAGCTGCTGAATCGACATATCCGACTGACCCAAAGTGCGCGAGCTACCTATATATTGAAAAACTGGACGATGGAGAAGTCCAAGTTTATAAAAGTGTTTCCGAAAGAGTATAAATCCGTATTGAACAAAGCGTTCGTCAACAACTAAAGTAAAGAGAGATGGGAAAACCAACAGGATTTTTAGAATATAGTCGCGTATCGCCTAAAAAAGACAGAACCAAAGCCCGGACTAAACACTACCGGGAATTTGTACATCCCTATAGTGATACACAATTAAATCAGCAGGCCGCGCGCTGTATGGATTGCGGAATTCCTTTTTGTCACTCCGGTTGCCCGCTCGGCAATGTCATACCGGAATTTAACGACGCAGTATACGACGGGAATTGGGAAGACGCATACCGAATTTTAACCTCGACCAACAACTTTCCAGAGTTTACCGGAAGAATTTGTCCCGCTCCTTGTGAATCCGCTTGCGTACTTGGAATAAATCGTTCGCCTGTAGCTATTGAAGAAATAGAGAAACACATTATTGAGATCGCGTTTAAAAAGGGGTTCGTGAAATCCAATAAAAGTCACCTAACAACTGGCAAGAAAGTGGCCATCATCGGCTCAGGACCGGCAGGACTAGCGTGTGCAGCGCAGTTGAACAAGGCGGGACACCAAGTCACCGTCTACGAGCGTGACGATAAAGCGGGTGGATTATTAAGATACGGCATTCCTGATTTCAAATTGGACAAAACAATCGTCGATAGACGCATTGACCTCCTTCGTAAGTCGGGCATCATTTTTCGACTAAATGCCGAAATAGGCAAAAACGTAAATACCGACGAGCTCAAACAGTACGACAGTGTGGTTCTAGCAATAGGGTCCACTGTACCTCGTGATCTCCCGGTCCCGGGCAGAGCATTAAACGGTGTTCATTTCGCAATGGAATTTCTGAAACAACAGAATAAACGCCTGAGTAACGCTGCTATTGACGACCAAAACATCAGCGCCGCAGGAAAGAATGTGGTCGTTATCGGTGGAGGGGACACCGGATCGGATTGCGTAGGGACTTCGAACAGACAGGGTGCGACATCCGTTACACAACTTGAACTGCTTCCCGTACCACCTACCGAACGAACACCCAACATGCCATGGCCAAGCTATCCCATGTTATTGAAAACAACTTCATCCCATGAAGAAGGATGTCAACGTCATTGGGCTATCAGTACCAAGGCGTTTATCGGAGATGAACGAAATCAATTACGTGCTATAAAAGTCGTTGACGTAGAATGGGAGATCGATCCACAAGGACGTCCTACCGGTTTCGTTGAAATCGCGGGTACTGAACGTGAAATACCCTGCGAGCTCGCCACCTTAGCACTGGGTTTCCTACATCCTCAGAAAGACGGTCTACTCAATGAACTGGGCATCGAATTAACGGAGCGTGGACAAGTCGCCGCTGACGAACGTAGCTTTCAGACAAATATCCCGCATATTTTTGCAGCAGGCGACCTTAGACGCGGACAATCCTTAGTGGTGTGGGCAATTTCGGAAGGCCGAGAATGTGCAAAAAAGGTAGATGAATTCCTGATGGGCTCTTCGTCATTAGAATCTAAAGATCAAGAAACAGAGCGACACCTTGCACACTAAAACCACGGGATCCACACGTACAACAAGCTGTAATTCAACAGACCTGCTTATTTTGGCAATGGGATTGAACTGCAACGTATGATCGCTATTTTCCGGCGAATCAAAAATACGTCAAGCAACCTATTGAATCCAATGAGCGGCGAGTTCGACAACCAGCTACCTAGACTGAAATGCATAACTGGTATCAGGGAGATGCTCGTTCGCGAAGACTGGTCGATCAAACCACCTCTCGGTTACGATATCATCCGGCAACACGATCAGCGCAAGATCGTCGCCAATGCCAAACGCCAGGCATCAGAATGCAAAGCCTATGGTATAACCTCTCCGCGGGGAGTTTTAGGGCAAAGCTGGCCGAAAAAGAGTTTAAGGTCGGAAAACAACATATATCCAATAGCCTGCGGAACCCGTTTTATTGCGACCTGATGGCACACAACATATCGGAAGGTAATCACGAAAGACTGATATCTCAGGAAGTATTCCTGAAGGTGAATGATCTGCTGAAAGAAAACCAGCGAGGACACACCGTCAAAGGAAGACGCCAATATCCCCGCTTAAGCGATTTCTGATTTGCGATCATCGCAGAAAACCTCTCTCCCTGGCTATATTGTCCAGAAAAAACACTTACAGTATTACAAAGGCTGCAATAACAATAAAATCGCAAAGGTTCTAAACATTTAAAATCGATATGGCAACAAATGTTATTGATCTGATAAAGCAGCAGACTGTGGCCGTATCCAATCAGTTGACCGCCGGTAAGCAAGATGACTACCAACATCTGCAGCAACAGCACCGCGAATCAAGATCAATAGACTAGAGGTGAGATATATCAAAGAGGAAGTAGGAGCTGAATTGTACCACAAATACATCAACGATACAACGTTAAGAAGAACGAAATAGCGGAAAAACTGATGAGGCTGACCCGGCAGGTGTCGAACCTTGGTGATAGCATCGGTTCGTTATCAAATTCGCCCTTGAATTGACTTAAAAATCGGTTTCTGCCGATTATAACACCAAGCAACGTATTTAGTTTTTACTCTTCCCGCAAGGCAGTAGGTGCAGTAAGAAAACAGATGAAAGTCTAACCCCGAGAATAAATTTGTTGTCTTTGTATATTGCTTATTTTTAGCAAATTACAACAAAAAAAAAGAGGCGCACCAGAACTGGGTCTGAATTTGCCTCTTTTTCCACTTTGGTAGCGGGGACCAGACTCGAACTGATGACCTTCGGGTTATGAGCCCGACGAGCTACCAACTGCTCCACCCCGCATTGTTTTTGGTGATACAAAGGTAGGTTTTTCTATGCGTAAATCAAAACGAAATATACTTTTCTAAAAGAGAATAACGAAAAAAATTGGATAATGTTCTAATATTCTGTACTTTCATCTTATCAATTATAATGAATTGTGATGAAAAGAAGATTACTACTAACCGTTGTAACGCTCGATTTATCCGTTCAGCACGTTTATTTGTCCTTCTCATATCGGAGGGGAAGTAGTACGTTGACGCGTAAAACGAGGGTTTTACTGCCGGATAGTCTGGCGGCAACACCACTTATTCAATCAAGGGAAGCTCATCTTTCCAACTGCTTATTTCAAATGCTCACTACGTATGCGTTTCGTCTTTGTCTTTAGCCTGACCGTTGTGGTATCGCTGGGGTATAGTACCTTGGCGAAGGGGCAAATTGGGGATGAAAGTTCCTTAGTAGAACAGTTGGTGGAAGAACTTGCGGCAGAATTGGATGAAGAGATCCATGTAGACGATTTTATCGAACTTCTTCGATACTATCGGATCCATCCTATAGATCTCAATAAGACCAATGAGCAAGAATTAGCCAAATTATTATTTTTATCACCTTTACAGATCACGAGTTTGTTAGCACATCGCGAACAAACAGGGGATTTTCTTTCTGTGCTTGAACTGCAAAGCATAGCCCATTTTGATATGCAGACTGTAGAACGTTTAGCGTCCTTTGTTAGGGTGTCGCCGCCCTCCACATTAAGGGGCTTAACCTGGAGAAATTTCTTTCAAGATAGTGAGCAGCAAGTCATGGCCCGCTACGGGACTATCTTTCAAAAACAAAAAGGCTACCTGATTACAGACAGTAGCCGTTCGCGTTATTTAGGAGATGCAAATCGATATATGTTGCGTTACCGCTTCAACTTACATAACAAACTTCGCGTGGCGATTAACATGGAAAAAGATGCTGGAGAACCCTTTTTTCACGGGAAGCAACGTGGTGGGTTTGATCATTACGGCATTAGCTTGTACGCGAAAGACCTCGGTGTTTTTAAGGAAGTAGTGTTGGGCGACTACGCTTTGCAGGTCGGTCAAGGGCTGGTCATGTGGAATGGACTAAGTTTTGGAAAAGGAGCTATGATGACCAGTAGCGCCAAGCAAGGGACGGGTTTGCGAAGTTACAGTGCCATGAACGAACATAACTATCTTTCGGGCTTTGCTGCCCGATTAGCATTTGGCCCTCATTGGGAAATTACCCCTTTTGTTTCGTGGCGAAAACTATCGGGAAACCGCGAGACGGCCGAAGAAGGATATCCCATTATTCGTTCCATTTCCACGTCCGGGCTACACCGAACGCCTAACGAACTCGCTAACCGTAACACCATAAGACAAGGTGCTGTTGGGGTGGATATAACTTATCGTTATAAGCGACTAAAGTTAGGTGCAGTAGCTGTCTATACACAATATAACGGCACCCTTGTGCACGACGGAACTCCTCGGCAGGCCTATGCTTTTGAAGGCGATCGGTTAACGAATATGGGGATTAACTACCAATACACATTTAAGAATGTATTTCTATATGGAGAAAGCGCGAAAGGATATGGCCGGGGCTGGTCTACCCTGAATGGTTTGATCGCAAGCCTCCATCCAAAAGTATCCGTATTTGCAAATTACCGGAATTACCAAGCAGATTATTACGCGGTATTTGCGCAGGCATTGGGCGAGGGGAGTAGCGTGGTGAACGAGGAAGGAATCTATATGGGTGGAATGTATCATCCTAACAGAAAAATCGAATGGATCAATTATGTCGATTTATTCCGTTTTCCGTGGCTGCGCTATCGCGTCGATCAGCCCAGTGAAGGGTTCGATGTACTTTCTCAGTTTACCTACAATTGGTACAAAATCGGACGCATCTCGCTGCGATACCGTCATCGCTTAAAGCAAGAAAACAATAGTGTGCCCTTACCCGATAGAACGGTGGTTGATGTCTTAAAAGATCAACTACGTGTCGCGTTTCAATACAAACTTTCTAAGCGCTGGGAAATTCGAACGCGGGCAGAGGGGCTACGGTATAGAAAGGATGGAAGGATCGATTATGGATGGTTGATGTATCAAGATTTATTCTGGAAGCCTATGCGATTGCCCTTGCAGTTAAATATGCGCCTGGCATTTTTTGCGACAGACTCCTATGATGCCCGGTTGTACGCGTACGAAAACGATGTGCTCTATGCAAGCGCGTTTCCCATGTATAATGGCCGGGGAGGACGTTCCTATATCAA
>DXCW01000035.1 GCA_019115805.1 Candidatus Sphingobacterium stercorigallinarum
CAATTTATCCGCCACTTCGCCAATGCGTTTCCCGTTAGTGGCAACAAAAACAAACGATAATTAGACAATAAATGAAAAATATTTTATTTGTAGTTTTTATTTCAATGATATTTTTATTTGTTTGCTGTAACACAACAACGAATAAAAACATAATTGAAACAGAAATTTCTGATTTTGACAAAATTTTAGATAGTTTTCAAGTAAATGGTTCAATTCTAATTTATGATAACGACAAGAATACTTTTTACTCAAATGACTTTGATTGGGCTAAAAACGGAAAATTACCTGCATCAACATTCAAAATTCCAAATTCTATAATTGCTGTTGAATTAGGCATTATTGAAAATGATACAACTATTTTAAAATGGAATGGCGAGCAGAGAAAAATGGATATTTGGGAAAAAGATTTATCATTTAAAGATGCTTTTAGAATTTCCTGTGTTCCTTGCTATCAGGAAATTGCAAGGAAAATCGGAACAATTAAAATGAAAGAATATTTAGAAAAATTTGAGTATAAAAATATGATTTTTGACAGTTTAACGATTGACAATTTTTGGCTTGAAGGAAATTCAAAAATATCTCAAAAACAACAAATCGACTTTTTAAGGAAATTCTATTTTTCAAAATTTCCAATTTCTGATAGGACAATAAAGATTGTCAAAAATATTATGGAAATTGAGCGAACTGAAAATTACATTTTAAGCGGTAAGACTGGATTAAGTTCGATAGAAGAAAAATATAATGGTTGGTTTGTTGGTTATGTTGAAACAAAATCTAATGTTTATTTTTTTGCAACAAATGTAATTCCGACAGACGGATTGAATGTTGATGATTTTATTTCATCGAGAATTAATGTAACAAAAAATGCGTTAAAGCAAATGAATATAATGAAATGATAAATGCCACTAACATATGGTAGCCGATAATTGCCGGCTTTCGTGCCAACTTGATACTTTGGTGCTTTTAACGAACCGAAGTGCTAAATTGATACGAAAGTGCTGTAAATCCGGCAACTACGGCTACCATTTTTCGTTGAGCGGAAATCCCTTCGGGCTTCCCGCTCAACGTAGCCGGCGCTTGACTGAGTCCAGCCCTACGGGACTGTCCTCTAACACGCGCTTGGCGCAATTGCGCCAGCACGTGCGCCAAGCGCCGGCTACGTTATGCCCAATGCTAAAGACAGACGATATGAAATTTAAAACGACATATACTTTATTGACTATTTTATCCTTGTTCAGTTTAACAAGTTGCGGACAGACATCTGTAATTATTCCAAAGGAATTTGTCGAGACTGTTCCACCGAAAGCAGGAAGTGACGAATGGTATCCATTAAACTATTCGCAAAATGAATTTGGGGTAAATATTGTAGATGGAAAACTTGAGATTAAAAAAGTAGATGAAATCAATGAATGTGAACTAAATATTTCAAACGGCAAACTCATAGGTGTTAACAGAGGCGAATGGGGCGGAACATTAACCTTTGTTCCAACAGACACGACAAAAAGTAAAGTCGAAATTAAACGCGGTAACATAAAATTCATTTTCACCTTTAAAGACAAAATTTACTTTATCGAAGGACTTGCACATATGGGATATAGTGGCGGTGCAATATTTGAACTTGACACAACTGACAATAAATTCACTTATAGTAAACTTGTCGACTTTGATGATGCACCTGAGGCTTTTACAATTTACCAAGACAAATTCTTAATTGCTACCCACGAAAGGTTTTATGTTGTTAAGGACCTTAAGAAAGAACTTATTTTCCAAGACACTTTTTGGAGTAGTTTATACCCAAATTCAATTGCTGTACTTGACGACAAAAACGTGTTTATAGGAATGAGAAGCGGTATAGTTAAACTTGACCTAACTACCAAGACACTAAAATTCTACAAGAATGACAAATAGAAGCACTGGGCATAACAGCACCTACCCAAAAGGCGGGGTTTCGTGTTCCAAAGACAGTTTTGTGGTTAATCAAACATTAGTTTTTCAAATCAAGTTTTGTGGTAAAAGTCCCGCCCTTCAGGTAGCTGCAAAACGTTAGCGGTCAGGCTAAGACCGAAATTTTTATAATTAAATTTAAAATTTTTATAATATGGCAAATTACATAGCAAATTCCACAAACTCACTATCATTTTATCTGACTTCTGACAATGAAAAGATTGGAGAATTAATCTATGAAAAGTGGTATGCCTCCAATGCAGAAATAAAAACATCTAATGGTGCTAAATTTCATCTTAAACCAAAAGGAATATGGAATTCCAAAATTGAATTAAAGGACGGAGAAAAAACTATATTAGAATTTAATCTTGGTTGGAATGGAGTACTAATAAAAACCTTTTTTAACGATTTAGAAGAAAGCTTTTCACTTCGTATTAAGGGATTTTCAAGCAACAAATTTATCCTGACTGACTCCGATAAGAAAGAGTTATTAGTTGCCGAAATGGACACTAAATGGAATAGTCTTAACTATAAGTATAGCATTAAAACAACTAATGAATTTGAAAGCTTCACTAATAAAGATGTTATGGTCTTAGCATTATTGCACTGTATAAATTACTACATATATATAACAACAATTGTTTCAGTAAAATAAAACCCGAACCGCTAACACAGTATATAGCTATGGCTTGGTCTGTCCTCACTTGGGAAATCCTGCGGATTTTCCAAAGCCAGTTTTTATTTGGAGAGGTTCGTACTTAAACACGCCACAGCTCATATACATAAACGTTAGCTGCAAGGCTTTTAAAAGTATCCGCCCGACCAACTGCATATTGCTTGGTAGCCTTTGAACTGAAAACCGAAAAATTTAAACCCGACCATTTGGGGCAACTAAACTTCTACTTAGAAGCATTAGACAGGAAGGTAAAGAAACCTCACGAAAATCCGAGTATTGGCATCTTGCTTTGCAAGGATAAGGAAAACGAAGTTGTAGAATTTGCATTAAACCGTTCGCTTTCCCCTGCAATGAGTGCCGAGTACCAAACCCAACTGCCCGGTAAAAAGCTATTGCAACAAAAATTACACGAGATTTTCGAGAACAATAATACCGAAGATACGCAATAGACAGTGAAAAATACTGAGAGGTACAAATGAAGACCATACAGTATTCCAATACAAATTCAGAAAGACGAGATATTAAAAATGAAAATCATTACAAAACAACAATTAAGTGGACAGGAAATAAAGGCACAGGGACTGATAACTATAGGAATTACGAAAGAAACTATGAGGTTATTGTCACAGATAAACCTAAAATTTTTGGTTCTTCAGACCCAGCATTTCGAGGGGATAGAACCAAATACAACCCAGAAGATTTATTAGTCACATCATTATCTTCCTGCCATATGCTATGGTACTTGCATTTGTGTTCAGAAGCGGGAGTAATCGTGATAGATTATATTGACAACGCTACGGGAATAATGACAGAAACTTCAAATGGAGGAGGGCAATTCGTGGAAGTAACACTTAACCCAAACGTATCCGTAAAGGAACTATGGATGATCGATAAGGCGAATGAATTGCATAAAAAAGCGAATGAACTTTGTTTTATTGCCAGTTCTGTAAATTTTCCAGTTCATCATAATTCGACAATAACTGTAGCAAGTATATAATGACTGCGGAGTTAAGATTTATAGAAAATCGGCTATTAAACACAAATGGTTTGGGTATCGAGCATATACAAGAAGAAGCCGAATGTAAAGGAATACGATGGATATAATTTTGATGTTGGAACGCTTAAAATAAAATACAGAAAGGCGAAAATTACGCTAAAGAAATTGGACAATTTGTAACCCTATGGAAAAGAAACTCTCAAAATAAGACTGAACCATTCGATATAAGAGATTCTTTTGATTTTTACGTTATCACCACTCAACAAAAAGATAGATTTGGATTATTCCTTTTCCCGAAACATGTTTTAGTTGAAAACCACATCTTGACCAATAATGGCAAAGGAGACGGGTTGCATCTGAAGCGGGTTACATGGGAACTCATCAATTGTAGTATGGGAATCTGACTGGAAATGTTCCTGTAAAAATAGTTCGAAAAGAATTATTGTCAGTATTTTAGTATAGTACTCGCCGAATATTGGACAACTGCTTAAATGTCTAACTTAGCGGTTGTAAAAATGAAAAAAGAACGCAGGAAATTCAGTGCAAGGACTACAAATTATATTTTGTCGTCTGTCGACTTTTTACGGTTCACAAATATACATTATGACTCGAAGTTACTTTTCCTGAGGAAGTAGGCTCAAAAAAAAGCCGACTAAGATAAGAAGAAACATGTTGATTGACATGGTCGTTTGATATGCTTTTAAATAAGTTGCCACTGAAGGTTTGTCTCCTGCGAGATAAAAAAATAGTCCTCCGGTAATCCCTATACCTAGTGCAATTGCTGTTTGTTGAAAGGTGGTATATGCGCCTGACGCCGCTCCTGCCAATTTTATCGGTATATTTTTTAACGCGAAGGTCATAATTGAGGGGAGAACGGTGCCGCAGCCTATTCCATATGCAAATAACAGAGAGTAGGCGATCGGTCGGTTAACGTCATTCGTGTCGAATAATGGAATATGAAGCCCGCTTGCCATTATCATGATAAATACTCCCACTTGTAATACTTTTTTACCATACTTAGGTATCAAACGAGCTGAAACTAGTGAGGCGGTCACAAAACCAAGTCCCTGCGACATAAAGAATAATCCAGTCTCGGTAGAACTGATACCTAATCCAGTTTGCAGAACTATCACGTTGATTAAGAAGTAGGAATCTTGCACCATGAAATAAAACAACGTCGCGCCAAGTGCTATATTAAAATTCCTAAAGGTAAAGAGTTTCATGTCAATCAACGGTTGTTTTTGGTGATTCAGTTTTGTTCTCTGGTTGTAAATAAACCAAAGAAGCATCGGGAAAAACATCGAGAGACTTATGATGGTCCAGAGAGGCCATCCTAATTCCCGTCCACGGATCATGGGATAGATTAATATTGATAAAGTCAACGTTAAGAGGAAAACGCCAGAATAATCGAAGCGTTCTTTAACGTAATTTTTATGATTTGGCAAGAATTTTAAAGCGAGTAGTGTTGATATAATTCCTAGGGGAATATTGATCAAAAATATAAGTCTCCAACCTTCTACATAGAAATGTAGATCAGGCAGGACACCGCCTAGTAACTGACCAATAACCGAAGCGGCACCGGCGATACTCCCGTAGATGCTAATTGCCTTACCGCGTTCAGCAATATCAGTAAAAAGTATTTGAATGTAGGAGATGCCCTGTGGAATCATAAAGCCCGCGCTGATGCCTTGAAATACTCGTGATGAATTTAATTGAAAAGGGGTTTGGGATATCCCGCATAAAGTAGATGCAAGTGTAAAAGAAATCATCCCAAAAATGAATATACGTTTCTTTCCGAAATGATCACCAGCTCTTCCTCCAGTGATAAGAAAAGTGGCATATCCTAATAGATACAGCGCAATAATAAGTTGAATGTCACCGTCAGAACCATCAATACCTTTCTTTATTGCGGGAAGCGCTAGATTCACAATGAAAATGTCAATCACCGCCAAAAATACAGAAGATGATATTATAATTAATTGAAGCCATTTTGAGATTTGTGTGCCCATTTTTCATAGATTTGGTGCAAGATCCTGTAAATGACGATATTAATCAAGTAGTCTAAATAATGATACTAGGTATGGAAAAAGATACAAATATTATCTCAGAGCACTTTACAAAAAAGGATTTCGAGGAATATAACCATCAGATGACAAAGGTGATTCGAATCATAGGTGGGAAATGGAAGCTTTTAATTCTCAATGCAATTTTAATGGACTGTCCTAAACGTTTTGGATCTTTAAAAAAGAAAATGTCGGGGATTACTCAGGCGACGTTAACTAAACAACTCCGCGAGCTGGAGCAAGACGGTATTATTCTACGAATAGCATACGCTGAGTCTCCTCCTAGGGTAGAGTATAAGCTCACCGAACTTGGATTGACGCTAGTTCCGATTATTGAGTTGATAAAAGAGTGGGGATCTACCTATTGTCCTGACCGATAGAATGACCAAGGAGGTAATAATGGCTGTACATCGTTGAAATTACGCTACCTGTTATCTGCTAGTGTGATTAATCTAGTCGGGATTGCCCTAGCCGAAAACCGCTAGATCCAAGGATAAAGTACACGATGTAATCCACACTAATAGGGCGCATACTGGGCGTGCCTGAGATGGATTTTTTCTGTCCGCTCATACACCGTGATGTAAAGCAACACCAAAAACAGGATTAAATTCGCGGTAACAAAAGAATAGATTCAATCGGAACCCATGAGTTGTATTAGACAGAATCTGACTGGAAATGTTCCTATAAAAATAGTTCGAAAAGAATTATTGTCAGTATTTTAGAGATTGTTGCATACATTAATGAATGTCAATTAGGTATGGATACTGCGATTACGAAATTTAATGGCTTTGGACTGCTCTTAGTTGGAATAGGTTTGGTCTTGGTTTCTTCATGCACGCCTGTCGTGAAGAGACTTTATGGGATTAATGAGATCACGTCTTTTGATTCCGTCGCTTACGAAAAGACTATACGAGAAATAAACGATGATTATCCCGGCGATATACAGTTTGTAGTGTGCGATACTACTCAGTATAAGAAATACGGGGAGCTTGATTTTGGTGAGTACAGTCATGCGCTACGTCAACCGATCCAAATATTGTATTTCCAGAAGGACACGTTGTTGTCTTATCACGCCAACTGTTTTGCTAAGGGCGGATTAACAAATATTGATTGGAATGTAAATAATCGTTTTGAACATTTTATCCCGAAATCTGCCATAAAAATGGATGACATTGCTATTCCTATAACGTCGTTAAGTGCTATTTTTAATCTTGAACCCGATGAAAGTAAAATCAATGTTTTTATTTTCTGGACAAACTATCTCGGGAAAATTTCAGAATCAACTATTCAGCTTGTTAAAAATAACATTCGCGATGCCAATAAAATTGATGAGACGTCTATAACGGTAATCAATACAGACCTGTATTTTATAACCGCGTTTGAACGAAAAAATAAAAGGGATACAATCCGCTCTAAGGCTCTGTAACTAGGGCACAACGGGGATCGAATTTTAGTTCTTAGTAGATTGAATTCCCCTGACTACGCGCTGTCTCACGCGTTCTTCCATAGGGAACTGGCGATAAAAGAAACTCTAAATCCTGCAAAACAAAGCTATTGAGAAATGACCTTTTCGGTCACCTATCGGGCTAAAATCATTGATTAACAGTGATGTAGTAAACGATTTTGTGTTGCTTTGCAGGAAATTCGATCGATTTTATACTAACGCTGATGGTGACGTTGTATTAAATCGCGGCCGCTCCAGCTGATGCTACCGCATGGTCATCTTCGACCGTGCTTCCACTTACGCCAACAGCACCGATGATCGCGCCATCGCTGTTTTTAATTAAAACTCCTCCTGGAAACGTAATTAAACCATTATTGGAATGTTCAATGTTAAAAAGTGACCCGCCAGGTTGCGAGAGTTCTCCTATGGCTCCGGTATCCATATTGAAATAACGTGCAGTCCTCGCTTTCTTTTGTGCAATATCGATGGAGCCCAACCAGGCGTCATCCATTTTGTTAAATGCCACTAAATTGGTCCCAGCGTCCACTACTGCGATGTTCATTTTAACGCCTAATTCTTCTGACTTTCGGATTGCAGCATCGATTACATTTCGTGCTTGCTCTAGTGTGATGTTGTCCATAATTAATGAAGTTTATGATTATTCAAACATCGTTAGTTTAAATAATATTAAGTAGAAGAATTGTTTCAATTCCTATAACAATTTTCCCAGCTACGATTAAATCTTGTAAATTAGGGGTAATTATAAATTGTTATGAATCATTGTGTTGATTTATTATCTATTCAAACCCCTAAGCACCTCCGCGCTGGATTGGAAAACCGTAAACGCTTGGATTGCGGAGATTTCGAAGTCAATATATTCGAAACCTTCGAGCCGTCCACTAAGGTGCAAATTCACCATGAGGGACTTTCTGTTTCTAGCATGATCCGAGGGCGTAAAACAGTCTACACGGAAGATGGAGATCCTTTTGAATTTACTCCAGGAACTTCATTGATTTTGCCCAAAGGCAAGACCATTTATGCGGATTTCCCTCATGCGAAAGATTCCAACCCGGTGCAGTGTGCTACGATCCTCATACCTAGTGAAACACTCGAAACCCAAATTAATTTTCTAAATAAAACCTATCCCCGTTCAACCTGGGGCATTGATTATTCCAGACTTCACATTCATAACGATTCGGAATTGGTCCGAGCGTTTAACGAGATTTTACAATTGGTCAGCGAATCACCAGCGAATTTCCCGCTGACGGACCTATTGCTGAAGTCTTTTTTGATTCGTGTGATTGAAGCGCAGTCGAGTCATAAAAAAGAGGTATCCAACATGCCGATTAATAGCCGGGTATATGTGGTGAAAAAATATATAAAAGAAAATATAGGTAATCCGATATCGACTCAAGCATTAACGCGTATTGCAAACTGCAGTAAAAGTACATTATACCGTCTTTTTGAAAACTATTGCGGCCAATCACCAGGCGAGTATATTCTTAAAGAACGAATGATGAGATCCCGCAATCTGCTTTTGGATCCCGACTTAAACATCTCAGATGTGGCGTACCAGACTGGATTCACGTCAGTTAGTTATTTTGTGAAACAGTTTAAGACATTTCACAATTGCACACCGGGTGATTTTATTCGAAAATTCGAGATCTCTTAAATAGACAGCGGAATAAGAGTCTGGCTCTGTGGGTTCGAAAAACGAAAAATGCCCCCGATATAAGCGGCTGTTACAAAGCGGTGATTTCGAAAGAATAGGCACTGACGTAGGGTATGCGAATGACAGAGAACTAGATGTTGAAGAATTTATCTATCGATTGACCTGATGATGGAAGCGAATCCAGCCCGATCCGCCTTGTCATTTGAACACATTAACACACAATTCGTTACAAAAATTTGCGCAACCGAATGATTGCTCTTATCTTTATGAGTAGAAATTCGAATACATGAGAACGAGAAGAGACGTTTTTCAAGCGATAGCCGACCCGACCAGACGGGCTATTATAAGCCTCATCGCGCTACAGGCGATGACTCCGAATGCAGTTGCCGCGCACTTTGCGATCACTCGACAGGCCGTTTCTAAACACTTGCAGATTCTAAACGACTGTGAACTGATTACACAACAACGTTTGGGTAGAGAGATTCATTATCAGCTTAAAGTGGAGAAAATGAAAGAAATAGATAGGTGGTTGGAGCAGTTTAGAGGGGTTTGGGAGAGTAAATTCAACCAATTAGACGAATTATTTGATACATTAAAAAAACCGAAAAATGAGACGTAATCTGTTATTTGATTTTTCCGTAAACAAGGAAAAAAACACCATTCACATCAAGCGTGAATTTGACCAGACAGTTCAATTGGTTTGGAAGGCCTGGACTGATCCAAAGCTTCTGGATTTATGGTGGGCCCCCAAACCTTGGAAGGCGAGAACGAAAACCATGGAGTTCCGAGAAGGTGGATTTTGGTTGTATGCAATGGAAGGACCTGAGGGGCAAACGCATTGGAGTAAGGCTACTTACATTTCCATCGTTAAGGAAAGATCTTTTTCCGCAAAAGATGGTTTTTGCGACGAAAACGGTACGATAAATTCTGACTTCCCTCAAAGTGTTTGGGAGAATCGTTTTTTTGCAAATGACCAAAGTACAGATGTAGTCATAACCGTCACGTTTGATACACTTGCGGATCTCGAGCAGACCATCGCCATGGGATTTAAAGAGGGTTTCACCATGGGGCTGACTCAACTGGATGAGTTGTTTAATAAGGGAGACGTCAAATAAATAGGGAGGTCAAGGGATGTGTATACAGAAACGATGCTGGTGCCTGCTAGTTGCTGAAAGACGATTAGGAAAAGATGACAATTAAAAATTTTGAATTTAAAGCCAAGGTGCCTGCGACGGAGAAATACGAAGCGATGATTTCAACATTTAACCCGGTATATGTCGGGTTGGATCGTCAAATAGACACCTATTTTAATGTGCCGAACGGCAGATTAAAATTACGCGAAGGAAATATCGAAAACGCTTTGATAAATTATGAAAGAGCCGATATTGCTGGAGCGAAAAAATCCGAGATCATCCTGTACGAACACCAACCGAGCCAAGCACTGAAGGACATTCTGAGCAAGCAGCTCGGAGTGAAAGTTATCGTGGACAAAAAAAGAAAGATTTATCGTATCGGCAATGTCAAATTCCACTTTGACCAGGTTGAGCGTTTGGGGACATTTATCGAAGTGGAAGCTATTGATACACGTGGGCAATTTACATTGAAAGAGCTGCAAGATCAATGCGAGACCTATTTGACTTTTTTTGGATTGCCAAAGAGTAGTCTCGTCGAGAAATCCTATAGCGATTTGTTGATGGAATGAACCTTGATTCCGAGGTAAGGCATGAGTTGGCTCGTGTTTTTTAATGAAACGTATTCGATGCTGCCGAGCCTGTGGTGGCCGGCGTAGCCTATAGATAAATATGCGGAAACACTGGCTTTTTCAAGGTATTCCAGTTATTTTTATCTCATCATAAAACCTAAAACTGTAGATCATGATTTTACCCTTTTCATCGAGGATTCGGACTGGTGTTCTTTTGTTCGCCGTCCTTTTTGCTGTACTGAGCAGCCGAGCGTATGCGCAAACGGCAGAAGTTAAATTATTTGCACACCGGGGCGGGGCGCATGAATTTGACGAAAATACTTTGCAAGCTTTTCAGGAGACTTATGAACAAGGAGTTCGTGGATACGAACTGGACGTACGCAGAAGCAGTGACGGTGAATTGGTCATTTTTCATGATGACAGTTTCAAGCGCATCGTGGGAATTGATGGGGGGATCGAGGATCTTACTTTGGCTGAGATCAAAAAGCTAAGGACAAAAAAGGGGAACCCCATTCCGACGTTAAAAGAAGTCGTGGCCTACTTTAAAGACAAGCCTGGAGTTTATATTGAGTTTGAGATGAAGACCAACAACCCGATGTATGGGGATAAGGAGCTTCATCAATATTGCGATGATCTCTATAATGAAACGTATGCCAATCGACCGCAGGGATCGGACTACCTGCTGACATCGTTCGACAAACGCCCTTTAAGGTATTTAAAAAACACCTATCCCCAGGTAGATCTTTTATTTATCAAAGGCGACGCACTCTCCCAACAAACCGTAGATGAAGCAAAGGAGATGGGAATCAATCGTATTGGTGCCAGTGTGCACAAAACCAGTCGAGAGATGGTTCAAGAGGCCAAAAAACAGGGGATTACCGTCAGCCTTTGGCCCGGGCATTCCGTCGAAGATTTCCTTTTAGGCGTTTCTTTGGGAAGCGATTATTTATGTACAGACGTACCTCTGGCTGTCCAAGAATGGGTGCAAAAAAACGCAACGTATATCAACGTAAACTAATTGCTTGTTTAAAATAGATTAGCCAGGTTATAAACCGGGTTAATCTGTTTTTCGAGGCTCCATACGCACTAAATATTGGTCGTTGTCATCTTCGTAGAGAATTTGTACAACCCATCCTTCTTGGTGAGCAATGTCAATCAGCCGTTGCTGATCAATGTACAGCCAGCGAAATGGAGTTCCTTTTTGTCCCTTATATTCGTATTGGAAATCGATCTCTCCGAAGTAGTAATCTGGTCTGGGAATGTGGTACTGATCGTACAGATAAGAGATGTTTGAGCTATCGAAAATCAGTTGGCCTCTGGGCGAAAGGAGAGGCCGGGCACAATTTAGCAGCGTTTTCAATCCATCGATCGATTGGGCAATTCCTATACCGTTCATGAGAAAAAGTAAGGTGTCATAAGAGCCGCTTTTTAATTGATAGAAGTCCTCATGAATGACCCGTTCAACTCCCCGCTCTCCCATTATTCGACAAGCGGTGGCAGAAATGTCTAAAGCATCCACGGTTATCCCCCGACTTTGTAAATAAAGGCTGTGTGCTCCGGCACCTGCCCCCACATCAAGTGTTTTGCCGTCGCATAAGGCTAAAGCGATAAATTCCAATTCGGGGAATTCGTCTTCTTCGCGGAAGAAAATGTCAATAGGCATTTCTTCAATATCGCCATAACCACTATGCAGCAGTAACGGTTGAGAAAGTCGGCCAGTGCGGTGAAATTCATCCAGGGCCTGACCATACACATCAATGCTCATGTTGTGCAATGTTTAAAATTGTTTTTGCTAATTGAATTTCGCTGAGTTCCCCGGTGTGCTTATTCGGTTCGTCCGACAATTTGATTACTGGTGTCCACTCTCCGTCCTCGGGAAGAGCTTGTGTCATTTTTATCACAATATTCATACGGTCTAGTCCGACATCATTGGTGAAATCCGTGCCGATTCCAAAGGAATGCCCAATTTTTCCTTGACAGAAATTTACGATTTTCTCCACCTTTTTATTGTCAAGGCCATCCGAAAAGATGATGTTTTTATTGAGTGGATTAATACCTTTACTGGTATAATGCGCAATCGTGCTCTGTGCAAATTCAATGGGATCCCCACTGTCGTGTCGTACCCCGTCAAATAACTTGCTTAGCTTTTTATCGAATTGTTTAAAAAAGAACGCTGTGGTGTACGTGTCCGATAGCGCAATTCCAAGATCACCACGATACACATCGGACCAGTGTTCTAGTCCCAATAGATTGGCCATCTTGTACCCGTATTTGGCGGCATGAAACATGAACCATTCATGGGCGTGTGTACCGATCGGTTTGGTCTGGTATTTCTGCGCGAAATGGAGGTTACTTGTCCCGATAAAAGTTTTGGAGGGATGTGTGGATAAAGTTTGGATAACCAGGTCATGGACGGCATAGGAGTGACGACGTCGAGTTCCAAAATCGGCGATGGTGATCGATAGTTGGTCGTATTTGTCCATTTTGTTTTCCAGAATTTCCTTGACCTGTTGATCAGCTATGCGCGGTTGTTGGGTGATTTCATAGTACAATTCGCAGATCAGTGCC
This sequence comes from Candidatus Sphingobacterium stercorigallinarum, assembly GCA_019115805.1. Classification (GTDB taxonomy): domain Bacteria; phylum Bacteroidota; class Bacteroidia; order Sphingobacteriales; family Sphingobacteriaceae; genus Sphingobacterium; species Sphingobacterium stercorigallinarum. Next base: position 13,067 of record DXCW01000035.1, read on the forward strand.
ATCAGGGGAACTTCCCAAAGAATGGTGCGGTACCAATATCCCTCTATCTCTACTGTGAGTTCGCTGCCCTGCTGCCGTATGGTTACTTCTTCGGGATCATATTGATACCCCTGTAGGAAATCAAAGTAGGTCGGGTCAATGTACGGACAAGTCTTCGAAAAAAAATGCTTTTCCGCTTTACTAAGTTTTAACGCAGCCATTTGATTGACCGCTTCTCTTAGGTGTTCAGCGAATCCCTCGGGAAAGGCATGTTTCCCTCTATTGATGAATTGATAGCGCGCTTTGGCTTTAGGAAAAAGCTTAATGACCGCAAATTGCATCGTGAATTTATAAAAATCGTTATCCAATAAAGAGTTTAAATACGCCATCGTTTCCTTTTCTATTTGCGCGATATGAGTCAAGTTAGTAAAATGACTTTACAAAAATGGCGTTTTCTTTAAAAGAAAACAACGATAAACTAACGAAAAACAACGAAATCAGAAACTCGTGCACAAGAAAAGGCCAGATCAGTATCGCTACTGTCTGGCCTTTGTTCCGATCATAGGGGAACGAGAGCTCTTTTAAAAATTGTACCGATATCCCAATGAGAAAGTGCGGCGAGGACTACGCTCGGAGAAGATTTGATCTGCGGCGTTGTAAGCCTCGTATACACTTAAACGACGGCTGTCGAGCAGATTGTCAACCTTTAAGGTCACTGTTCCGCCCTGCTGGTTTATACCGAGCTTTTTCGAGACATTCAAATTCAAGCTGTTAAAAGGTTTGGTATACACATCGGAATTCTTCGAAAAACCAATAATTTCTAAGGTTTTCCCTTGGACGTTATAAAATATGCCGGCTTCCCATCCGCTTTCTTTGTGATTGTAGTTAAGTCCTGTATTGACTAAGAATGGTGACTGTCCCTGCAATTCTCTTTTATTTTCGATCACCTGTCCTTCGCGTGCGAATGATTGCCTAGAGTTGTACTCATTTTCATGCATTTGTATGGCTGACTTGATAGCGGATACATTCAGATTCAAGCTTAAGTCACGCAGCTGCTCTGTAAGAAAACCGAAGTTTTTTCTGGCCTCAATCTCGATACCATAAACGTTTGCAGATTCCGAGTTTCGAGCAATGATGTCCGAAGGGCGAGCGTCCGAATACGCTTGTAGTTCAATCGGATTTTTAAAATGCTTGTAAAAGCCACTAACGGCAAACATTTGTGATTCATTACCAAAGAATTCATACCTGAGATCCAGATTATGGATGTAGGTAGGCACTAAATCCAAATTTCCTAAGAAGCGCGTGTCGGTGAGTGGGTCGTAGATTTGTACAACCGAAAGCTCTTTGAAAGTCGGGCGGGCCGTCGTGCGTGAATACGATAACCGGATGTTATCCGCACTGCTTGGGCTAAAAATCATGTTGAGGGACGGGAACAGATCGAACTTGTTAATCGTATTCTCATTATTGTAGCTTAATCGATCGATGTTTTGTCCTGTGAAATAAGAAGAAAAGTATTCTGCGCGCAAACCAACAATAGTGCGGAATCTTTCCCATGGCGAGAATTCAGCAGATGCATATCCTGCGGCGGTGTGGTTGTTGGCATCGTACGTATTGGCGGCTTCGTAATTTCCCTGTAAGTAGAATCCTTTATCGTTATCCGCATGGTATGCGAAGCGATCGCTTAAAATGGCGTCGAAATCTCCATTAGGTTCACGGAGATCGACATTCCTGTAGTTAACTGTGTAATTGTTGATGGAATAATCACGTTGTTTATAACTGTACTGTCCGCCGAACTTAAATGTAGCATCATGCGAAAATAACTGGCTTTTTTTTGTGAAATCCGCCTTTCCTACCAAGTTGACTTCTTTCAGAGAGCGCCATATCCGCATCGGTAGACCGGCATCGGTGGCCATGTTGTAGTTTCCAGAAGGGCTGACCACGAAGGTAGTAAGCCGGACATCTTTATCGTTCACCTGTGTAATCGAGGGTGAAATTTTCCACTCACTGATAAAGTCAGCATCAGGGTTGCTGTGTTTCCCAGTCAGCATTAGGTTTGATACTGAACGCTGGCTATAATCTAATAGGTTTCGGTACGTTTGATTCGAATTGGAGATCTGCGTGTTCTGATGAAACATCGCTGCGCGTGATTCCCCGTTCTGAATACGCAGGAGATTGAGCGTGTATTTCGAGCGATCCGTTTTATAATTCAACCCCAGCATTCCGGAAAGCAATGTATTCTCCTGACCTAGATCTCCTGTAGAAATGCGGTCTGCCCGGAGTTCGGAGCTAGGATCGGATTGATTCGGCTTTTGATAAATTCCGTTTTTATAGTTCTGATAAAAGTTAGTCGCTTTCTTATAATTGATCACACCGATTAATCCCAATCTATTTCCCCACACTTCATATTGATTCGCAAAATCGAAGCCTAGGGATAAATCAGGCAATTTATTGGTTTGCCGATGCGCCCCTAATCGCGGGTCAAACAAACGCGTAATTCGTTCTACCTCTGGCCGGTTGGCTGAGGAAACGGGATTCGGGATATCCATGTCGCCTGAAATGGGGAGTTTCCGTTGGCCGTCGTCAATGCCTAGAAAATCAGTTGAACTGCCGGAATAGCCCACATAATTGTCCTTAAAATGCATATCTGGGTTATAACCTAATGATAGCGATACACCCATTTGTTTGTTTGTGGGGATATCTTTGGTGACGATATCGACCACACCCCCTGTAAAGTCTGCAGGCAGTTCTGCCGATGCGGATTTTTTGATCACGATATTATCCAAAATACTGGTTGGGAAAATATCCATTTGCACCGTGTTTTTGTCTGGATCCAAACCGGGAAGATCCATTCCGTTGAGTAGGGATTTTGTGTAGCGATCACCTAGGCCTCGTACGAACAGGTACTTGTCATCTTGTATCGCTACGCCGGGCACTACACGTACGGCTGAGGCGATTGTACTCGCTCCGGATCGCTGAATGGCTTGAGAAGATAGACCATCCAGGAGCACACCGGCATTTTTCTGCATATTAAGGATCGATTGTTCGGTATTCTGGCTGGCCGTTACGGAAATGACGACCTCTTCGATTAAGTCGGTGTGCGGACGGAGTGAGACGTCTACTGCTATAGCGTTATTCTCCTCCACCGTCACCTCGGTGATTTCTGTAGTTTGGTAGCCCACGTAACTATAAACGAGTTTATAAGTCCCTGGACTTAAATCAATGGTATAGTCTCCTTCGAAATCAGATTTTGAAGCTTGAGTAGCTCCTTCAACAACAATACTCACACCGGACAGGGGAGCGTCTGTGTGGTTGTCGGTCACGATTCCGGTGATTCGTCCTGTTTGCGCTGATAGACCGATTGGAAGGGATAGCATCAGCAAAAACAAACGGTAAACTGTTCGATTCATTAATTCTGTAATTTGTTTTAAGGTTATTATTGTAAAAAAGTCCATCTTCCATCGATGATATATCGTTTCGGAAGATGGACTTGATGGAGTGAACTCACTAGACTAGTAGAGTCCTTTTAATTTTGTTAAAGTCCAGTCGAATGCCGAAAGATCTGCTCCGGTACCTTCCTCACCCACTTGATCGATAAATCCTGAATTATCCACAGGAACAGTAACCTGCTCTCCCAAAGTAAAGAGATCCGATATGGTCTTTCCTTCTGGAAGATCGATGGTCCAGTTTGCAAACGATAGCGTATTGTCTAGAAAATTGTTTGCACTCGGGTTATCGTTAATGTTTACGGAAGATTGATCAGCGCTAATATTCGTGATGTAAATGTTCTCCAAATGACCTGCTGCCCCGTCTCTGAAATCGGCGATCAATTGCTCGGATTGTCCACCCATGTCGACTGTGATGTTTTTCATCGTGAATGCGCCGGCTTCGTTCCCTTCAGGACCATCGATTTCGAAAGCGCTTCCGGAATTTATAGTTTGGATGACGAGGGCATTCTCGATCGTTCCCGAGTAGGCTTGATCGATATCTAGACCGTCGTCCTGTTGCCCGTATACAATGACGTTTTTCACATTCACCGTACCGCCGAACCATTCAATACCGTCGTCTTGATTCGAATAAATCTCAATGTTTTCGATCGTCGTGCCATTACCCACTCCGCCAAGTGTCAGGCCTTGTATCTCTGCATCTTGCTCTAGGGCTACTCCACTAAAACGGATGGAAATGTATTTAAGAGAGCCTGAGTTATCGCTGGCGTCAGTGCCTCCATATTCTCCATACGGTAGATCTGAAGGAATCCCTTCGATGTAGTCAATACCTTGGCTATTGGCCACCGATATGGGGGCTTTTCCCAAGACAATAACACCACCCCACTGACCCGCATCGGCAATCGGATCAAGCGAGCTTTCTACTTCCCCAGTAGCGATTTCGTCATTGATGGACGTAAAAATGATCGGCTGCTCGGCCGTGCCGTTGGCGATGAGTTTCGCTCCTTGATCTACGATCAGTGTTGACGCATTCGAAAGTTGTCCATCTTCCGCCTTTATGATGGTGCCCGGTTCGATGGTCAGCGTCACGCCTTCATTGACCACGACACGCCCGTCTAACACATAGATGTTATTGGCGGTCCAGGTTTCGTCGGCCTCTAAGATCCCGGTTTTTACTAAGGTCTCACCTGGTTCATTCGGGTCAATACCCGGACCGGCTGGATCATCACTGCTACAGCTTGTCGTGTAAGTCAAGGTAGCCAGTGCTAATAAAGAGAATAAAGTCTTTTTCATAATCATTACATTTTTCGATACAAATATTCGCCAATCTTGTTAACTGATTGTTAACGGGTTATTATAATAATGATACGTTATTGTTAAATTGATGTTAGTTCATTCCGTAGAATCGAAAATCAAGTAGGGAAGAGAATAGACGGGCTTTTTGATCGATGTTGGATGTGGATAGTGGGAAAAAAAAGAGGGTCTGATTTCTGTTTTTTCCGAACTCGAGCGACCAGATGATCTATTGTTTGTAACAGGTTCTTGTTGCGCCATTATGTAGGATGGCCTTTATCTGAGATGGGCGACGTCATTCCGGTCGATCGCTAGGTTGATGTTTTAACGGGAGACGACGTGCAAATTTGTATATTTGAGCATATAGTAGACTATAAATTAAATCAAGTTCATGTCAACAATCTTAATAAAAAATGCCCGCGTCGTCAATCAGGGCGTTATAGCTGAGCAGGATGTCTGGATCAAAGACGGTCGTATTGAGCGAATCGATAAAGCCATTGATCAACCGGCCCAGCAGATAATAGACGCTGAGGGACTGCATCTTCTGCCGGGATTAATCGATGATCAGGTTCACTTTAGGGAACCCGGTCTTACTTACAAGGCTGATATACGAACAGAGAGCCGGGCGGCAGTGGCCGGCGGTACCACGTCTTTTATGGAGATGCCAAATACAGTGCCGAATACCTTAACCCAGCGGCTCTTACAAGATAAGTATGATCTAGCTCAAGATCACTCTTTAGCCAATTATTCGTTTTTCATGGGAGCTGCGAATGATAATTTGCAGGAGGTTTTAAAGACGAATCCCCGAGACGTGTGTGGAATTAAGGTTTTTATGGGCTCCTCCACCGGGAACATGTTGGTGGATGATGAGGCTGCTTTAGAAAGTTTGTTCGCTCAAGCTCCACTGTTGATTGCAACACACTGTGAAGATGAGGCCACGATTCAGAAGAATTTGGAAGAATTTAAAGCGCGTTACGGAGGGGACATTGGCGTAGAGATGCATCCCCTAATTCGTTCGGAGGCGGCGTGTTATCTCTCCTCGTCGAAAGCGGTTCGCTTAGCTCAAAAACACAACACACGACTACATATCCTGCATATTTCTACAGAAAAGGAGCTCGAATTGTTTAGAAATGATTTGCCTCTAGAGGAGAAACGGATTACCGCGGAGGCCTGTATACATCATTTGTGGTTTTCTGATCTAGACTACAAGGCGAAGGAGAATTTTATAAAATGGAATCCGGCAGTGAAAAAGCCGAGCGATCGCCAGGCGATATTGCAGGGGGTGCTCAATGGACATATCGATGTCATCGCTACGGATCACGCTCCCCACACCTTTGAGGAGAAATCACGCACTTATCTCGAGGCGCCTTCAGGGGGACCGCTGGTTCAACACGCGCTGCAGGCTTTATTGGATTTGGTGCATCAAAAAAAGATGACCTTGACTGATCTGGTGCAAAAGACGGCTCACAATACGGCCACTTTATTTCAAATTGAACAACGAGGCTTCATAAAGGAAGGGTATTGGGCGGATTTGGTATTGGTCGATTTAAACAAGCCTTACCGGGTGACTCGAAATAATATTCTTTCTAAATGCGGTTGGTCCCCGTTTGAGAATCATGAATTCTCCTCAACGATCGAGTATACAATCGTGTCTGGGCAACTGGCATACTCAGACGGAAAAATTAGAGAGGTGGGATCTGGACATCGATTATTATTTAACAGGTGATATGGATAAACGATCTTTTATAAAATCAATAAGCCTAGGCCTAGCTACATTCCCTTTGATAGGGCGCTCGGCTGTATGGGGCGATCCGCGTGAAGCGACGGAGGGAATCAAAGCGAAGGCCTTAAAAAAAGGGGATACCATTGGCTTAATCACACCCGCTAGCGCGGTGATCGATGAAGCCTCCATCACCTTCAGTCGAGAAGTGTTGGAAGAGATGGGTTTTCAGGTGGTAGAGGGCAGGTATATTCGGGAGCGCTACGGTAATCTAGCGGGCACCGATGAGCAACGGTTAGCGGATTTTCACCGCATGTTTTCAGACGATCGCATAGACGGAATATTATGTGTTCGTGGCGGGAGTGGTGCGTCAAGATTATTGGATCGAATAGATTACGATCTTATTCGATCGAAACCGAAAGTATTATTGGGCTATAGTGACATCACAGCCTTAATTATGGCCTTGTATGCGAAAACGGGTCTGATTACTTTCCACGGACCGGTAGGTACCAGTACCTGGAGCAATTATGTCGCTCAAACGTTTACCGATATACTGATTGATAAACAGAAAATGACCTATAAAAACCCCGAAAATAAAGGGGATAATATTATTCAGTATAAGGACCGCATCACAACCATCCATCCGGGCGTTGCCGAAGGAAAACTCTTGGGAGGTAATTTAACACTGATCTCTGGATTATGTGGATCTCCCTATTTGCCTGACTTTAGCGGGAGCATCCTGTTCCTTGAAGAGATCAATGAATCGCCTGAAAAAGTGGACCGGATGTTTTGTCAACTAAAAAATGCGGGTGTTTTATCAAAAATAGCTGGTTTCGTTTTCGGTAAATGTACCGATTGTAACCCGTCAGGTGGATATGGATCATTGAATTTGGATCAAATTCTTCAAGATTATATTCATCCACTACAGGTGCCGGCATACTCTGGTGCAGTTATTGGACATATTAACAATCAGTTCTTATTGCCCGTAGGTGTGACTGCGAAACTCGACGCGGGCAATGGGACGTTGGAAATAACCGAGCATGCAGTAAAATAAATAATTATGAGAGTGATCCGATATTTATTTCTTTTGATGGTATTGGGATTCGCCGCCTGCGATAATGGGGGGACTTCTACGACCGAGAACCAAAGGACGGGAATGCGATTGGATACCGCGGAATTTAATACGTTGTATGAGCAGTATGAAGAAAAGTCGCTGTTTAATAGACGGTTTAAACATCGGGATATTGACTCGCTGGTGCGTATTCGTCAGCAAAATGACGTCTTAGACGTCGAAACGATCGGGCATTCCGTCCAGGGGCGGTCGATCTATGAATTGACTTACGGCAGCGGAGATAAGAAGGTCATGTTATGGTCCCAAATGCACGGAGATGAGCCAACGGCAACCATGGCACTTTTTGATCTTTTCAATTTCCTCGAGGGTGCTGACGACGGATCGGACACGATACGTAATCTTTTAAAGGACAAGCTAAGCATCCACTTTATACCGATGCTTAACCCAGACGGAGCTGAGCGGTTCTTGAGACGAAACGCACAGAGTATTGATTTGAATCGAGACGCGAGAGCTACGCAAACCGTGGAGGGCGCGTTGTTAAAATCGAGAGCGATGTCAGTTCGACCGCAATATGGGTTTAACTTGCACGATCAGAACATCTATTACAATGTTCCGCAAACTGAAAATCCGGTGACCATATCTTTACTGGCACCAGCATTCAACGTCGAACGAGAAGTCAATGAGGTGCGCCGCGGGGCCATGCAAATCATTACGGGCATGAATGATATCTTACAGCAGTATATTCCTGAGGCGGTAGCGAAGTATGACGATACGTACTCACCGCGTGGGTTTGGCGATAATTTTCAATCCTGGGGTGCGAGTACCGTATTGATCGAGTCGGGGGGGCTGAAAGGGGATCCGGAGAAACAGGAAATTCGAAAGTTAAACTTCGTTATTATTCTGAACGCACTAATGGAAATCGCTCAAGGTACCTACACGGAGCATGAAGCTTCGGGATATGAAGATATTCCGTTCAATAGCGGCGGATTACTACACGATGTGGTTATTCGCGGACTTCAGATTGGTTCTAACTCTATTCCTTTGACAAGTGATATCGCCATTCGCCGTGGGGAATTTACAGTAGGCCGAGATTATTACGTCCGTGGACGTATCGAAGATATTGGAGATCTCCCTGAGCTAATTGGTTATGATGAGGTTGACGCTGATAGTCTACATTTTGCTGAAGGAAAAATTGCACCGCGGCCCATTCAGCGTCTTGCTGATTTAACCGCCGAAAATGCGTACGATTTACTAAAACAAGGCTACATGGGCGTACGCTTACAAAATCCCGCCGCTGTTGGCACTTTACATGAGCTTCCGATTCATGTTTTCGCCTCCAATAATTTTGCAACGACTCCGGTTATCGATTTAGGCGGAACGGCTAACTTTTATTTAGCAGATCCAAATGGCCGTCTGGTCTTCGCCGTGTTAAACGGTTATTTAATTGATTTGGAAAAAGATGTTGATTTTGGTCCGTTAAAAAACCGGGTGCATTAATACCGTTTCCTTTGGGTATCTATAAAAAAAGCGAGTAATGAAAATTACTCGCTTTTTTTATAGATCGTCGGATTAATAGCCCGGGTTTTGTTGGGCTTGTAAAGCCGGATTTGCGTCGAGTTCCGTTTTCGGGATCGGCAAAATTGTTTTATAAAACGTCCGGTCTATTGATTTTTCGCGGTGTTGTAAGGCTACCCCTACATGTTCATCGTTAAAGGTAATGGTTTGATTGGTGCGAATCATATCCCAGTAACGCTGACCTTCCCCATATAGTTCCTTACTTTTTTCATCAAGAATCATCTGCTCACTCACCGTTGATGCGGTTGCTGCGGTCAAGTTAGGCGAACGTTTGCGAATCTCATTGAGATATGCCGCTGCTTTCGCTGCATCCGGAGATGATTTCTTCAGAGCAGACTCCGCTGCATTTAGATAGACTTCGGATAAACGGATTACCTTGACATTGACTGCCGTATAATTTTCTTTGCCATCTCCATCTTTATCGATCGAGCCTACGTATTTGTAACAGGCCGCTTGTCTGTCCAATTCATCTTCCGTGAATATGCCCCAACGTACGTCTTCTTCATCTTCTGCAAGTCGATCTATAAAGTAATCAGAGGCTGTAAAATTACCCAATGCATTATCCTCCTGGCTTCGCAAATAGTAAAAACCTAATGATCCCGCACCTAAATCGCCTTGATCTTTGGCTAAAGTGATCTCGAAGATCGACTCTGAACCGTACTGGCTCTGCCAAGAATTTACCCAATTGGCGTTGCTGTACAGGGTATAGAGACCCGATTCTATGATTTCTTCGGCTGCGATTAGGGCCTCTTCATATTTGCCCATGGTCATGTAAACCCGAGAAAGAATGGCTTTATTAGCAAAATAGTTGATGTAGCCATTGTCCGTCTGTTTAGGTAACAATTGCTCCGCCTCCTGCAAGTCGTTCAAAATTTGCTGATAGACTTCTTCAACGGTTGAGCGTGTAGGTTGCGCTGTCGCCTCTAGTAGCTCGGTCACAACAGGGACGCCCAGTGCGCTGGGGTCTTCGGTATACGTTTTCCCATAAAGACGAACCAAATCGAAATGCAGCAAGGCTCGTAGGGTAAGCGCTTGTCCTTTATAGCTATCCAACTCCAATTCAGTTCCTGCTTCCTGAAGCTCGTTTATACTGTGAATAATGTTGTTAGCTTGTAAAATTCGGTTGTAACCTGCCGACCAAAATCCGGAATAATTGTTATTGTTTTCCGAATGGTTGAATACATATAATGCATCTAAGCCACGCCCTTGTGAGACGATAATGAGATCGCCGCCTTTAGCGTCGCCATATAGCATGAAGTTTCTACCGTAAAGGTCTGCGCTAGCCATTTGCACCAATAGACCGTTAACCATGACTTTCGCGTCTGATTCGGTCTGTATCGTGCTGCGAGAATCGGTCGAATTGGTGGGTTCGACGTCTAAAAAGTCTTGACAAGAAAAGGTCGTCAAGCTGAGTAACGCAAAAATATATAATGTGATCTTTTTCATAATGCTGTCGTGTGTTAGATTATAAACTAAACTCTAAACCAAAGGTATAGGTCTTGGCAAAAGGAGTTTCCCATCCTCTCGTCCCGTATTGGTTAACTTCCGGATCTGCCCATTTAAATTTCGAAGCTGTAAATAGGTTCGTACCGTTGAAAAACACGCGTGCATTGGTGAATCCAATGCGGCTTGTCCACTGGGCCGGAAGACGGTAGGAGAGGTTGATGTTTTTTAGACGTAAGTAGGACGCATCGTAGAGATGTCGCGTGGAACGCGTGATGCCATCCTCTGGGTCGTTTCCGCTCACTTTCGGATACGGTCCGTTGGGGTTTTGTGGGCTCCATACGCCCTGAATTGCATAGTAGGAGCGAACGCGTTCCCAGTAATAACCGTCCTCTGCCACGTCTCGAGAACCGGCGTCAAATATCTCTCCGCCTAATTTATAGGTAAAATTCAGTCCCAAAGAAAAACCTTTGTACTCCAGTTCTGTGTTGATTCCTCCATACGCTTTAGGAATAGGGGATCCAGCGATGATTTGTTGGGCATCGGCAACCGAGTTCGTCGCGCCACGACCATTGTGTAGAAACTCACCGTCGGTGCCGTCGTTGGTATACCAAATTGGATTTCCGTTCTCCGGATCTACACCGCCCCACTCGGCTAAATAATAGGAATAAACGTCTTCCCCTTCGCGATACATAAATTGCACTCGAGAATCGCCCCCGGTTGGATCCCACCAGGTTAAATCTGCGCCCCCGTATAGCTTGGTCACTTTTGATTTTAGGAATGAGGTGTTGACATTCGCGGACCAGCGAAAATCCTCCTTGCGAATTAAATCGCCACCTACTGATAGTTCTAATCCACTGTTTCTGATTTCCCCCACGTTCATCAAAGTCGAGCCAAAACCAGTGACTTGAGAGATGTTCACATCCTGCAAGAGATCTTTAGAGTCTCGGTTGAAGTACTCCACCGAGCCGTATAGCCGATTGGCAAAGAGCCCGAATTCGAGACCTAAATTATAGGTATAGCTCTTTTCCCACCGTAAACCTTCATCTGCGATTGTCGTGACCAACCCGCCCGGTTGATCCATATAGTTGTATCCGTAGGTGGCTAACGAGCGCCAACCAAAGTCTAATGAAGGCAGCGTGCCGTTAGTACCGTAAGAGGCTTTTAATTTTAACAGGTTGATCTGGTCAATATTAGCGAAAAAGTCCTCGTTCTTTAAGTTCCATGCGGCAGACAAGGACCAGAAATTTCCCCATCTGGTGTCCGGCCCCAAGCGGGAGCTCCCGTCGCGACGGAGCGATCCAGACAAAAAGTAGGTGTTTTTAAAGTTGTATTCCGCTCTGGAGAATACCGACATCATATTGTTTCCCCAACTGTAGGCACTGGCGTCCTTGACACCGGCAGTTTCTACCGTGTGTAAAGAGCTAGATGGCAAATTGGAACCGCTTGCGTATTGATACCGTACCTGATATTTTTCCGCTTCAAAACCAGCCAATACATCGAAATTGTGATCGCCGACAGACGTGTTATAGTTGAGTGTACTAGAGGAGGTAAGGCGAGCGTAATTCGTGCTGTGTTCGAACACCGTTCCATTGGCAGTTGCCCCATAGGTTGTGTGATAATGTTGCGGACTGTAATACAAATGATCTTTTACCTCGAAATTATCGTACGAGAATATCGTTTTGGCTTTTAGACCCGGCAAGATATCGACGCTCAACGATGGGGTGGCTACAATGCGCAGCGTGTTGGATCGATTTTCCCATTCTTTATCGTAATACAAGGGGTTATAACCCAATGAGCCATACCGCAAGCTATATTCTTCACCCGTTTGATAATCGGTCGGCCAGTAGAACGGAAACAGCAGGTTGTTGGCCAGATACATATAGTTTGTTCCGGTGTTTCGGGTATCGTTATAGCCCTCTTTTATATTGTGGTTGACGTTCAGGTTTGCGCCAAATTCCACCCGATCATGTAATTTTTGTGTTAAGTTTACCCGGCCGCCAATGCGCTCGTAAGCATTGGTGTATGCTCTGCCTTTTTCCTTGGTGTAATTCAGGGATGAATAGTAACGCGTGGATTCGTTGGCGCCGCTAAAAGAGAGGTCATTGGTCTGAAATTGACCGGTACGGAACAACGCGTCGTTCCAGTCGAAGTATTTTCCGTCTCGATTTTCTACACCGTCAGATTTACCGGTAATGATGATTCTGTCGTACAATCCAGTTCCTTCGCTGGAGAATTCATACCCGTGGATACCAAATTTATCATTCATGCGATTTAATGCGGCTAAATTAGCCTCTGCTTCAGTCGCGCCATTTGAGGTATTATAGTCGTGAAAAATCTGATAGAAATACTGAATTTGCTCTTGCGGGTCTCCTGGTTTATAATTATCTGTCGCCCATTCCGGAGATACGGCGAATGAAGTCCGAAAATCAATTTTTGGTTTCCCCGATTTTCCAGATTTGGTCGTGATGATGACCACACCATTCGCTGCACGTGAGCCATATAGTGAGGATGCCGCCGCATCTTTCAGTATGGATATGGATTCTATATCATTGGGGTTTAGTGTAGACATAACGTTATTCGAAGTCCCAGCGATAGCACTTTGCATCTGACCAACGTTACCGCTTGAAACAGGTACCCCATCGATTACGTACAAGGGTTCATTCGAGGCGTTCATTGAGCCGATACCCCGAACGCGAATGGTGGAGGTTGCCCCAGCTTGTCCGCTGGTGGTATTGATCTGCACGCCCGGTACCCGACCGGTTAAGGCTTGCTCAAAAGAGGTAACGGGTATATCTTTAGCTTCTTCTTGATAGTCAATGGTAGCGGCAGAACCGGTGAATGAACTTTTCGTCGTGGTCCCATAAGCGACGACCATGACCTCATCAATTGCTTGGTCATCGGGGGCGAGTTGGACCTGAATACTCGTCCGGCCGTTTAAATCGATTTCTTGTCGAATATACCCGACGGAGGTGAAAATGAGTTTCGAATCGGGCGCTGCGTTGAGCGAAAACAACCCGTTTTCATTGCTGCTGGTACTGTGATTTGCATCCTTTACAGTAACCGTTACCCCGACCAGAGGTGTGCCATTTTGGTCCGTTATCTTTCCTGCGACGGACACTTGTTGGGCATGTACGATTTGCGTAGACACGCACGCCACCGCACAAAGAGTCGTAAATAATTGATGTTTCATAAGGTGGTTTATTTACAGCCGGTGGTTCAGGCCGGCAAGTCATTGAAGTACGTAGTTTAATAATTGTTTTAGTTATGCTGAGCGCGAGGTATTATTCCGATACCAGGAGCATCCTTTAACAGACATTGGCCGTTCATGACCTCCATCCCTTTGTATAAATCGTTGCTGATCAAAAGTGCGCCATCTAAGTCTGCCCAATCGACTATAGGGGCCAGTTGTGCTGCTGCAGTGATCGCGCAAGAGGTCTCTGTCATGCAGCCCAACATCACTTTCATGCCTAATGTAGTAGCAAATTCTGCCATCTTTTTCGCTTCGCGCATCCCGGTACATTTCATCAGTTTGATATTAATACCGGAATAGACGCCGTGAAGACCAGGTATATCATGTAAGCGTTGGCAGGCTTCATCGGCAATTGTAGGGATGGGAGAGCGCTCGGTGAGCCAAGCGTTCTCCTCCATCATCTCTTTCGGCATCGGTTGTTCCAAGAAAACCACCCCTCGTTCGTTTAACCAGTGCGCCATCTCCAAGGCGTGGTGTTTGTCTTTCCAACCTTGGTTGACATCGGCGCAAAGCGGGACATTCGAGACCGAACGGATGGTGTCGATCATCATTTTGTCCGTCTCCAGGCCCAATTTCACTTTTAACATTTTAAACGTGCTAGCCTCCTCTACTTTCTTTCGGACCATTTCTTCCGTATCAATCCCGATAGTGAACGAAGTTGGCGGGATACGGTTGGGATGGAACCCCCAAATTTTGTAGAACGGCTGATTTAAGAGCTTTCCCAGTAAATCGTGTAGTGCAATGTCAATGGCGGCTTTTGCTGCGGTGTTTCTTTCCTCGAGCTGATCTACGTAATGTAACAGCTCTGCGGTTTGCCAAGGTGAGGAAAAAGCAGAAAGATCCACTTTGTTCAAAAATTGAATCACACTATCTTGCGATTCCCCAAGATACGGCGGCATACTGGCTTCCCCATAACCAATGACACCTTCATATTCGAGCTCGGTGAGTATGACTGGTGTTGTCGATCGGCTGAAAGAAGCAACGGTAAAAACATGTCGTAATTCCAGTGTATAAGGGCGAAATCGCAAAGTGAACTTGCCCATCTTTTTGCTATGCCACATGTGGTAATGGTCAGTTTTTAGGTTTAATAATACGGGTTCTCTTCAATTTTTTGAATCTGCGGGTCGCTGCTGTCCATATAACGTTTAGCCGCCACGACGGTTCTCGTTTGGAAATCATCATAATTTTCCGCTTCTTTTAATATAGAATTAATACGCACGGTTCCGGCGGAGTGTATGAATTCTCCGTTACCAATATACATGGCTACATGTGTAACTCGAGCATTGGGATTGCTGTTTTTGCCTGCAGCAAAAAACAATAGATCGGCAGGCTTTAGGTTTTGAAGCGCCTTTTCGGGTTCAAAGTGTCCCTGCTCGTCTAGGATCTCAATATGTTCACCGGCCAGCACTTGTTGTGAAGCGTCGCGCGGGATGACATAGCCATTCATAAAATAGATCGTTTTGGTAAAACCGCTACAATCCACGCCTTTAACAGAAGTGCCACCCCATAAATACGGCAAACCCATCATTGTTTTTGCACTTGAAATAAGGTTGTCCGCACTTAACGATCTAGTGGCTAGCCATTTGTCCATTTCGAGAGCTTCGTCCTTTAAAACGTATCCGATTCGTCCGTCAGGATATACGACTTGATAGTATGCTCCTTGCTCAGCAATCAGTCCTAAAATGTTGCCATACACCAAGTCCGAAACGCGGATGCTTTCTGGGTTCGGTTGTGTCCAAGACTTTCCAAATTCAGCGGTGTAAATGATTTTAGGCAGATCTTTCCATTGGTCCAACTCTGCGTCGGTCATTGCAGCAAGTGCCGAGCTAGGTACGTATGAAATATAGCCTTCAGGCGTTCGAGCGCGGTATTCGCTTCCTATTTTTTGAAGCAAGTCAACTTGTGTGCCCAGCAACGCTTGAGTTGCCATTTCCGATGCGTTCCCGGGTTTGGTCCGGAAATTCGCTACCGAGAGCTTGACCACAGCATGACGTTTGTCCCCTACGGAACTGTCGGGAAGACTAATTATTTGAATCGATGCCGGTTGATTTTTTATTTTGGATTGGATGAAGGCTGTAGCTTCCGGTACACTACTTTCAATACGGTAGTGGTTTTTCGATACATTGTGTTCTACCAATGCTACAATTTTGGTGCGTTGGTCCGGGGCAAACTGTTGTCTAGCCTCCGAAATGACCTGCTGTAAGGCCTGATATACGGTGGAGTCTGTCTGCGCCTTTAATAGGGAAAAGGGGCTCAGCATGTAGATGCCTAGCGCTACGATAAAACGGATCATGGTTAAATGCATTTAATCAGTTAACTTATACAAAGCTGCATAAATATGCGAAAAAAAGCAGTTAACACAGCATTTTTTTACGTTTTTTACAGCAAATGCTGATTTAAGTCGTAAATTAAACTAGTAAATCGAAATAGCAAAGAGCATGGATTCAAGACGGAAATTTTTAAAGAAAAGTGTATTGGGCGCTGTCGGCTTAGGCGTTTTCAAAAATAGTTCTGGGGGCGATTTGGGACGAATCGGTAATGCGCAGACGAGCAATCCAATCGTGATTTCTACATGGGATTTCGGGGTAGCCGCGAATAGCGCTGCTTGGGGTGTTTTAAGAACCGGTGGATCAGCGCTGGATGCAGTAGAGCAGGGGGTGCGCGTGGCTGAGGCGGACTTGGATAACCCAACAGTTGGTAAGGGGGGGTATCCAGACCGTGATGGGGTGGTCACACTAGACGCATGTATAATGGACGCTCGCGGAAATTGTGGAGCTGTGGCCGCATTAGAAAACATTGCGCATCCGATATCCGTTGCGCGACTCGTGATGGAGAAGACCCCACATGTCATGTTAGTTGGGGAGGGAGCCAAGCAATTTGCTCTGGAAAATGGGTTTGCTGAAGAAGATTTGCTCATCCCTTCTTCTGAAAAGGCCTGGAAAGAGTGGTTGAAAGAAAAAAAATATGAACCGGTTATTAATATAGAAAACCGCTCGTTTAATACCGAGCGTTTACCGGGAAACCGGTATAATCATGATACGATTGGAATGTTAGCTATGGACAGCAAGGGGAATTTATCAGGCGCATGTACGACTAGTGGTATGGCGTTCAAAATGCGCGGACGAGTGGGAGATAGTCCAATTATTGGTGCAGGTCTCTATGTAGATAATGAGGTTGGCGGCGCTACCTCTACCGGGGTGGGAGAAGAAGTGATACGAACAGTTGGTAGCTTTCTGGTTGTCGAACTCATGCGCCAAGGATATTCCCCAACTGATGCGTGCCGACAAGCGGTTATGCGGATTGTAGAGAAGAAGCCTGAAATTGCGAAAAACATACAGGTTGGATTTCTTGCGCTAAACAAAAAAGGAGAATATGGGTCATTCGCCTTACAATCAGGCTTCACCTTCGCGGTGTGTCATAGCAGAGAACAGGATCGAATTGAAAAAGGTGAATTCTATTACCCCTCGGAAGAGAATTAATCCTGGTTCTGGTCAGTTTTTTGTATTTTTGAATAAAAAGGAGAATATGGAAGCGACGTTTGGAGGAGGATGCTTTTGGTGTACAGAGGTTATTTTCCAGCATACAAAAGGTGTGGAACAAGTAGTTCCCGGATACATGGGCGGGCATACAGAGAACCCGACTTACGAACAAGTTTGTTTGGGGAATACGGATCATGTGGAAGTCGTACGTGTGGTGTTCGACGAAGCAGAGGTCTGTTTTCGCGATTTATTAGAAATATTTTTTAAGACGCACGATCCCACCACATTAAACAGACAGGGCGGAGACGTAGGTACGCAGTATCGTTCCGTTGTTTTTTATCATAACGATCAGCAAAAACAAGAAGCCGAGGAGCTCATTGCATTGCTTGAAAAAGAAAAGGTATACGAATCCCCGATCGTTACGGCGATTGAGTCCGCGAGTAAATTTTGGGAAGCAGAAAATTACCATCACGATTATTTCCATCAAAACCCGCAGAACCAGTTTTGTCAGGTGGTGGTCGCACCGAAATTACAAAAGTTTCTCACGCAATTTAAATCACATGCCCGGGGATGAGGATTTCGCAGCGGGCTAACTGATTGACACAAAAGGATGCGACTGTTTTTCGCATCCTTTTGTGTTGAGTTCGCCTTAGTTGTTATCGTCTTTCTTACCGAATAATCCCAATTGTCCATTCTGGTCGAGTTGAATGTCGTTAGGATTGGTGATTTCCAAGGAGATTTCATCCGTACTTTCCTCAGGTTTGTTTTTTGAGCTTTTTTCCTGCGCTACTGCCGCGGTTGGCTCTTCAAGCTCTGATAAGTCCAGCTCGGAGGTCAATAATTCGACCTGCTCCACCGCGTGAAACGAAAGCCGATTGCCCTGCGCTTTAATGCCTTTGACGTCGACAATTTCGTTAAGTGGTTGTTCGAGGTGTTCGGGAGTCTGCGATTTACCTT
>DXCW01000208.1 GCA_019115805.1 Candidatus Sphingobacterium stercorigallinarum
CCCTCTCGGTGTCTTCACCAGATGAGATCATTGTCTTTCGAAGTATCGGCTACGCCTCCCAAGAAGTTCCCGTGCAAGAAGGTGAACTCCACATCACATTAATCGCTTCGGGAGACAACCTGGAAGAGGTCGTTGTGGTTGGCTACGGCACGCAGAAAAAGGAATCCGTCACTGGAGCCATATCTAGTGTAGGTGCCGAGGATCTTGCCCGATCAACTGCAGTAACGACCTCCGGTGCGTTAGTTGGTAAAATTGCGGGCGTCAACAGCCGGATGCCTGACGGCCGGCCTGGAGGCGCCACTTCCATTAACATACGGAATATGGGCACGCCATTGTATGTCATTGACGGCGTACAAAAAGACGAGGGACAATTCAATAACCTGGATTTCAACGACATCGAAAACATTTCGGTATTAAAGGATGCTTCGGCAGCCATATATGGGGTCCGCGCGGCAAATGGTGTAGTAGTGGTCACGACCAAAAAAGGAAAACGCGGCGACAATAATGAATTCAATATCAACTCCTACTACGGCTGGCAGAGCATGTTCCGGTTTCCCGAACCGGCTAGTGCGGGCACCTACATTAAAAGTTACATTCAATCCGACGCGATATTGGGCATACCCAATCCCCAATATACACCGGAGGATCTCGCCAAGTGGGAACAAGGCACCGAGAAAGATTACCGGCCCTGGGACTGGTATGATTACATTTTAGAAACGAGTCCTCAACGGTATATTTCGGGTAGCATGTCCGGCGGATCTGAGAAAATCAATTATTACCTGAGTGCCGGACATCTGGATCAGCAATCCATCATTCGGAATTATGGCGGATTTAACCGGACCAACGTACAATTCAATTTGGAAGCTAACGTGTCAGAAAGGCTTAAAGTGGGTGGTAATTTGAACGGCCGGATTGAGAAACGCAGACAACCCGGCGTACCGGGAGTGGACGACACCTGGCAAGCGCTCTTCGCCATCTACAGAAATTTGCCAACCGCCAGACCCTTTGCTAACGACAACCCCTTATATCCGGCCCGGACTGCCTCGAATACAGAGACCAATTTTGGGATGCTCAATTATGATCTTTCCGGAGAGTTTCAAGACACCTGGCGGGTCATGCAACTGAATTTTAACGCCGAATACCAACTCAGCGATCATTTGAAATTGACGGGACTTGTAGGCTATTATTATGCGCATCGCTGGATGGACAACCAAGAGTTCACCTATAAGCTGTACGATTATGACGAGGAGACCGATACCTATCCGGTCGTATTCAGCATGGATAACCCGTGGCGAGAACGTCAAATCGAGATGAAAGAAGAGCTCAGCTACCAAGCTACGTTAAACTATAACCGCAGCTTTGATGAGCATACCCTAGGCGCTTTATTTGCCGCAGAGGCCATCCAAAGAAACACGCCGGAATTCTGGATGCATGATCGTCCGGCTTCCAATGCGCTTTCGTTGATTTATTTCCCCACGATGGATCAGTTCAACGATTATGGAAACAGTACACAGGCCCGTGCGGGATTTGCTGGACGAGTTAATTACGACTATGCACAAAAATATCTGTTGGAAGTCGCGGCACGTTACGACGGTTCCTGGAAGTTCCCAAAAGACAGCCGCTGGGGGTTCTTCCCTTCCATTTCAGGAGGCTGGCGAATTTCTCAGGAGGAGTTTTGGAAGAACTCAGCGCTGGGAGATAAGTTTACTGAGCTGAAGTTACGCGCATCCTATGGTGTATTGGGAGATGACAACTTAGACCCTTGGAACTATTTCGCCTTTGGTTTCATGCCGGGCTATTCGTACAATGTAGGAGGTGCTGCCCTTGACGGCGCTTATGTCGTGGGTTCTCAACCTCGGGGCTTACCGGTTCGGACGCTTTCCTGGTTGCGTGCCAATACCTTTGATGTCGGGATTGACTTTTCGCTATTTGGCGGTAAATTGACCGGAACATTGGATTATTTCAACCGCAAACGGACTGGCCTGCCAGCGGCGCGCTACGATGTGTTGATCCCTGCCGAAGTCGGTTTTAGTTTGCCCTATGAGAACCTCAATTCCGATATCCACCGCGGGGTGGATGGAAGCATCATGTGGAGTAGCCACATACAAGAGTTTCAATATAGAGTTGGTGGTAACTTCACCTTTGCCCGGCAAATCGATGGCGAGCAATACAAACCTCGCTTTGGAAACTCGTACGACCAATACAGAAGCTCCATATACAACCGTTATGCCTTTCTAAATTGGGGATACGAATCAATTGGACAGTTTCAAAGCTGGGAGGAAATTCAAAATTACGATGTAGACAACGACCAACAAGGAAACACGACACTACGCCCGGGTGACATCAAATACAACGATGTAAATGGCGACGGGGTCATCAATCATTTGGATTCCCGCCCTATTGGTTACCGTCAAGGCGGTTTACCGTATTTGAACTTTGCCCTCAACTTGGGTTTCGCATACAAGGGTTTTGATTTAGCGGTGGATTTCACCGGTGCTTCTTTTGCCTCATACCGTGCAAATCACGAAGGCATGCTTCCTTTCCACGATGGAGGAAACAATGCGGCGTATTACATGGAAAACCAATGGATGTTAAGCGACATTACGGACCCCAACAGCGAACTGATCCCGGGCACTTTCCCCACACTCATTCGTGGAAATCAGAATCACAGCAACTATTGGCACAGTGATTTTTGGGTAATGAACGTGACCTACATCAAACTGCGGAATCTACAGTTTGGTTATACGCTCCCTACCCGCCTTACCGAGCGCTGGGGATTGAAAAATGTGCGCGTGTATTCAATGATGCAAAACCTATTCAGTATTGACAATCTTGGTGAAATGAAAATCGATCCGGAGATCACGTCCGAATCGGGCATTCAGTACCCGACGAATCGTGTGATCAACCTCGGGCTTAATCTAACATTCTAACCATGAAAAAACTTAATATATATATCCTTTCTGCACTGCTATTAGCGGGTAGTGCCTCCTGCTCTAAATTTTTAGATCGCGAATCGGAAGCCATATTGACCGACGAGCAGATCTATTCGGATGAGAAAATGTTGATTTCCGTCATTGCCAACTATTATGGACGCGTGAGCTGGGGACAACACATTGGCAACACCGGATCGCTGGCACAACTGGACGAAGCGGGCTTCTCTTCAGGTGGGCCAAATAATGCACAAAACTTCCCAGACGATCTCTGGCGCGTCTATGACTATACCTTAATACGTGACCTCAATTTGTTTGTAAATGGCATCCGGCAATCTACTTTAGAGGAGGACACCAAAAACAATTTTGAAGGCGAAGCCCGTTTCTTAAGGGCTTGGACCTATTTCAACATGGTGCGAACACTTGGTGGCGTGCCCTTAATGGGCGACGAAATCTTCGACTATGAAAGCGGCTCCGATATCGGTAACTTGCAATACCCAAGGGCCACCGAGCAAGATACCTACGATTACATCATTGCGGAGTGTACCGAGATCGCGGACCTACTCAGCGACGAAAAAACAATCAATTCCGCTCGTGCCAATAAGTGGGCCGCTTTAGGGTTAAAAGCCCGCGCCGCGCTATATGCCGGATCAATAGCGACATACAATTACAAAACGCCAGATGTCACAACCGCGGGTGGAGAAGTCGGCATTCCGGTATCTCAGGCGGAATCGTACTACACCATCGCCTACGAGACCTCAAAGTTAATTTTAGCGGAGAGCCCCTATCAACTGCATGAAAACAACCCCGATAAAGGCCGAAACTTCTACGAAGCAGTCAGTAGTAAATCCAGTACAGAGGTCATTTGGGCCAGAGACTACGCTTATCCTGGACAAACGCATATGTTCACCAATAATGTGATCGCCTCATCCGTTCGTGGAGATATCGATGCAAATATCATTACACCGGTCCTGAATCTCGTGGAAGATTTCGAATACATCGATGATCGCGATGGCTCACTACACCTGACCGAGGCGAACGGCGATTATATTTATTACGAAAACCCCGAAGATGTGTTTGCAAATAAAGATCCACGTTTATACGGTACGGTCATTTATTCTGGAGCTGATTTCCTCGGTTCCACGGTGATATACCAAGCTGGCGTTCGCTACTTAGACGGTGGAAGCTGGAAAGTAAAGACAGCAGAACCCGGGACCAGTGAAGCCCCATATGGATTGATCACGAGCATGGATGGCCCCACAACAAACAACGATCAATATGTAAACAAAACGGGATTCAACATGCGTAAGTTCGTTGAAGAAGACCGAGATGCCTCCACCAGAGGCCGAGGAAGTGTGATGTGGTTTGTTCGATTTCGTTTAGGTGAAATGGTACTCATTGCTGCAGAATCCGCGTTAGCGTTAAACAAGCCGCAGACTGAGGTCGCCGGATACATCAATCAGTTGCGGAACAGAGCAGGCATACAAACCCTGTCTGCGGTGAGCCTAGAGGACATCATCCAAGAACGACGTGTTGAACTGGCGTTCGAAGATCATCGATACTGGGATTTAAAACGTTGGCGCATCGCGCATACCGTATGGAATGGGCAACAAAATGACCCGGAGGCTACCCACTATGCACTATTTCCGTATAAAATTCATGCGCCAGGACAAGCCAATCATGGCAAATGGGTGTATGAAAAACGCAAAGCGAGTCATACGATGTATCCCCGTTACTTCAGATTTCAAAATTATTACAGTTTCTTCGATCAAGATTGGTTAAATAGAAACCCCAAATTAGTACGTAACCCCTATCAATAAAAAGATGAAAAGAACCGGAAACTCAATGCTCTATATATTTCTGTTAGGCGTATGCATGTGGTCTTGCGGAAAAGATAATTACCAAGCACCTGAATCCACGCTGACAGGAACCGTGGTATACCAGGGTGAACCTGTTGGGGTACGCGGGTCGAATCAATCCGTTCGTCTCCAATTGTGGCAAGACGGCTTTCAAACCCGGGAACCCATCGATGTGTATGTCGCGCAAGATGGATCCTTTTCTGCGGCCTTATTCGACGGGCAATATAAACTGATCACCGTTCCAGGAAGCGGTCCTTGGCAACACAGTGCGGATACCTTGCTGATCGATCTCAACGGTCATGCCACAGTGGAATTTCCCGTCGACTTGTATTACAACCTCACCGATGTCTCTTATCAGCTATCGGGTGAAACCCTAACGGCAACCTTCCAGCTGGATCAGCTGGTCGATGATCGTGCAGTGGATGAAATCAGCCTATTGATAGGCAATACCAAATTCGTCGACCTGGGACATTTTCTGAAACGAGAAACGTTATCCTCTGCGCAGCAGGGCACATTCAGCATCAGTATGGACATCGGTCCGGAATTGGAAAATAACCAGACGCTATTCGCGCGAGTCGGCGTAAAAATCAACGGGATCACCGAGTCTTTATATGACACGGCGTTACATCAAGTAAAATAACGCAACGATCTGTATATGAAAAAAAGCCGCTTTCGAGTATCAAAAACCAGTACCAATATGAATAGACTAACGTGGATTCTATGCCTGTCCCTTATTGCTCACTTGGCAGGGGCCCAAGAAAAAGAACGGGCCTATAATGTCCTGCTTATTTTAGTAGACGACCTTCGGCCAGCATTAGGCAGCTTCGGCGATGTCCACGCGATAAGTCCACACATAGACGCCTTGTCCAAGCAAGCTACGGTATTCGAAAGAGCTTATTCGAATCAAGCGGTCTGCGTAGCCTCCCGGTACAATCTGCTATTGGGATCGCGATCCACCTCGACTGGGCTGTACGACTTCGGTCGCGCATTTCGGGATGCCTATCCCAATGCAACCACCCTGCCACAGCTTTTCAAAAACAACGGATATTATACCGCGGCTATCGGGAAAGTCTTCCACGTGGGGCATAATACCTATAACGATGACGAGTCTTGGAGCGTACCCCATTGGCACGACAAGGTCGTCGAATACGCCGATCCAAACCACCATCAGGAAACCAGAGAAGAGGCGCTCTTTGCGAACAAAACGTGGGCATACGCCAACCGGTTGAAGAAAGGTTCCGCATGGGAAAGGCTGGATGTGGCAGACGACGCCTATGCCGATGGTCGCGTTGCGCGCCAGGCGGTACAACGGCTGCAAGAACTGCAAGGGCAGGACACGCCCTTTTTTTTAGCCGTCGGCTTTGCTAGGCCACATTTACCGTTCACCGTCCCGGCTAAATATTGGGACCTTTACAATCCAGACGCTCTACCGATTCCAGCGCAGCAAACGAATCCTAAAAACGCTCCCGACATCGCTGTAAAACGAGATGGGGAGATATCTCAATATGCAGAAATCCCACTTGCGAAAGCATCTGACCCGTTTCCAGATTCACTAACTCGACAGCTTATTCACGGCTATTACGCAGGAATAAGTTACGTGGATACACAAATCGGAAAGGTACTCCAAGAGCTAAAAGATAGTGGCTTGGATGAACAGACCATTGTGGTGCTTTGGGGAGACCATGGCTACCTGTTAGGAGAAATGGGAATGTGGACAAAACACGTCAATTACGAATTGGCCAATCGGATCCCTGTTATCATTAAACACCCGGAGATCAAAGAAGGTCATCACAGTATGGATCTGTTAGAAACCGTTGACCTGTATCCGACCCTAGCTGAGCTCGCCGCTTTGCCGCTCGACACCAGTGCGCAACCTATTGATGGGTTAAGTTTTGCTTCCTATCTCACCAAGCCAGAAAGCCCAGTGCGAACCAGTGTATACCACTGCTTTCCACGTGGAGGAAAATTAGGAAGGGCGATACGCACTGAGGATTTTCGACTGGTAGCCTGGCAAGATATTGAAGGGAGACAAGAAGTGGAATATGAACTTTACGAATATAAAGACGGCTTGATTGAAACGGAGAATATTTGGTCACCCTCACATCCTGCTTTTCTAACATTAAAAGCTATCTTAGATAAACAACCAGATCCGGCTCCGTTACGACCGGAGTCAAAGAAAAGAAAAGAAAATAAATTATAACATTATACAATCAACATCATGAAGAAAACTATTGCGATCGCCAGTCTGATTGCGGCCACATTCACTCAAAGTACGGCACAACAGTGGGCACCGGTACAAGACAAGATTCTGACACCGTGGGCAGAGCAAGTCACACCCGAAAACGTCCATCAGGAATATCCCAGACCGCAACTCATACGGGAGAATAATTGGCAGAACCTCAATGGACTTTGGAAGTACAGCATTACGGCAAAAGATCAAAAAGAGATTCCCAACGCTTGGCAAGGAGACATTTTGGTCCCCTTCTCTGTAGAATCTGCGCTATCGGGAGTAGGAAAACGAGTAACGAAAGACGATGCATTGTGGTATAAAAACGAAATTACCCTAGACAAACAGGTAAGAAAAGGAAAAAAACTTCTCCATTTTGGTGCTGTGGATTGGGAATGTGACATATATGTAAACGGTCAGCATGTCGCCAATCATCAAGGCGGTTTCGATGCCTTCACCGTAGACATTACCGATGCCTTAAAGAAAGGAAACAAGCAAGAAATCGCTATCCGTGTATGGGATCCGACCTCGGATGGTCCACAGCCACGTGGAAAACAAATCAACGATCCCCATGGTATTTGGTATACGCCAGTTTCCGGCATTTGGCAAACGGTTTGGTTAGAGTCGGTGCCGGAATCGTATATTGCAAGCACTAAACAGACTCCGGATGTAGACCAATCGACCCTTCATTTCTCAGCTGCAGTAGAAAATGCACAAGCGGGTGATGAAATTCTAATCGAAGCGTACGACAACGGTCAAAAAATCGCAGAAACAAGCAGCCGCAGTGACCAAGACGCGCAACTGAAATTGAATAACCCCGAGCTCTGGTCTCCCAACTCACCGAAACTGTACGATTTAAAAGTTAAATTGACACGGAATGGTAAAGTGATTGATGAGGTGGATAGCTATTTCGCAATGCGTAAAATTAGCATGAAAAAAGACGCCGAAGGGATTCAACGTATGTATCTAAACGATGAATTTGTTTTCCATTATGGCCCACTGGATCAAGGTTGGTGGCCCGATGGATTGCATACGGCACCCTCAGACGAAGCCCTAAAATTCGATGTGATCAAAACCAAAGAAATGGGTTTCAATATGATTAGAAAGCACATTAAAATTGAACCTGCTCGCTGGTATAGACACTGTGATAGTATCGGCGTGCTGGTGTGGCAAGACATGCCTAGCGGAGATTTAGGCGGCAATAGCTGGCATATGAATCCCGGTAAAATGGGGTCCGGAAATTCCGATAAAGAACGTACTGCGGAATCGGAAGCCATTTTTCGCAAGGAGTGGAAAGCAGCCATGGATAACTTACACAACTTCCCGAGCATTGTAGTTTGGGTACCTTTCAACGAAGCTTGGGGACAATTCAAAACCAAAGAGATTGTCGATTGGACCATTCAGTACGATCCCTCGCGCTTGGTGAATGGGGCGTCAGGTGGAAACTTTTTACAACCGGGTCATATTTTTGACATCCATAATTACCCAGATGCAGTCATGCCACGTCCGGAAATTTTCGGTGAGGATTATGTCTTAGCGTTAGGCGAATTTGGTGGACTAGGTCTTCCGGTGGAAGGACATACTTGGCAGGAAAAAGACAATTGGGGGTATCAGTCCTTCAAAAATGCCGATGAGCTCACCAAACGGTATGAAGGTTTGGTCGAAGAGCTCGCTCGGTTAATCCAGATGGGCTTGTCAGCTGCAGTCTATACGCAAACCACCGACGTGGAGGTGGAAACCAATGGTTTGATGACCTATGATCGAAAAGTCATCAAAATTCCTGAAGCAAAATTAAACAGCATGCATCAAAAACTTTACGACGCTTCGCTCGTGAAGTAAGTGATTTTGCAGATTGTAAGAACGGGTTAAAAGAAAACTTTAACCCGTTTTTTAATGCGTATCGTTCAAGGAGATGACAGTTGCTGACAAAAAGTCGGCGATCCGTACCCGCATGTAACGAATTGGTTATCTGCACCTTCCTCACGCTATTCTTAAGGCTATATTCCCGTTTTTATAAAATATGGTCTTAATTTTGAGTAAGTGTAGTTATGAAGAAGATTTTCAGCACGATTATTATACTGATTCTGGTGTTCGGTTCGGCGTGGTTCATTTGGAATAACATGCGCTCCGCTCCAGATCGGCAAACCAATCACCAAGTGCTTATTGAAAGCATAGAATCCATGGGTAAATTGGAATTGGTGAAATATCGCTTCAGTGATATCATTGAGCATAAAAACATCAGCGAATACCTGCCAGATGCTAGCGTGCTACTGATTGTAAAAGCGGACGCAGTGGGCTGTATTGATCTTTCTCAGCTTAGCAAAGAAGATGTCAGCATCACCGGCGACTCAGTACATATCACACTGCCCAAAGCGGAGATTTGTTATGTAAAAATAGATCATAAATCCTCAAGGGTCTACGACACGAAAATGGCGTTTTTTAGAGAGGCCACCTTGGTCGACGATGCGTTCAAAGCAGCGGAACAAGAAATCACGAGACAGGTCGAAAAATCAGATATCCGCGCGCAAACCCAATCCAATGCAACGCAGGTTCTCCGCCCGCTCATTGAAGGCCTGGGGTACACAAGTTTATCGATAACCTTCGAAGACCGGTAAAATGCGAGCCCGACTCCCCAACTAAGACAATTTGCCTGATCGGAATGTCACTTTTTTCATATTGGGCAAAAAATAGGCTGTGGCACCGATGAGCGGCAAATAGGAACAGAATAAATAGATGTTTTCCAAAGAGCTGTGATCCGCCCACCAGCCCAGTATAGCTGCACCCAGTCCCCCCATGCCAAACGCGAAACCGTAGAACAAGCCCGATACCATTCCAATTTTTCTCGGCAGCAACTCTTGCGCGAATACCAAAATAGAGGGAAAAGCCGAAGCAATCAATAACCCGATAATGGCGATCCAGATGCCCGACCAAAATAATGACGCAAAAGGCAGCATCAGCGTAAAAGGAGCGCATCCCAATACAGACAACCAGATGATGTATTTTCGACCGATAACATCCCCCAAAAACCCACCGAATAAGGTGCCCAAAGCCACGGCAATCAAAAAGTAAAATAAATACACTTGAGCATGGACTTCTGTGATCGCAAACTTCTCCATCATATAAAACTGGAGGTAACTCGTGATACTGGCAATGTATACGTACTTAGAAAAGATCAAAAGAAGCAACACGAAGATGGCCCCATTCACTCGTCTGGGAGATAGATTGGGCAAACGCAATTCCGACCTGCCTCCTTGGTTAAGCGATTGCAACACTTTTTTATACCAAATAGCGATATAACCCAATATAATCTGCGCTATCACTGCTACAGAGAGGAACCAAAGGATATGACGCTGACCGTTTGGTAAGATCACCCAAGCCATAAGAAGTGGTGCTAATGCTGTCCCGGTATTCCCGCCGATCTGAAAGATAGACTGTGCTAAACTGCGCCGACCACCAGACGATAGATACGCTACTCTAGAGGATTCTGGGTGAAAAATAGACGATCCGATCCCGACGAGCGTCACCGCAAGGAGGACAGCATAGTAATGGTTCGCATAAGCCAAAGCGATCAAACCCACAACACTAAACAGCATCGCAATGATTTGTGAATAAGGCTGCGGCCTGCGATCGGTGTACGCGCCCACCATCGGCTGCAATAAAGAAGAAGACAACTGAAAACAAAAGGTAATGACGCCTATTTGAGCGAAACTCAGGTCAAAATTCTCTTTAAGTAAGGGATAGGATGCGGGGATCACCGCTTGAATCAAATCGTTGCAAAGGTGAGCAAAACAGATCGCTATTAAAATCGGATAGGTGGTCTGTTTAGCATCATAAGAAAAGCTGCGTTTAGGCATGATCAATACAGATAAACTCCCTTCCACGAACTTAACAAACAAAAAGGAGTTAAAAACTACAGGCAAATGTAGCATTTAACTCCCTGTGATGCTAAATAAAATTATAGTTTATCTCCCCAGGCAGATGGCTCCTACTCTATTCGGGTTTTATCGCTGGTTTAATATCTTCATAGGTAGCCATGTACTCCATGGGTTTACCTGTCGGCTCCGCGAAGGCTTCCCCTTTGACCATGATATTAACCGATCCACCTTCCACCGGCACTTCCAAAACTTGGCTAATTTTCACGTGACCACCCACTGGTATTTCCGCTTTCAAATCCGCAGCGGATAGCTCGGAACTCCCGGATAGAAAATATCCAGATTTTCCGCCATCAGAGTGCGTATAATGATAATAATAAAGCGGTGCTTTGGTCACAAAGATTTGATTGACAATATCCGCATACTTGGGGTCCTTACTCACATCGCCTTTTTGAGTAGAAGAACAAGCTAAATTAACGAGTACGCTAACCACTAGGAAGCATAACACAGAACAAATGCGTCTTTTCATATTCAATGTATATTGTTGTTTTATGATGAAATTACAAAACTGCATGTTATTTTATCAGCAGCCTATTTTAAAACATAACAAAACATCTACTTCCTTAAGCGTCGGCCATATACTTCTCATCTACACAAGTAGATAAAACACACTAAATCAACGCATTAAAGATTCTGAAAAAACCGCACAATTTGCACGATATCGGCATCTTTTAACAATACATTCTTCTGTTTATCCAATAAATAAAGTGTGGGCGTGGCTTTAATGATGTACAGACCTTCGTTAACCACTTTTTGGTCTGGATCTATACCGTTCACCCAGTTCTCAGGAATGTTTGATTGATACTCCTTCCATATTTCTAGGTTCCCGTCTGGATAAATCCCCACAATAGCCAGTCCCGATTGCTCTATAACCGCATTAAACGCCGGATTGGTCTTCATCAGAGCAATCGTTTCGTCACAACTTTTACATCCAGGTTCGTAAAACATCAAGATCGTAAAGGGAGCGTCGATATCGTGTAGTTCCTGTGTCTTATTATCGGTCGTTAGAAAGCTAAAGTTCGTAGCCTGGCTCCCGGGCTTGTTTTTACGCACCAATGGCAGTAAGGTGCTGTATCGCATTTGTTCTTCCGAACGCACTTGATCCGATTCGATTAACACTTCGAGAACTGTCTCAAAAAACAGGTCGTTATGCATAGGCGAATTCGGGTTCGAAAGGTAGTTTTCCAGCTGATAGGTAATGTATTCAAATGTATGTCGTTCTACCGCCGCCTTTTCTAATAATCCAGTCACCCCCTTCTTCAACGTATCGGTAGGAACCAAGGGAAAATATCCGATATAATTGGCGATGGCTTGCTCGCCATAATCAGGGTTAAATACCTTCATCGTGTCTTGAAATGCAAAATCATCCCAAAAATGGATGAACACGTAGTTAATCTTCTCATTTTCGTCTGTCCACTCCGAGGGGGCTAAAGGTGCGTGATACACGGCATCACCTGAATCGGTCACCTGGGCATCAGATTGGGAAGTTTTCTGTTGGCAGGCTGCTAGCCCTAGCGTTATCGCCAGCAGCGCGGCAATACATATTTGGTTAATCTGCATAAATCTGAATCTCAAATAGTAAAAATAGGTGAATGCGCGAAGTTATCCAAGTATTATTTGACGGCGCCGGTAAGAAACCGAAGATCTCGTAATTAAAAAAATCCTGAGGCGGGGAACCTCAGGATTTTACCAAACCAATTATTAACCTAAATTATGAAATTATTACTCTTTTCTAATAACAAAACGCCCGCTTGCACGAAAACGTATATAGCCCGCATGCAATTAACATTTTTTAACAGCCAATCACCCGAAATCGCATATACCGCTTCTTTTGCGGCTCAAAAGATCTCCAGCAAGGGCAATCTGACCAAAAGTGCTGTTCGGGCTCAATCAGCGGTGAAACGAGCACCCATTGCTAGATTTTTTTGTGTATGTTTGGGTAGTAACCTCAAAACGTCCTTAGTTATGCAACACGCCATTCTTATTCCGACTGATTTTTCCGAAAATGCTTGGACCGCGACCCGTTATGGTGCGCAATTGGCTCAACATTACGGCTGGTCGGTCCACCTTTTACACGTACATAAAAACTTTGGAAATTTGCTTGCTTCCACAGAATTCAATGAAGATCTTGATGCACAGCAATCGGCCAACGCCGAGAGTGAACTCGAAAAACACACTCAAAAATTAACGGGAGAGTTCCCGGGACTATCGATTACCTCAGCGATCATCCAAGGTGGGTTGACGGATACCATTGTCGACCTGGTTCAGGATAGTCCGATCCAATTTATCGTGATGGGGACTAAGGGATCAAATGGATTAGCTGGCAAATTAATAGGGAGTAATACGTTTGAAATGATCCAGAAATCACCAATTGGCGTGATTGCAGTGCCCGCCGGGCACCACGAATTCCAGCTTCAGCATATCGGACTATTAACGAACTTCAAGGAAGACGAAATCCATTTGTTAGACACCTTTATTTCTCGAACCAATACCGCTTTGGATGTATCGCTACTGCATGTATGGGAAGGTGGAA
>DXCW01000209.1 GCA_019115805.1 Candidatus Sphingobacterium stercorigallinarum
AACGGCTTGACCAAATAGTCATCTGCGCCTTTTTTCAAACCGGTAATGCGGTCTTCGGAGCTGTTTTTTGCCGTCAGAAACATAATCGGAACTTCGGAATTCTGCAAGCGAATTGTCTCGGCTACTTGAAAGCCATCGATTTCGGGGATCATCACATCCAAGACAATAAGATTAAACCGTTCTTCCTTAAACACTTTGAGTGCCTTTTTACCGTCAGTCGCCGTCGTTACACGGTATCCTTCCAGTTCTAAATTTAATTTTATCGCTTCTAGAAGATGTTCCTCATCTTCTACTAATAGTATACGCTGTTTATTTTGCATAATCTTCAAATATTACTTCAAACACACTTCCAGAAGGTTCGTTATCATAAACTCGAATGGAAGCATTATGTTTTTGTAGGACGGTTCTCACAATATAAAGGCCCAAGCCGGTCCCTTTGGTTTTACGGGTCGATTCGTTACCCACACGATAGAATTTATTAAATATAAGCTTTTTTTCCTCAGCTGCGATACCTTCACCGTGATCGGCGACGGAAAAAAGAAGTCGGCTTCCTTCCTTTTTTATCTTCACCAATATCATAGCGCAGGGTGGCGAATATTTAATCGCATTTTCGATCAGGTTGGTCACCACATTAGTAATCGCGAATTTATCTGCGTTCAATTCGAAATGACCGTCATACTCATACTTAATAACTTGAGTCTTACAAGCATTCTTTTGAAGACGGTCAACGATGGTCTCCACTAAATCAGTCAAATCAAAAACTTCTTTTGGAAGTTGATAAGCCCGATTCTCCAGCTTTGTGCTCAACAGCACGTTTTCCACCAAATAATCCAATCGTTCAATATCTTTTAGCGAATTTGACAAAAATATTTGTTGTTGCTCTCTATCAAGCTCCCTTTTTTGTATCGTTTGGATGTAGAGTTTTACGGAGGCGAGGGGTGATTTTAATTCGTGTGTGATGGAAAGCAAAAAGTTTTGTTGCTGCTTGTTGATCTCGTGTTCCCGTCGCACATGTTTCTTGAGGTGCCAAGCCCCAACAATGAAAATCAAAAAGAAAATCAACCCTTCTCCGATAATCATTCCTTTCCGATCTGGCTCAAAAGTGATGAGCATATATCCCCACCAAATAAGCTGTGTGATGGCATAGAAGAAAAGAAAATAGAATAGAAATAGTGCCTTTCTCATACAATAGAATCTCTTCTCAAAGATAATTAAATTAGGGATGGAATTGGAAACCATGGGCCTAATTTGACAGTAAACTTAGAATAAGCGTTGCAAGAGCTGACCGACTCTATTATATTTGCATATGTTAAGAAAAAAGGAGCACCTGTTTTTTGACCTTGACCATACCCTTTGGGACTTTGAAACGAACGCTACGGAAACCCTAAATGAGCTTTATTTCCGCTATCAATTCGACCAGCTGTTTAACGCGTCTACTTCAGCAAATTTCATCTCGGTATATACTGAAAATAACCATCGGCTTTGGAATCTTTACCATCACGGAAAAATAGATAAACCTACTTTAAGGAAGCTTCGCTTCGCCGATACATTTACCGCTCTTGGCGTTGAACCTGCCTTGTTTCCCCTTCAGTTCGAAGAAGAGTATCTAGCTATCTGCCCTACCAAAACGCATCTTTTCCCCAACACCCATGAAACTTTATCCTATCTTAAAGAGAAGTATACCTTACATTTAATTTCTAATGGTTTTAAGGAAGCCTGTGAAATGAAGCTGCAACGCAGCAAACTCGCGCCCTATTTTAAAACGGTAGTGATCTCAGAAGTGGTCGGTATAAATAAGCCCGATCATCGAATCTTCAATTATGCACTGACCCATAGTGGTGCCGAGAAAGAACAGGCCATCATGATAGGCGATAATTTAGATGCCGATATCCGTGGGGCCATGCGAGCCGGTATTGACGCGATTTTATTTAATCCTAAACGTGTAGCGCCACCAACCGATGTTAAACTAATGATTACGGATCTAAAAGAACTTCAGGAGTTATTTTAATCTCGACCTATAGGATTTCCAACAGTAAACGTTGATACGCCTCAGCGATTTTTCCCATTCCATAATCATTAGGATGGGCGTAATCAACTGTGGATTCTTTATCCATATCCAGCGCATCGGTAGATAACCAAAAAAGCGATGAATCACCTTCTTTAATGAGTTTTTTGACCGTTGTTTCTGCAACTTCAGAACGTAAATCATATTCCTTTGTGGTCGTGAAATTGAGCACTCCATCGACTTGGCTGGCACTATGCGCGGCAAAAACAATCGGAACATCTGCATGTTTCTCACGTATAATAGCTACCGCATTCTCTATTAGTCTTATTAAATTCTCCTTCCCTCCTTCACCTTGGACCGACAAATTGGGAATACAGTCCAGGATAAATGCAGCGGCATCCACGTCTCGAATCAGGTGCAACAATTCCGACTCTAAACGTCCATTCCCACTAAATCCCAAATTGATCACTTCATGATCCATCACACGCCCCAATCTGTTCGTCCAAGCCAATCCTGGTCTGGATGCACATGCCCCTTGTGCAATTGAGGTCCCATAGACTACGATCGGTGAAACTTTGGATGTGTTAAAGTGCAGGTCATGTCCTTTATCTACCCCTATCTGCAGCCAAGTAACCGCATTATAAAGCGGCAAATACAATCGGTATTGGCGAAGAGAATCGCTCTGAAACCCTGTAAAGCTGTATCGCACTGTATCGGAAAAATCGTACTTACCGTGGATCCACCCCCACTGGTCGCTATCTGCGCTTCTCGCGTACAGATCCAATCCGCTTACTCCAGTAGCCGGCATGTGCGCCATACTTAAGTTTTTACTAACCGTATACGCCACTTCAATACGGTCCGCAGTCGTCGTAAAATCAACATATACTCCTGCATCGTCTTTGGCTAACCGCCAGACAGCATCCCTCACTTGATTCTCCATTGAAGACGGCAAACGTAAATAGCCATCCTCCTTCTCCACTTGAGGGATCCGACCACTTAGCGCATCTTGCTCGATCGGATCTGACCAATGTAGGTTCTGCCCTAAAACAAGCACAGACACAAGACAAAAAAGAGAGCACAACAGGCTCTCTTTTAATCGAAAATAAGTGATACTACTCATTATAATTCTTTAACTGTTACATTTCGTAGCCAAATGTCATCGCCGTGATCCTGAAATCCAATCACGCCGGACTTTGACTTACCACCGACTTGGTTTAGTAATTCGAATGCCAACGGCCATTGCTCTTTACTAAACTTACTCGCTTGTAATAACTCGGTCCATTCCGGGGTCCACAACTCGTACTCGACCACCTTTTCGTCATTTTGATAATGAGTGACTTTCCCTTTATTCACTACAATTTTTGCTCTGTTCCATTCTCCTACCGGAAATGCGTTCTGTGGTTTAGCAGGGATCATATCGTACAACGATCCTGATTTTCTATTTCCATCGACTCCTTGTGAGGCATCCGGATGATTTTCGTTGTCCAATAACTGGTACTCCGGACTGGAAATGTAGATCGGCTGATCCTTTATTTCTTTGGCAAGGAAAAACACACCGGAGTTACCCGACTGAGAGATCTTCCATTCAAATTCCAATTCAAAATTTTTAAAATCATGTGCAAAAATGAGGTCTCCTCCTTCTGGATTATCTACACCCTCTGGATTCGCGGAAAATTTCAGTGTACCATCCTCGATTCCCCATTTGCTAGGAACGTGCTCTTTATTGTAACCTCTCCATCCCTCCAAAGAAGAACCGTCGAATAACACATACGCGCCATCAGAATTTTTACGAAAATCTTTTAGCTTTACTTTTGGCAAATCAAGAAACTCATACGCTGGGACAGCCCCATCTGGTCCGCTTGACGTGTTCTTACTCGCGCAAGAAGAAACAGATACGCCTATCGTAGCGATCAATACATACACAAAACTTCTTTTCATAGTATAAAAGTTGATTAAAGTTGAATTCCTAAAATTAAATAATCTAATCGGATTATCAAGTACAGTTTGAATTAAAACGAGACGCAGCAAGCTGTAAGCAGGCGCTTAACACGTTTATTTATCGTGTATCGTCAATTAAAATTGCGCCCCATCCATTTCGTCCATTCCGGACTGTTCTTCACGATCCCGGCGGCCCAGATCTTGGATGCCAAATCGGTAGGAAAAAGACAACGTGAAGGTACGTTTCATCCAACGGTGTGCGAAGTGCACGCGTTGATTCGGCAAGTAGTTCTCCATTTCAAAACGTCTGCTATTGAATACATCTCGCACATTTAGCATAATGTTAGCGCGGTTATTCCATAGGTCTTTGCGCAGAGCAACATCTACCCCACGCATGGGTTTCATCTCGCCTTGTAGTGTTTTCCGTCCGCTACGATAATCGCCTCGCATTTGGGCTGAAAAAGTTGGCGTAAACTTCAAGTTGGTTGTTAAGTTCGCATTCCAATTAAAGGAATTTGTCGTACGAACATCGAAGCCAGCTTTAGGCTTAGTATTCGAATGGAATAAGTTGGCATTCCCTGTAACATCCCACCAAGGAAGTATATTAACTTTACTGATCAACTCCACCCCCATGGAATTATCATCAGCCACATTTTCCCACCGAGAATAAGTAATATTATTGCGATCGCCCACGATGTCCGAAATAGCGGAATCGGGATAGAGGAATGGCATAAAACTGTCGTTAACTCGTCTGTAATATACCGAAGACACAAAGTTCCAACGATCATAAAACTTAGAGTATCCCAATTCGAATGAATGTATATCTTCAGGAAGCAAATTCGGGTTACCTTGGCGATAGTTCTGCTCATCGGAAATATCTAAAAACGGATTCACTTGCCAACCTCTCGGACGTTGGACACGTCGCGTATAGCTCAACTGCACCTTATCGCTTTCCCCGTCGCCCACATCATAACTTAAAAACACAGATGGATAGAGTCTAAAGTAGTCCAATTCTCCTTTTGTCGCACGTTCTGCTTCAGGAACCGAGGGGTCTAGAGAATAATATGTGGAATGCAACGACGCTTGCTCAGCTCGTAATCCAATCTGCGCGCCAAGTCGATCCGTTAATTTCTGTTGGTAATTCGCATATACCGCATGTACTGCATTGGTCATATCGAAGTTGTTACTCAGCCGATAGTCTGGCTGAAACACCTGCGAAACGGAGTCCATCAACTCCGAGAACTGTGTATCCTCGGATGTACGAATCATGCTTCTATACCCCGCCTCCAATTTATGATTCTCGCCGAATGGAAGAGTGTAATCCAGTTGAAAGTTCCAATTTCGGCCCTTCTCTGTAGTTGTATTGTTTCGTATCAGATCACTGATTCCACTGGCATAGGTTTGATGAAAATCGTTAGTTCCATCTTCTGTATCGCTTCCATATGAAACGTTGGCCATTAATTCTTCACCCTCACGATTAAATTCGTGTCTAAAATCAAACATTAAATCAAGCCCTAAATCGTCCTCAAACTGCCGAGTGGTTCTAAAAGCGGACTCCCCGTACGACGGGATGTTCCAATACTGGTAGTTGATATCATTGCCGCGTTCATTATCTCTAATGCTGATATTTGCACCAAGACTTAAAGTGGTTCTATCGGTTGCATAAAAATCCGTCCCCAGACGAACTGTATGATTGTAGCCTAAACGACGACTTTCTTCATTGGTATAGGTTCTCGCACTGCTATCGCGCACCTCGCCATCGAATAATTCCGTGTTATCATTGAAACCACCCCCTACTCGATTACGACGGCTGAAATTGTAACTACCGAAATAATTGAATCTGCCTGGGCGATAATTTAATGTCACCCCGACATTTGCGTTACCATAGGAGCCGCCTGACGCGTTCACCGAACCATTCAGCCCCGTTCTTGTATTCTTTTTCAGCACGATATTAATAATACCGGACTGTCCCTCTGCATCGTGTTTAGCCGATGGGTTCGTCATAATTTCCACTTTCGAAATCGCATCTCCCGGCAACGATTGTAAAAAGGCGTTAATATCTGATCCCGCCATAGCTGACTCTTTACCGTCTACTAATATGCGCACATTACTCGATCCTCTTAAGCTTACGTTTCCATCAGATTCTACCTGCAAGGTGGGTACATTTCCCAACACGTCTTGAGCTGATCCCCCAACACTTACCATACTCTGTGAAACATCAAACACTTTTTTATCGATCCCAATCTGCAAGTCCGGCACCTGACCCTGAACGACAACTTCAGAAATCATTTCACCCTGTTCGTTTAGCACAATTAGACCTAGGTCGATATCTTGATCAGGCTTAACCGTGAAGTTCGTTCTAAGATACGTTTCAAAGCCTATGGAGCTAACTTCTAAATTATAAGCTCCCGCGCGAACTCCTTCGATACTAAACTGTCCTTTGGAGTCGGTCTGTTGACCACGCAGATACGCATTGTTCACCGTGGAAAGTAAATTCACGCTTGCACCTACAGCCGGAGACACACTGTCCTGTTGTAGTACTGTGCCTCTGATGGTGACGCTCTGAGCAAATAAAATAATGGGAATACTAAAAATAATGGTAATTAAGGCTTTCTTTAACAGCATAGTATCGGACTTCTCAATTTAAGTCCCAAAATTGCGCATTATTTAAGAAAGAACCGTTAACGTAACTGCATTATTACGGTATTACTCGACCGTAACGGTGAGCCCTTCGGTTTTAAGTATTTTACGATAGATTTCCATCTCCGTATGCGAACCTTCCAGTATCACGCATTTACCCTTATTGTGTACTGTCCAAGCGATGCGAGCAGCTTCGGATTCCGAGTACTGCAAATACCGCATTAAACAATGGATGACATGGTCAAAAGTATTGACTTCATCGTTCCAGAGAATGAGCCGATTTGACGGTTTAGTCGTGGCCAGAATTTCTTCGAGAGTGTAGGTTTCTTGTTCAACTTCAACGCCCATAACTGCAAAAATAACTTATTTTTCAAATAATTACCTATTTTTAGTCTATTGTTACCAACTAAACAGCACATGTTTCAGTCAAAAATAGCCGGGATGGGGTACTACGTCCCTAAAAACGTATATACCAACAATGACCTCACTCGATTTATGGATACCAGTGACGAATGGATTCAGGAACGAACGGGTATAAAAGAACGAAGGTTTGCCGATCGAATTGGAGAAACCACAACGACTATGGGATGTCAAGCCGCAAAGCAAGCTATCGAACGCGCAGGAACAACCGCTGCTGATATCGATTTTATTATTTTCGCGACCTTATCGCCCGATTATTATTTCCCTGGATGTGGCGTCTTACTTCAACGGGAGATGGGAATGGGTGAGATTGGCGCCTTGGATATCCGGAACCAGTGTTCAGGTTTTATATACGCTCTGTCTATCGCTGATCAGTTCATTAAAACAGGCATGTACAAAAACATTTTGGTAGTGGGTTCAGAAAAACACTCCTTTGCGTTAGACTTCTCAACCCGTGGACGAAACGTATCGGTGATATTTGGGGATGGTGCCGGCGCGGCCGTTTTACAACCAACCACACAAGCTGGGCAAGGTATCTTAAGTACACACTTACACTCCGATGGTCAGGATGCAGAGAAATTAGCCATGTATTATCCAGGAGCTTCCGGCGGCCAGTTTCTAGAAAACCAACCGACTTGGCCGGACCAGGAACTTGGCGGTATGCTAATGACCAAAAAGATGCTCGACGATGGCACAGCGTTTCCTTATATGGATGGGCAAGCGGTGTTCAAAAAGGCGGTGGTTAAGTTTCCCGAGGTGATTGAAGAATCGCTACGACGAAACGAACTGACGACTGCAGACCTCGATCTACTGATTCCGCATCAGGCAAATTTAAGGATATCACAATTTATCCAGAAGCGGCTCGGCTTAAAGGACGATCAAGTATTTAATAATATCCAGAAGTACGGTAATACTACTGCTGCCTCTGTACCTATCGCGCTCGCCGAAGCTTGGGAAGAAGGCAAAATAAAACCAGGTGACCTCATATGTCTAGCAGCATTCGGCGCAGGGTTCACCTGGGGGGCAGCCCTGATTCGTTGGTAAAGCATTTAAAAACGGTATCGGTCTCCGCCTGTACTTACCGATAGACTTCTCTTGTTATCTGGAGAACGAATGAAGGGATTCGGTCTCTCGGCTTTCTACGTATTTACATTAAATATCCAGAAAACCTGGACAAAAGGAAGCATCGGAAAAACTCTAGGTCGTCCGATCATTCGATTTATAATTTAGATTCCGCGCGATTCGAAGCATCTGTCTTGATTTTGTTCACGCCTTTCTTTCTTTTAAAACCCGACTTAAAAATCCCGTCCCAAAATGCAGAACTTACTCCGAAGCCTCTATCGGGTTCTGCATAATGATGCAGCATATGGTGGTCTTTAATTCTTTTAAACCAGCCCGACTTAATATTCGCATGATGCATGGCATAATGACATTCATCATAAATTAGGTAGCCCAGTAAAAATCCCGCAAAGAACGCAGCCAGCTTGAATTCGGTGAAGAATAGGGTAAAAATAAAATAAATAATGGCGGCCATTGGGATACTGGCAGACAATGGCATCACCAACCGAAGGCGATCTTTTGGATAGTCATGATGTACACCATGAAAGATAAAATGGATTCGTTGCCCCCATTTTGATGTCGGCTCATAGTGGAATACCCAACGATGTAATATATATTCAGCGAACGTCCAAAATCCTAATCCAAAAAGATAATAAAGCACAACAGTCCCCACCGCTAGCCCACCAGGAACCAATGCCTTCCAAACAAAATAAATAATCACCGGTATCCAGAAGATGAGCGGTACCGTGTAATGAACCTTCGTCAAGGATTCTAGAAAATTATTTCTAAACATTCTTGTCGATTCGGTAGAATTAGAAACATATAACTTCTTAGCCATAACGTGCGATTATATAATAACTACATACAAACATCCATTCGAATTACACGGCTGTAATAAGCTGTCAATCCAATATACAAATTTAAAAATATACTTAATTGATGCTCGAGAAAACTATTATTTTGACATTTCGACGATAATAGTCAAAAAAAACAAGTAAACAAAAAAAGCTGTTCTGCAATGCAGAACAGCTTCCCTTATACAAATATTAATAGATTATCCGTTTGAGAGCGCAGCCGCTCCAGACACGATCTCTGTAAGCTCTGTCGTAATAGCTGCCTGACGAGCTTGGTTGTATGACAACTTTAAGTCACGTAACAGGTCACCCGCGTTTTCCGTCGCTTTATCCATAGCCGTCATCCGGGCACCATGCTCAGAGGCATGGGAATCCAGAACCGCTTTATACAGCTGTATTTTTATGGATTTAGGAATTAACTCTTCAATAATTTTTTCTTTAGACGGCTCAATAATATAATCAAGCTCCACTTTTTCCTCACCTTCCTTTGTCTCCGGCAGTAACGGTAAAAGTTGTTCAGAGGTCAAGATTTGAACCGCTGCATTCCGAAACTGGTTATACACAATTTCCACACGATCGACTTTTTCCTCGCGAAAATGTTCCATAATCGACTCGGCAATTATCGAAACGTTTTCAAAATCAAGCTGATTGTACAATTCATTGTGGTTTCCAATCACATTGAAATCACGTTTCGCAAAAAAATCATGCCCGCGTTTACCAATCGCCACTATACTGACATCTCCTCTAGCGAATTGATCCGCGTATTTAGTCGCTATCAAATTGTTCGCTGTTTTAATCGCATTCGCATTGAAGGCTCCGGCTAAACCTCGGTTTGATGTCACCACAATAATGAGCACTTTCGTGGGTATGCGGTCGACGGTATAAGGAGAGTTGTTTCCCTCTACCGAAGCGGATACTTCAGCCAGAATATCCCGTAATTTCGTCGCATATGGGCGCAGTTGAACGATCGCATTTGTCGCGCGCTTCAACTTTGCTGCCGAAACCATTTTCATGGCTTTGGTGATCTGTTGCGTAGAGGTAACAGAGGAAATACGATTTCTAACTTCTTTTAAATTTGCCATATGTATTCAAAGCGCTTCAGAAGCTATAGCCTCGATATTCGACGGCACAGCTTCTGAAACTGCGTTTTTTAATATTTAGACGCCAATTCTTTCGCGACCTTCTCTAACACATCAGTTAACTCATCGGTATATTTACCTGCACGGAGCGCGGAAAGCACCTCAGGATGACGTTGCTCTAATTGTGTCAAATATTCTTCTTCGAAAGCACGCACTTGATTTACCGGAACGTTTCTAAACAATCCTTTCGTACCTGCATAAATAATCGCCACTTGCTTCTCCACAGATACCGGGGAGTATTGTCCTTGTTTGAGTATTTCTACATTTCGGACCCCTTTATCAAGAACAGCCTTAGTAGCCGCATCTAAGTCTGAGCCAAATTTCGCAAAAGCTTCAAGCTCTCTGTATTGAGCTTGATCCAACTTAAGGGTACCTGAAACCTTCTTCATTGGCTTAATCTGCGCATTACCTCCGACACGAGAGACCGAAATACCCACGTTAATCGCAGGACGAATACCCGCATTAAACAGGTTGGATTCTAGAAAAATCTGTCCGTCTGTGATTGAAATAACGTTGGTTGGAATATAAGCAGAAACATCTCCCGCCTGTGTCTCAATAATTGGAAGAGCTGTCAACGAACCGCCGCCTTTCACCTTATCTTTAAGCGATTCGGGTAGATCATTCATCCCTTTAGCTATCTCGTCTGACGCGTTAATTTTAGCAGCTCTTTCTAGCAAACGAGAGTGCAAATAAAAGACGTCGCCCGGATATGCCTCGCGACCCGGAGGTCTCCTCAATAGCAGAGATACTTCACGGTAAGCAACCGCTTGCTTCGACAAATCATCATAGATAATCAACGCAGGGCGTCCTGTATCCCGGAAGTATTCACCGATAGCGGCACCGGCCATTGGTGCGTAAAATTGTAATGGGGCAGGATCCGCCGCAGAAGCCGAAACTACCACAGTATAAGCCAACGCTCCTTTTTCCTCTAATGTTTTAACAATATTTGCTACTGTGGAATTTTTTTGTCCCACTGCCACATAAATACAAAACACGGGCTCTCCCGCATCGTAAAATTCTTTCTGATTTAATATCGTATCAATACAAACTGCAGTCTTCCCAGTTTGACGATCACCGATGACCAATTCACGTTGTCCTCGCCCAATAGGGATCATCGCGTCGATCGCTTTAATTCCCGTTTGCAAAGGCTCAGTTACCGGCTGACGATAGATTACGCCTGGAGCTTTACGCTCAATCGGCATTTCGAAAGTCTCTCCTGTAATCGGTCCTTTCCCGTCAATCGGCTCTCCAAGGGTATTCACAAC
This sequence comes from Candidatus Sphingobacterium stercorigallinarum, assembly GCA_019115805.1. GTDB lineage: Bacteria > Bacteroidota > Bacteroidia > Sphingobacteriales > Sphingobacteriaceae > Sphingobacterium > Sphingobacterium stercorigallinarum. The sequence goes on from DXCW01000209.1 coordinate 11,321, forward strand.
ACGACCCAACATACCTTCTCCCACCTTAATGGAAGCAATACGATTGGTTCTCTTAATCGTGTCACCTTCTTTAATCTCATCGGACGATCCCAGAAGAACAACACCAACATTATCTTCTTCTAAGTTTAATACAATTCCTTGAAGTCCATTTGCAAACTCAACCAACTCTCCGGATTGAACTTGTGTTAAGCCGTAAATACGCGCGATACCATCACCAACCTGTAATACGGTACCCACTTCCTCTAATTCGGCCTCGGACTTAAAGCCTGACAATTGCTCTCTAAGAATTGCCGAAACTTCATCTGGTCTTACCTCTATCATTGTTTAATTTGTATAAGGGGTTTTTGATTCTATTACTAAAACGAATGGGAGACTAAACTCCTTGCACTTGAAAATATCTTTCTAGCTTTCTGAGCCTTCCTAGAACACTGGCATCGACTTGACGATCTCCAACTTTCACGATAAAGCCGCCAATCAAATCCTCATCGACCTTATTGGATAACAATACCGTAGCTCCAATCTGCTCTGCAATCAGGCGATTTAGCTCGTTTTTATGATCTTCAGATAATGGGCTAGCCGAAGTCACCTCAGCATCCACGATTCCCTTCACCACATTGTACTCACGTACAAATTCCTCAGCCGTAGGAAATATCAGGCTTGCGCGTCCTTTACGGACCATGATATTGAAAAAATCTAGAATTTCTGTACGGATCTTCCCATCAAACAAGCTGCTCAAAATACCTTGCTTACGATCCGATTTGATAATGGGATTTCGCAAAACGGCTTGGAGCTCAGTACTGGTTTTCAGCACCGAAATCACACCCTCCATATCAGCTTTAACCTCATCCAGATTACCGTTCTCCATGGCTAAGTCAATCAGCGACTTGGCGTATCTCGAAGCTACTTTGAATATTGACATACTTTATTTTTTTATCGGACGCCGCCCTAGTTCAATTTGATATCTTTCAGAAGATCACTTACTAGTGCCTCTTGTGCTCCTTTGTCTGAAAACTCTTTTTCCAATACTTTTTTAGCGATGGCCAACGACAAATCGGAAACTTGATTTTTGACCTCGGCTAAAGCCTTAAGTTTCTGATCCTCTATTTCACGCTTCGCCGTTTCAATCATCTTAGCACCTTCACTTTGTGCTTGCTCTTTCGCCTCTGTGACGATCTTATCTTTGAGCTCCTTTGCTTCTTTTAAAATAAGATCACGCTCTTCGCGTGCCTCTTTTAGTAAAAGATCATTCTCGTTGGTCAAGCGAGCCATTTCTAATTTTGCTTTTTCAGCCGCAGCAAGTGCGTCCGTAATACCTTTTTCTCGCTCCTCTAAGGCGTTTACAATAGGCTTCCAGGCAAACTTTCCCAAGACAAAAATCACAATCAATAAAATGATTGCTTGCCAAAAGAACAGCCCGAATGAAAAATCATGAATTAATGCGTCCATCTATAATAACGAATTTGTATGTATGTGCTTGTTTTTCTTTTTTGTTAAACATAGTTTACAACCAACCGTTGTAAACTATGTTCATTCTTTCGATCGTTCTGGATTATTTACCCAATAGAAGCGCACCGAATGCAAGACCTTCTAAGAGTGCTCCGATAATGATCATCGCAGTTTGAATCTTCGAGGCAGCCTCTGGTTGACGAGCGATAGCTTCCATTGCAGAACCACCGATTTTACCTAGACCAAGGCCCGCACCGATTACGATCAAACCTGCACCAATTAAATTGTACATAATAGAATTAATTTATAAAATTTAACAAAAAATTCACTTTAATGTGCGTGTTCTTCAACGGCCATTCCAATGAAAAGGGAAGACAGCATAGTGAAGATAAACGCCTGTAAAAATGCTACTAGCAATTCCAATGCAAAGAGCAGTAACGTAAGCAACAATGAAATACCAATCGACCCGACTACTGTCAATTGATTTTGTAGCAAATAAATAACCGCAATTAACCCCATAACGATAGTGTGCCCCGCAGTAATATTCGCAAATAAACGAACCATCAATGAAAACGGCTTGGTAAACATACCCAAAACCTCAATCGGTGCCAACACAAACTTAAAAGGAACCGGCACCCCAGGCATCCAGAATATATGCCTCCAGTAGTCTTTGTTTGCTTTAAAATTCGTAATAAAGAACGTAAAGAGCGCTAAACATAACGTGACAGAAATGTTCCCAGTTACGTTCAATCCTAGCGGTGTCAATCCCAACAGATTCAGGGTGAAGATTAAGAAGAAAACAGACAACAAATAGGGCATAAACTGTTTGTATCGGTGCCCGATATTAGGCACGGCCATTTCATCACGAACGTATAAAACCAACGGTTCGAGAGCACGCGCGAATCCTTTCGGAACGGCATTTGGTCCATTTTTATACGTTCTGGCAAGGCCTCCGAATGCGATAAATAAAATAACGGTAGCCAAGATCAACCCCACCACATTCTTGGTAATCGAAAAATCCAGCGGCTTTGCATTCGTGGGAAAATGCTTTTCATCGTAAGTGATGGTACCCTGAGCATCAGTCTTATAAATTTTCCCGTGATACAATGTGTAATAATTCCCGTCTTTTTCCACTACGTTATTTCCATAGTCAAACTCGGAAGACGAGAAAATTTTCAAGCCATCGTCAATCAATATGACCGGTAAAGCGAACCCATAATTCTTTCCCGTGGATGAATTATGAAAGAAAGTATAGTAATAATCATCTTTAAGGTGATGCGCAATATGTTCATCAATCTCCTCCTGGGTTGATGTTTTCCCCGCAGAAGCACCTTCGGATGCCGCTGAATAATAGGGGCTAACGGTAAACAGGAACACTACAAATAATAAAAATACTTTCTTAAGGCTCACCATTTTAGATAATGTTGATTTATGACAAATTTTGCGCAAAAATACAATTTTATTTGGCATTAACCGTCATTTGAACAAACTTTTTAACAAATCACTCGACCGCATTCATTTCTTCCTGATTTACAAGATAATACGCAACGAAGGCGTCATACAACAAATACACAAAGAAGATGATCAGAAAATTCAATTCTATGAAGTCGTTCTCTAACAGGTTGATGCCATCTGCAATATAAAAATAACTCGCTACGGCTTTGAGCGTCATTCCGATTAAAAACGCAAACCCTACTTGTTTAGGCATAGCGAAATCAACGGCGAATAACATAATAAGCATCACCAGAGAAGCGATTCCGACGAAGGTATACATTCCCAACAAACTATAGTTCGCCCCTATCCACCAATCCGACAACTCTGTACTGTGTAACACCAGATAGTGAACACCAAAACAAACGGCAGAAAGCAGCGCTAAACTTAAACCAAGAAGAAGATATTTATTCATTCCTATTCACGTAATTAACTTGCCTAATAAATTGATATAACGACAACACCACGCCGAACATAGTCAATCCCTTCATCCACCAGTCTCCCTCCACATCGTACTTACCATCCAACCAAGTTCCCAACCGGTAAAAAACGTATATGGTCACCCCCATCTGAAGGGGCATGCTGGTAAAAACAATCCATTTATTTACCTTTTTATTCGAATTCAACTTTTTCAAAACAACAGAAAGTCACCGACAAATATACGTATTTAAACACGCTTCTACACTGACGGTATTCGCTTTTTTAGCTTCCAGAAGTTACTCGGCCTGAGAAATCTCCAAATGTCGTTGCGCAATTCTAATCTGAGGATAATCCACCTCAGCACCTAACTGCGTTTTTATTTCCGTTGCAGAAGCATTGGGTTGCGCCTTAATCTCTGCCACGATGCGCGCTAGAAGGGCCGAATCTATCAAATCATTCGCTTCAATCTCCTGACCAATAAAATGGATCAAATGACCGTAGATGGTTCCGGCTACCATGTCTCTAGATTTCGCAATTTCATCGATCTCCATGCCATCCATAAACATATCCAGGGAAATTCTTTTGGTATCTGACTCGACCGATGCAACGGACTTCCGTTCCGGAACAGATGACGCCTCGGTCTGCGGCAAAACAGCGTCCATGGCCCTCAGTTCCCGACTACTTAATGCCTCCGCAATTATTTTGCTGTGCTTCAGTTGCTCTTCCTTACGCGTAAAATCTAGCCACAACGCTTCGAGTTGTGTAATATATTTCTTTGCTCTCTTTCGGACCTTCCATTCCTGAATATGCATTTGCAACGGTTCGATACAATCGGTTAAAAACTGGGGCAGAAACCAATCGGCGGCTTTCTCTGATCGCTCACAAATAAGCGAATAGTCCACCTCGGAAGGAATCGCGAGATAGCGCTGCAATTGGGTCACGAATTTATTAGCAACGTCCTGTTGGGCGTTTATTGTTTGTTGCAAAGTAACCAGAAATGCAAGACGCGTTTCCTTAATCTCTCTACTCACTTTTGCCTGACTATCGATTAAAGATTGTATCCCCTCGGACAGGTTATTCCATCGAAACGTCCTCAATAGAATGTGACCTAAGTATCGCCGCTGCTCGGCTCTCAACACCTCTTGTAAATCGGTTTTGCTTTTTTTCGCACCTCGCATAAAGCTCATGACACGATCGTCAGTACGAATCGCATGCGCCGATATTTTTGAACGCAACACAAGTCCATCCAAACTCCTCATCCGACTCAACGCCACGTACACCTGTCCTGCTGCAAAAGAAGTTCCAGCATCTACAATTGCTTTATCGAAAGTCAATCCTTGGCTTTTATGAATCGTAATAGCCCAGGCCAATCGCAGTGGAAATTGAGCGAACGTTCCTAAAATTTGTTCGTTTATCTTATCGGCCGTCTGATCGTACACGTATCGGATATTCTCCCAAGTCTCTCGTTTGACACACACGTCCGCTTCCTCTCCCTGAAAGCTCACTGTAATCTCATCACCTGAGGAATCTATTTCTTTCACCTCGCCGATCTTACCATTAAAATATCGCCGTTCTTCACCTGTATCGTTCTTAGTAAACATCACCTGAGCTCCAACGCGAATATTTAGCACTTCTTCTACTGGAAACATACTGCGTTGAAACTCGTCGCGAATTACCGCGTTTAAACGATGAAGGGGAGTCGTTAAACCCGCAAGTTGTGCCTCATTTATATCTTCCGCCAGCCGGTTATGAGAAGTTAATGTCACATACTTCTCCCCTTGATCAGGCTGAAAATCAGATCGATAATATGCATTCAAAGCAACTAAATCCTCCTGGGTCGTCTGGTTTTCCCGAATCTTATTTAACAAATTGACAAATACGTTGTCTTGTTGTCTGTATATCTTTTCTAATTCGATGAGTACAGGGGGATCTTGTTTAAAGACTTTTGCATCAAAAAAGAAAACACTGCTATAATGCGCTTTCAAAACTTGCCATTCGTGTTCCCTGACCACCGGCGGCAACTGATAGAGATCTCCTACGAACAACACCTGCACCCCGCCAAACGGCCTCAAATCGCCTCGCACACTCTTTAGGATGACATCAATCGCGTCCAGGGTGTCAGCACGTACCATCGAGACTTCATCAATCACCAATAACTCCAATTCTTGGAGTAAGCTCCGTCTCGCTTTCGTCAGCTTGATGGTACTGAACAGTCTATTTCGATTGTAGATAAACTGTTCATTATCGTCCCAACTTAAAGAATAATCTTCTATAAAAACACCAAATGGCAACCAGAACAACGCGTGTAATGTGGTGCCACCAGCATTCATCGCTGCCACCCCGGTTGGGGCCGCGATAGCCATCTTTTTATAGCTGTGTTCCTGGATATATTTTAGAAATGTAGTTTTTCCGGTACCGGCCTTTCCTGTCAAAAAGACGGGCTTCTGTGTCTGGTTTATAAACGCAACGGCTTGTGAAAAAATAGTATTTTGTTGATCTAATGATTGTTTCATTCCCAGTAATTTATTGCAAATATAGTGGATTAGGAGCGGTACCGTTCAGTTTTCACCTTGTTTTAATTCGAAAGATATACTATCTTCACCTAAGCAAACATAACAACCATGGCTTATATAGACAAAAGCGAACTCTTTCAAGAAATCGAATCTCAGCTTAACGAGCAGGGATTCCGCATCAGCAATGTAGATCAGAGCAGACCTTGGGGTGGCTTCTTTGTGATCGATGAAGAACAAGCGCAAAAATTTGCAGACGCTTACTTTGAGGGACTCGATGTACAAGACCTTAAGATTTCCGGAAAACTGAGCCCTAAGATCTTGGTCGTTGGTCCGAACAAACGACTTTCATGGCAATACCATCATCGTCGCGCAGAGATTTGGCGCGTGGTACGTGGAGAAGTAGGCGTGGTCACAAGCCCTACGGACGAAGAGCATGAATTAAAAATTCTTAAACAAGGAGATTCCATTCGGCTTGTACAAGGCGAAAGACATCGTCTCGTTGGACTGGAGTCCTACGGAGTCGTTGCCGAGATATGGCAGCACACCGACGCGACAAACCCATCTGATGAAGATGATATTGTGCGCGTACAAGACGACTTTGGTCGCGGACAATAGACCATATATACGCATTGCGCTAAAGGCAGGATCGAATCGCCCTGCCTTTGGCCACGCTTCCCCAGCGGTCCTTGTCTTTTCATCCGCCAATACATCTCCACCAAAATTATTAGCAGAAGCTCGATAGAAATATCGATTTTCTTTTTTATATTTTTGCAATCGTTCAACACAATTGGCTACAAACGTATGACAGCATATAATGAAGATAGTATACGGTCATTAGACTGGAAAGAGCACATTCGTTTACGTCCCGGGATGTACATCGGAAAATTAGGCGATGGTTCGGCATACGACGACGGTATCTACGTCCTTCTAAAAGAGGTGGTCGACAACTCGATCGACGAATTCGTCATGGGGGCCGGAAAAACCATAGACATTACGGTCAATGAAAATAAAGTCAGCGTGCGCGATTATGGGCGAGGAATTCCCATTGGATCGGTGGTCGACGTCGTCTCTAAGATAAACACCGGTGGAAAATACGACAGTAAAGCATTCCAAAAATCAGTAGGGCTTAATGGGGTGGGAACAAAAGCGGTGAATGCGCTTTCTAAGCAGTTTACTGTTCAGTCCTACCGCCAGAATGTCACCCGTATAGCTCAATTCAGCAATGGCGAATTGGTCAGCGACGAACAAAAAGAGACCTCTCAACGTAACGGAACCGCCGTCACCTTTTATCCAGACGACAGTATTTTTAAAAATTACAAATACCGTTCGGAGTTTGTCGAAAACATGATCTGGAACTATGTTTTCTTGAATTCTGGGCTCACTATTTCGTTCAATGGGAAAAAGTATCTCTCCGAGCATGGCTTGAAGGACCTGCTGGAGAGAAACGTGGACGCAGAGGGCATGCGCTACCCCATCATTCACTTAAAAGGTGAGGACATCGAAGTGGCCATTACCCACGGTCAGCAATACGGGGAAGAATATTATTCGTTTGTCAATGGACAACACACCACTCAGGGCGGAACACATCAAGCAGCGTTCCGAGAAGCTGTGGTAAAAACAGTACGAGAGTATTTTAAAAAGGATTTCGATGCTGCCGATATTCGGTCTTCTATTATCGGTGCTATTGCTATAAAAGTCCAAGAACCTGTTTTTGAGTCACAAACAAAAACGAAATTAGGTTCACAAAGCATCGGACCGGAGGGTCCCACCGTACGTACATTTATCAATGACTTTATTAAAAAGTCATTGGATGACTATTTGCACAAAAACTCGGCTACTGCGGACGCCTTGCTCAAACGAATTCTGCAATCTGAACGAGAGCGGAAAGACATTGCCGGTATAAAAAAGTTAGCAAACGAACGGGCTAAAAAGGCCTCACTTCACAACAGAAAATTGCGCGATTGTAAGATCCATTTTAGTGATAAGCATGAACGCAATCAAGAAACAACCTTATTCATCACCGAGGGAGATTCAGCCAGTGGTTCGATTACTAAATCCCGGGATGTACAAACTCAGGCCGTATTCAGCTTAAAAGGGAAACCGCTTAACTCTTACGGATTGACGAAAAAAATCGTCTATGAAAACGAAGAGTTCAATCTGCTCCAACATGCACTGAATATCGAGGATGGAATCGAGGGCTTACGCTATAACAATATCGTAATCGCCACCGATGCCGACGTCGACGGTATGCATATCCGACTGTTAATGATGACCTTCTTTCTTCAATTTTTCCCAGATCTGGTCAAAGCGGGACACGTATCAATTTTACAAACCCCTTTATTTAGAGTACGGAACAAAAAGGAAACGATATATTGTTACTCGGACCAAGAACGAATCCAAGCCATCGCTAAACTAGGGGGAAAACCAGAAATCACTCGATTTAAAGGGTTGGG
>DXCW01000210.1 GCA_019115805.1 Candidatus Sphingobacterium stercorigallinarum
GAAGCTTTCGTTAAAATAACGAAGTACCCCGTGCCACTTTCCGTCCACTTGATGTCTTTCCCCGGTGGTTTTATTACGAAGGATCAGTGTAAAAGAACAGCTGATATCGTGGCGGTCAATCGATTTTTCCAGTCGTAGTTTTGAGTGCGAAGGCACCTTTAAGTTAAAGCCGAACGTAGCACCGCTTTTATACAACTTCTGCTGTTCGGTGTCGCTGATAGCAAATGGTTCGGAATAAAAGGAAAATGTTCCATTTTCATTATATATCTCCGGTACGCTCACTTGAAATTCGCTGAGATCCAGATCCCAAGGCAACTGATCCCCTCCGCCGTGGATCTCGAAAAGAGAAGTTTTTACCAAGTCGTCGAAGGTTTCCACGTGCGCGACTTCCATGAGCGTATTCCCGGGGTTCGAAAACTCCGTTGCGCCTCCTTTAACGTTTACGGTGTCGATCTTATCGTCACTGGCCATACGGTAAGTTAACGACTCTATTTCATATTCGGCAGGGAGTCTGACCTCGTCTTCGTTTTCCGATGAATGTGGCGGTTCCTTTGAGCAGCCAAGAAACAACAAAAAAGCAGTAGCAAGGCCAAAAAGCCACGGTTGAGAGCGTAATGGAAAGGTTAAGTTCATGGTCAGTATCTAAATCAGTAGTCCAAACTTACGAAGAAAAAACAGGGTTTTTTGTTCGGATGTACACAATCGAGATGGATATAATAGGGACGGTAAGCGCCTGTTTCAAACCACAGTTAACTTTCGTTTTTTGCATAAAGGAGGTGTTAATATGCAGCGCAAAAAATAAATAGTTTGCAACTGGAGTTGCTAAAAGTCTATTCGCTGGAGCCTGGCCAGGGCGATTTGTTAGCGATAAAAGATTTTCTCGCTAAACATTTTTCCGACAAGCTGTTGAAGAACGTGCAATACGCGATTAAGGAAAAAAACATGACCGAAGACGATCTCGATAGTTGGGTGAATGCATAGATTGCGACACGTACTGGACACCACTATTTTTCTGGTGTCGTTGGCTATACGTTTCAAGTATGCTGCTACGGAATCCTGAATGTCACCTTCCGCTGACCCCAATGTGGCGAAGGAAATTAAAGCACAACCGTCTTTCCTTGTCGGGCACTTTGGTAAATGGCTTCGATGATGTGGACAGCCTTCGCGCCTTCCTCGCCCGCGATGTCCGCCGCTTCGCCGTTATCCAGGGCGTGTAGAAAATTTTCGATTTGCCGGCGATGTCCCCAATGCCCAATGGCCATTGGATCTTCATGTCCACTCTTCTCGGTTTTCCCCCCACTTTGTAATTCTTTCGCGTTTTTGTGGGATTGATCTTCAAAGTCCCAGCTCGTGAGGTGGTCCTCCTCCAGAGAAACGCGACCCTTTGTTCCAATAATTTCAATCGTCTTCGGACTACCGATGTATGCCGCGGTGGTACATTCAATGGTTCCTAGCGCACCGGATTGGAATTTCATCTGGGCCACGATCGTGTCTTCTACCTCAATCTCCTTATGCTTGCGATTGGCCGATAAGGCGTGCACGGAGCTTACCGGTCCCATATACCACAGCAAGAGATCAAGCGCATGAATGCCCTGATTCATCAATGCGCCTCCACCGTCTAACGCCCAAGTGCCTCGCCAAGAGGCCGATTGGTAATAGGCAGCGGGACGAGACCATTTCACATAAGCATTACCTAGGACCAAATCACCGAATTTGCCCTGCTGCAGTGCTTCTTTTACTTTCAGTGCTGCCGGATGGAATCGTGTAGGGAAGATCGTAGACACTTGTACGCCTCTTTGTTGCGCGGCTTGAATGATGTCTAGGCAACGCGCCGATGTGATTTCCAGTGGCTTCTCGATTAAACAATGTTTTCCCGCTGCAACAGCCGCTAACGCCGGTTCAAGATGCGCTCCCGATGGCGTACAAATACAGATCACATCAATCAAAGGGTCCGCAAGGAGCTGTTCCAATCGCGCGTAAGCTTTGGTCTGGTGGGTCTCGGCGAAAGCCTGGGCTTTCGCTGCGCGGTGATTGAACACACCGATGAGCTCGGCATGGGGAAGCTCCTGAATCCCGCGAGCGTGCATGGTTGCGATCGCCCCCGTTCCGATAATTCCAAAACCGTATTTTCTATCCATTTCGTTTGCTTTTAGGTTTAAGGAGAGTGATTCCACGCGAGGTTTCATTCCCCCTCTAAAATACAGTTTTATCAGAGAAACGCGTAGCTGACTTTGAAACTGTTACATTTCGTTAACGTACACTATAGGGTAATGGCCGAGTTTACACGGTTTTGAGCAATTTTAACGCCTCTAATAGAATAATTTTTCTAAAAATGTTGGAAACACGGAAATTCTCGCTTATATTCAGCTTAATTATAACCCTAAAGTCAAGAAAATTTAGAAGTTTCAAGCTTATTCTGTCGTTTCTTGACTGTATATTGTCACGTTTCGGGTACGTAACCGATAAAAGAAAGAGGCGCTGAGGGCAGCTACCTAAACCAAGCAGGTCGTTTGGAAGCGGTAGCGATGCCGGCGGAGACTAACCAATTCGTCAGATTAAAATAATCTGGCGGACCAACATGACTTAATAGCAATAACTAAATAAACCAAACATGATGATTGCAATTCGTACAACGATGATATCTGTGTTGCTGACATTACTGATGTGGGCCTCCGGATATGCACAAGAAACCATCACGGCAACGGGGACCGTGAAGAGCAGTCGGGGGCTGCCATTAGCGGGCGTCAGCGTGAGTGTGATTGGCTCAAAAGCGGAAACACAAACTGACGCAGAAGGCGCTTTTGAAATTGCGGTAGGATCACTTCAAGATTCGTTAACATTCAGCTCCATTGCTCACGTGACACAACGGATAGGGCTTGGCGGTGACTCACGTGTCGAGGTTGTTTTGGAAGATGGAGCGAACGACCTAGACGAAGTGGTTGTCGTCGGATACGGCACACAAAGAAAAGGAAGTTTAACCGGTTCGGTAGATGTGATTACTGCCGATCAATTGCAAGATCGGCCCGCGAATAATGTGGCAGATCTCATAAAAGGAGCGTCTCCAAACATGAATATCGACATGGGGATGCGCGGCGGAGAACCCGGAGCAGCCAGCGGTTGGAATATTCGGG
>DXCW01000005.1 GCA_019115805.1 Candidatus Sphingobacterium stercorigallinarum
TTCCAATTCTTCTGGACAGAATCTCCTAAGCCAAGATGCCATTTTCCGACAATAGCCGTTTTGTAGCCGGCTTGTTTGAAGACTTTCGGAAGTGTGGCTTTATCCGTAGGGACAATCAGTTTGGCATCGCCTGGCAAAACGCCGGTACCCTGTTGTCTCCAGGGATAGACTCCTGTCATTAAAGCAAATCTGGAAGGCGTACAGGTCGCTGAGGTACTGTGTGCATTTGTAAATCGCGTCCCGTTTTGAGCAAGACGGTCGACGTTTGGTGTATGGATTTTTGTTGCGCCGTAACTGCTTAAATCACCGTACCCCAAATCATCGACATAGATAAGAATGACGTTAGGCCGAGGCTGCTCGTTGGTCTCCCTCTCTGAACAAGAGCAATAGAGCAAGGTGCCGAGTACTGCGGACAAATAATGAAAAACGGTTTTTAAGCACATAGGTATACAAACGAGAATCCCTCTACATTTCGGCATCGAGCGGTCGTATTCGTCTGCAGGTCGCGCGCTCGACCGGAATCCAAAGTGAAAATAAATGATACGGTTTTTTTGTTTCCTCAAATATAAGGATCAGACAATTGAAAAGAAAAGGAAAAATAGGTTGTAGGTCGAAAGGTGGTCGGCCGATTATAACGTCTGATTTCTAGGTGTTGAGGGAGTCTATAGAGGAAATAGGCACCACGTTGGTCTGACTAAACAAACAAAGCTCCAGTCAACCTGTTCTATAGCGTAAACGAAAGGAGCACAGGTTATGAGTATAGATACGAGCACAGCGCAAGAATCGCTGATCAAATTGAAGGAATTAGTCGATCAAATCGATATCGGGATGTTGGGAACCTACCCCCAGGACAGTGATTACATCCATGCGGTCCCGATGAGCCGTCAAGAGATCGATGCGGAGGGGAATATCTGGTTTCTATTTTCTTCGGACAGTGACACATTTCAGCACTTGCAAGAACGCAAACAAGTCAGCTTGCTGTACGCGGATGTCCGAAATTACAGCTTTCTCAGCATCAATGGGGCTGCGGAGATCTCGCAGGACGACGGTAGAGTCGAAAAATACTGGAGTAAGATGACCGAAGGTTGGTTTGATGAAGGGAAAGATGACCCGCGGATTCGCGTATTAAAAATTACCCCTATCGAAGCCCATTATTGGGATACCAAATCCAATAAGCTGGTGACCCTTCTCAAGGGGTTAACGCGAGGTATTACGGGAGCGAAATTGGATATGGGTGAAGAAGGGGATTTAAAGATCTGATACGCCTTTAGTGGTGTGTCTAAAAATTAATGACCGTCAGTCGTCCCGCGTCTAACTACCGGGAGGGAAGAATATGCTTCTAGCGCTCTTCGTAAAGACGGTGTTGGATAGCCGGCGCAGCCGGCTACCAATCGATTACACGCCAATCGTCCTCGTCAATCGTCCACTCCTCATGGACCTCCTGCTTGGTGTCGCCGACATGGATAATGGCAGAACCCGCTGCAATGGCGCATTCGAAATCCAAGCGCGTCACATCAATCCTAGGACCTACATATTTTATTCTAGCATTTTTCATTTTTTTAAGTTTTCAGACTTGGGGCTGGTTTGCGCTTAAACTTCCTGAATATTACTGGGAAGTTTGACTAATTATTTGATATCATCAACGTTTCACGAAGTGGGTGCCAAGAAAAGGTGATGCCATATGGGTAGGAATACTCTTCCTTCGACGAAATTTGACGATTTACTTTTCCGAAAATCCGTTTTAACTAATAACTTAGCAGGGCATTAACCTACCGCACAGTCGGAAAAAGAAACAGCATGGACGTTTTTACTTCGCAGCCTTCAACCTATCAAACCCTAGACTTTAACGTAGCTGGTCAAATCATTCGCTTACGGGTGCCCTCATCGTTCAACTGGCAAAAGGAGCTCATTAGCTTTGGTCCTTTCCACGTGGCTTACGATCCTGAAGTCCCGGTGTGCCTAGAAGCGGAAGTTCGATACGGCCCCTGTGATATGGCGCTCCCGGAACGCCAATTACTTAGCGATGTATCGATTGTTTGGGAGCGGTTTTTGTTCGAGGATGCGGGCGACTATTATGTGACGACCGTGAAAAATCAGGACGAAACGGAGAAATCGATGATGGTGTCCGAGAAGGGTTTTCGGGCGTCGACCTTGTACGTAAAAGACAGTCAGCAGGCCGGTACGGCCATCAATTGGTTGTTGATGGTGCAGTTCGGTCAGCGTATCTTGGCGTTCGGAGGGGTGCTCATGCACGCTTCTGTGGTGGAAGATGGGAAAGAAGCTTATGCGTTTTTAGGAAAAAGCGGCACCGGAAAAAGTACCCATAGCCGGATGTGGTTGCAGGCATTTTCGGATTTTAGCTTACTGAACGACGATAATCCCGTGCTGATGGTCGATGAAGACAAACAACAGGTTCACATATACGGAACCCCTTGGAGTGGCAAGACACCTTGCTACCGCAAAGACGGGTTTCCGCTGAAAGGTATCGTTCGCTTGGAGCAGGCGCCTGAAAATCAATTCACCATGCATGCCGGCAGCCAGGCTTTTTTGAGTTTGATGCCCAGTGGTACCGGTATTCGCTGGAACAACGCAATTTTTAGCCGGATGCTCGACAATTTACAGCGCGTCAGTGAACTGACTCGAGTGGGCTACCTACGCTGTCTTCCCAACACCGCTTCAGCGAGGCTTTGTTTCCAAAGTCTCCAGGACTAAACGCTGCAGATTCGCCCCTTCTTCTTTTATGATCCAGACCTTTAGCCGACTACACCTTAGTTCGGCGTGATGGGGACCGGGTCATTATTTTTCTCCTTTTCACGGTTTTTCGCCGAAATGTGCTCAGAATCATCCGATGATTTTTGGACACTTTCAAAATTTATTTGCGACAAAAACCCCGTTTCTGACACTTTTGGTCGGGGTACAACTGGGGTACAACTCATCTTGTACTTGTGGCGCATTCCCCGTACACCTAATTTTGTTGTCAGTGCTTCAGGTTTTTCTTGCCAAGGAAAAGCGGAGTCAGAAAACCAGTGAAAAACAAACAAAATGAAAAATAGATCCTATGAAAAAGTTATCTCAGTACCACCGGACTTGGCGAAAATTTATGGCATTTTGGACCAAGTATTACGACTTAAACGAAGACTACATTGGATGGGCCTTACATCACGCCGAAATCCTACAGTTTGATCGTTACGAAACACTTTGTGTCGAGACGCACATGCAGCGCAATTTATACTTTGTGAGTGAAGGGTTGCTGGCGCGGGCTCAAATCGATCCGGATACCGGCCGGCGTACCATTTATCAGATTGCTGGGGCAAACCAGGCGCTCTTCACGCGCTACCACCGTTACTCCCGGTCCACACCTCCCGGAGATATTGTGGCATTGAAGCGGACTTTTGTGGTTAAAATCCCCTATAAGGCCATCAATGTGTTCGTGCCCGATGATTTGCCGCTATCCAAGTTGGTGCTGGTGCTGGGAGAGCGAAACGACAAAGATCAAATCCGTTTATCGGATGTCAAAACCCACAGAAAGGCGGAACCGCGGTATCGAAGTTTCTTTACGATGATGCCCGATTACCGCGACATGCTAACCATTCATCAGCAGGCCGATTTACTGGAAATGTCGCCCACGGCCATAAAAAGCTTTCGGCGCGTGCTCCTGAAAGCCGAACGTGAAGGGAAATTGGACAGTTATAATACCTATTTGCGCTGAACAAGCCCCGTAGCTTAGCGGAAATAAGTCGTACGTCAATTAATAGAAATGAAAAAACGTGGTATGGAGCCGTTTAGACGGAATCGGTGTTTTCGGTTTTCGGCCGAGCCGATGCTATCCGTTTTCGCACTCTATTTTTTTCAATTAAAGCGATTACTCCGCTAATTCGTTGGATAACAGGTTACAGGGAGTCGTTCTGTGTCTCTGGTAACCGTTGGGACATACGGTTGGATTTCCCTCTTTTGAACGGTGGTGTATTGCTGATGAATGGGTGCATGAGCGTCGTGCTGCGGATGCGTCCCGAAATGGAGACGCTTTGCGATCAGGTAGTGTAGAAACGACAGAGAAGGTCCGGATGAATAAAAACTTGGATTTAGTGTATGGCTAGCATTCTAAGCAAGATACTCGTGACTTTCCTTATTTTATTATTAAATTAGCTGTTATGGAACGAAAGAGTATTCTCGTCACTGGAGGCGCCGGGTTCATCGGATCCCACGTGGTTAAGCATTTGGTGCGAAAATATCCCAATTATGTCATTCTGAATGTCGATGCATTGACCTATGCTGGGAATTTAGAAAATCTGAAAGAGATTGAAAACGAGGAAAATTACGTCTTCTTCAACATTGATTTGCGTGACCGCGAAAAGCTTTTTAAGCTGATTCATGGCATCTTGAACTTAGAGGGCGTGATCCATCTGGCCGCGGAATCCCATGTGGATCGATCCATTGGCCATCCCATGGATTTTGTGCAAACCAACATCATAGGCACCGTGAATCTCCTGGACGCCGTGCGGGCCGAATGGGAACGAAACGGTGGCTACCAGGGGAAAAAGTTTCTACACGTCTCGACCGATGAGGTCTTTGGGGCATTGGGTGAAGAAGGGCAGTTTACTGAAGAAACGCCTTATAATCCGCATTCCCCGTATTCCGCCTCGAAGGCCGCTTCCGATCATATGGTGCGTGCGTATCACGATACCTACGGCATGCCTACGGTGATTACCAATTGTTCGAATAATTACGGACCCAACCAATTCCCCGAGAAGCTGATCCCTTTATGCATACAGAATATTTTAGAGAAAAAGCCGCTGCCTATATATGGTGACGGGCTGTATACGCGAGACTGGCTATATGTACTGGATCATGTGCAAGCGCTTGAGACGGTATACTTCGAGGGTAAAGTGGGCGAATCCTATAATATCGGGGGCTTTAATGAATGGACCAATATTGATTTGGTACGGGAGCTTTGTGCGCAAATGGACGAGAAGCTGGATCAGGAGCGCGGTACATCCGAGTCGCTGATTGAATTTGTGAAGGATAGGCCTGGGCATGATTTGCGGTATGCCATTGACGCTACAAAAATCAGCACCGAGCTGGGATGGACGCCCGAGGTTACCTTTGCACAAGGTTTGAGCTATACGATAGACTGGTATTTGCAGAACAGAGATTGGCTGGAGCGGGTGAATTCCGGCGCTTATCGAGATTATGAGGAGATTTCAGAACAAAGTAGTTAATTCATGAAAGCGATTGAAACGGAATTAGCAGGTTGCTTTGTGTTGGAACCGCGAGTGATGGGTGATGAGCGGGGCTACTTCTTTGAGGCGTTTAATCAAGCGCACTTTGAGCGAGTGATCGGACAAGCTGTGCACTTCGTTCAGGACAATCAGTCTTTTTCAACTAAGGGAGTGTTGCGAGGCCTACATGCCCAGCAGGGGGACTACGCACAAGCCAAACTGGTGCGGGTGTTAAAAGGAGAGGTTCTAGACGTGGCGGTTGACGCGCGTAAAGGATCTGCGACATTTGGGCAGTACGTTGCGGTGCGGTTATCAGCCGAAAATAAAAAGCAATTATTTGTTCCACGTGGATTTTTACACGGCTTTGTGGTGTTATCCGATACCGCCGATTTTTTTTACAAATGCGATAACTATTATGCGAAAGACCAGGAATGGGGTGTACGCTACGACGATCCCACACTGGGGATCGATTGGCCATTCAGCGCAGCGCATTTGACGATTTCTGAAAAAGACAGCCTATTGCCGGATTTTAATGATGCGATGGATCGCTTTAGATTGAAGTAGGAGTATGGAACGGAAACTACGTGTACTCATCACAGGCGGTAGCGGTCAACTGGGATCTGAGTTGAAAGCGATAACGGCAGGCTCGGGGATTGCTGAATATCTTTTCCCAACTAGAGAAGACTTGGACTTGTCGGATTTGGCCGCGATTGCCCCCACATTGCAACGGCTTCGACCTGACGTTATTGTTCATGCGGCCGCGTATACCGCGGTAGACCGGGCAGAAGAAGAGCCCATGCTGGCTGACCGGCTTAACCACCTAGCCACAAAGGAGATTGCACAATATTGCGGCAGTGAGCAAGTGAAACTCTTGTTTGTCTCCACCGATTACGTGTATCCAGGGAATA
>DXCW01000211.1 GCA_019115805.1 Candidatus Sphingobacterium stercorigallinarum
ATGTCCCTATATTACACACGCTACTCGACCTGGAAGGGGCGCCAGCTTTATTTGGAAGATATCGTTGTGACACAAAAAATGCGCGGGAAAGGCTATGGTAAACTACTTCTCGACCACACCATCGCATTTGCCAAACAGCGCGGTTACTCGGGGATAACCTGGCAAGTACTGGATTGGAATCAGTCCGCAATCGATTTTTATAAGAAATACAATACGAAGTTTGAAGAGGAATGGATTAATGTCAAAGTTAACTTTTAAGAGGAATCCCATGCGGTTATTAGCCCTGGGGATTATTATTAACGGGATTTGGGGATGCCAGGATTCGTCGGATGGCAAGGCGACAAACAGACATCCGAATATACAAAGCGACACATTAGCATTTAGCGACACAACGATAAAAAAGTTCAGTCCCTATTTCGTGGAAACTGATGAAGGCATCGATACGACAATCGCTCAAGTCACCTTCCCGGAATTCGAGGATGAGACGATGAATAAAATTATCGTCTCGAATATGCTGTTAGAAGGCGAAACAGATGTGGATCAATTTCTTGATAATTTCCTAGAAGCGTACGGAAACTTTGTCGAAGAAAATGACATTCAGTATCCCTTAGTCTGGACAAAGAATACGCGAATTGATGTGGGATTTCATACACCACAACTCATTGTTATTAAAAACACTACGTATGAGTTTTCAGGTGGAGCACATGGCAATTCCTTTCAACTATGGAATCTCTACGATCTAGGATCCTACCGCAAGTTACCCTTTAACACCTTCATACCGGACAATAAACGTCAGGCGTTTACTAAAGTTGCGGAAACCTATTTCCGTTTACATGAGGGACTCGACGATACCACTAACCTAGAGACTTCCTATTTCTTTGAAGACGGTGTGTTTTCTTTACCGGAAAACTTTGGTGTCTCGAAGTCGGGACTAGAGTTTCATTATAACCCCTATGAAATCAAGCCGTATGTAGCTGGAAGCACAACGTTCACTGTGCCCACCAGCGCCATTAACGAGTTCTTGACTGAAACAGGAAAAGACTATTTTAAGCATATACACAATTACTTCAATTCAACTCCTTAGCTTACATGCAGGTTTATAAATTTGGCGGGGCATCCGTAAAAGATGCAGCGCATATACAAAACGTTGTCCGAATCGTTCAAAACGCCAACACTCCCTTATTGGTTGTGGTTTCGGCAATTGGCAAGACCACCGATCAATTGGTTAAAATAACAGACAGTTACTTTCACCAGGAAGGCGATCCTTTCGAATTGCTTTTGACACTCAAACAGCAACATGTCGATCTACTGGAAGAATTGTTTCCCCCATCGCACCCTGTTTACGATGAGGTCGCCAACACGTTTGTCGAAATTGAATGGATCTTAGAAGAGGACCCCCAGGATGAATACGATTACCTCTATGATCAGATTGTGTCTATTGGCGAACTCTTATCCAGTAAAATAGTCGAAGCCGTTGCACAATTGAATAACCTGTCTACCCGTTGGATCGACGCTCGAGACTTCATTTTAACGGATAACACCCACAGAGAGGGCATTGTAGACTGGCAACGGACGGAGGAAAAGATGCGAAAAGATCTGCCCAGCATCTTGGATACGTCAATTGTATTCACTCAGGGATTTATTGGCTCAACCACTGAGAATTTTACAACCACATTGGGACGGGAGGGTTCTGATTATTCGGCTGCAATCTTTGCTGCTAGTCTTCAAGCCGACAGTGTGACGATTTGGAAGGACGTACCGGGTGTTCTAAATGCGGATCCGAAATGGTTCGACCACACCGAACTGATCCCGGAGTTATCTTACACCGACGCCATCGAATTGACTTATTACGGGGCAACAGTTATCCACCCTAAAACCATCAAGCCATTGCAAAACAAAAAAATAACGTTAAATGTGCGTTCATTTATAAACCCCGATAAACTGGGCACGCAGATCAAAACCACCAATCAGCAGCTTCGGGTACCGTCATTCATATTCAAGGTCAATCAGGTATTTATTAGCATCCAGCCCCGAGATTTCTCGTTCATCGTGGAAGATAATTTAAGTCATATCTTTAATATGTTCCACCGTCACCGCATCAAGATTAACATGATGCACAATTCCGCGATCAGTTTCGAAGTCAGTATCGACGATACTGGAGAGAATGTTTGGGAATTACTGGCTCAACTTGAGAAACGCTACAAAGTGGCAGTGGCAACCGGTCTGGAATTGATCACCATCCGTTACTACAACCAACAAACGATTGATCGAGTATTAGTAAATAAGGAAATTATTCGCGAACTTAAGGACAGTTACACTTGCCAGATGCTGGTAAAAAACCGCGATGAATAGACAAATTCTAGAAAAAAGTGTTCAAGCCTTTCTAAAGGCCAATCGGGAGAAAAACCCGGGTGATTTGGCCTTGAAAAAAAGTCCATTTCAAACCGTCAATGCTTCAGAGCTCGCCGTGCAAATTGATGGCTGGCAGCGAAGTGTACGGAAACTTCCGACCTGGGCTTTCAGCCAGGGCGTCTATTACCCAAACCGTATCCACTTGGAACAATGTTCATCCGAGCACACGGCCCTGATCAAGCAGACGCTGATCGCTAAGGAAAGTGCTGTAGTCGATGTAACCGGAGGATTTGGCGTAGACAGCTGTTACATGGCGCAAGCGGCAAGGCAAGTTGTCCATTGTGAAATTAACCCCGACCTCTCACAAATCGTTGCCCACAATGCGGCGGTATTGCAGGTGGACAATCTGGTGTGCAAACCCGTAGATGGGCTCGCCTATTTGCAAGACCAGGCCGATCATAGCATCGATTACATTTATATCGATCCGTCTAGACGAAGTGGACAGAGCAAGGTCTTTTTACTGGAAGATTGTGAACCGAATATTCTGAATTATCAAACACTGTTTTTTACAAAATCTCAACAGGTGATTACTAAATTATCACCGTTACTGGATATTAGCACGGTTTTATCGAGCTTACCGGCAGTAAAAAGCGTCCTTGTAATTAGTGTAGATAATGATTGTAAGGAATTGCTCTTCTTACAGGAGCGCGGATTTTGCGGCAGGCCAAGCATCCGTGCCATCCGTCTTTTTACCGATCAGATACAGACATTCGATTTCTATTACGATGACGAAAAAGCCGTATTAAACCGATACGGCGAGCCCCAAACATACCTATACGATCCCGATGTCGCGATCACCAAAGCGGGTGCGTTTAAGTCCGTGGGTAAGCACTATGGGTTTGCCAAATTACATCAACACACGCACCTATACACCTCTGATCAGCTGGTAAAATCGTTTCCGGGACGCGTCTTTCGCATCCAAAAAGTACTCCCCTATGCATCTCTAAAACGGGACTTTAGGGTGGAACAGGGGAATGTGGCTACCCGAAACTTTCCAGAGAAGGTCGCTCAGATCAAAAAAAAATTTAAAATACGCGACGGCGGTTCAACCTTCCTTTTTTTTGCGACCAATCAGCATAACCAGCTCATCGTCATCGTAGCCGAAAGACTAACCGCTATTTAATCCGTCTATCGGACGCTGGTTATGCCGCGAGCCCAACCGTGATTCGAGTGAACCGACGCCGTGAAAAAAGAACAAACGCTCCACGCAACTCTTGCAGGAGACCAGAGGCCACCGTTTCAATATTCAATTTCAATAAGTGACTTCAACGGAATCAATATTCCGTGCTTAATTTGTATATACTTATCCGTAAGGGACCAGACTGTTGTCTCGATCCGCATCGGCCCTTCTTCGGTATTAAAGACGATAGTCGTCTTCGATTTGAACTCATTTCCCAATCGGACCGCGCCCGTCAGCTTTTCCCTAAACAACTCAGACTGATCGACGTCCGCTGGAATAATTCTGTGTTTTTCCACATCCTCTTTTTGTATTATCGTTCCAATCATATTTAGCTCGTATTATAAGATCTTTGTTAGATAACGTTAAAATAGTTATTTATGTATATTCGAACAAAGGATTAAATAAGAATAATGATTTAGTTACAAGGTGTCCATAAAAAAACAGATACGATGTTTGAGAAACAATGGCTATTGAATTTCACGCAATGTTACAGCAACGGTCGGATTGCCTATCACGCATTAAGCAACATCTTACAGGTGACCGCTGGTGAACACGCCGAACAGATCGGTTTTGGCTACCGCGACATGGCTAAGGCCGGGCAATCTTGGGTGCTCAGCCGGATGGTGATCGAGACCGAACGGCTACCTCGACATACCGAAACGATCACCGTCCGAACTTGGATCCAGTATTTTACCGGAAGTCGGACACTGCGAAATTTTGAAATACTCCTGAACAATAAGGTGATTGTTCGTGCCAGCAGCGTTTGGGTGGTTTTCAACTTGCTTACGCGCCGGGCAGATTTATTGGCATTAAATACCGATCACATGGTTTACTTTCCGGAACGGTCCGCCACGAGAAACGAACCAAAAAAAATAGAGAGAAACTTGCCTTTCGCCTCTTTAGAGGACTACCAAATACGGCTATCCGATTTGGATATCGCTCATCACGCCAATAATGTTAAATATATGGAGTGGTGCTTTAATGCGATGCCGGCAGAGGAAGTACTTCAAACCCGCGCTAAGCGTATCGAGATGAACTTTCTACGCGAATTACACCTAGGGGATCAGGTAAAAATTGGCCTTCACCAAGACCGTCAATCCGAGCAGACTTACTGCGTTCAAAAGCAAGAACAAGTGCATTACCTCATGCAAATCGATTGGGCTGAATAGCAGCCTATCGAGCAAAGAATAACCGATTAAAAAAGGCTGGAATATATCCAGCCTTTTTAGTGTGTTGTGTCAAACTCGACAATTAGATAGCCCAAGCCTTTTCACCTTTTTTATAAGGGTAATTCCCATCATAGCGACCTGGAATCTTTACATAACGTAGCGCTTGTTTCATACCTACTTCGGAGGTAAAAAATCCAGTAAGGGTCAACTGTTTTAACATCGTAAAAAAGTGATTTGCCTCACCATCTTTTCTATTTTTCTGGTATTCACCTGCTTCTTTGTCGAAACTATTGACAAATTGAAGTTTCTCTTCTTCAGAAAGTTCCGCAAACGATTTGTCGAACTCCTTTTTTGCCCGATCATTCACTCCATCCAAACCTTTCAAAAAGGCCTTCTGATCGTTCTCATCGTAGCAATCGCGGATCATAACGGGAATGAACTCACCTACCCCAGCAGCTTTCGCGCCTGGTGTAGAGGTTTCAGGTAAAATAGCCTCCGCTAAATCGCCCAACAAATCAGTGCTCTCTTGTTCGAACAATGCAGCAACATCTTTAGTGGCCGGCCTAGTACATCCCTCCAAAAAGAGGTTTGCACCAATCACCGTTCCACCCATGATGAACGCTACACGCCGTAATGCTTCTCTTCTATTCATTACTTATTTGTTTAAATGTTGTAATTAATGCCCCAACCTTGAGGATATTCGCGTTTCACGAATTGATTCACGATATCAAAGTTTGTGACTTTCATCGCGTCGTTATCCCAAACAAGTTTTAGATTACGACCTGGATATTGACCATCTACACGCAAATCGGCGCCACGAATAGCCAAATTAGCCATCAATAATGCTTCGGTAAGCGGACCTGAAATTTCAAACGGTGCACTCACTTCTTTGTTACCGTAACCTGCGATACAGGCCTCAACCCACTGCGCATAGTGTCCACCTGCACCACCTGGAACACGCTCGTATTTCTCTGCGACATTCTCTTTTCTACTTGTTGGTAACAACCGTGCATTTTCCCCGTAGGTATCGGCAAGGATCTTACCTTTTGTTCCCACAAGCAGGATACCATTTCCACCATCACCAAATATTTCATTCGGTCCTAGCTCCTCAGGTCTTGCCGGTTGAATTCCGCCATCCATCCAATGCAAGGTAACCGGACCTTGCGTCCGTGCAGCTTTCGGGAATGTCATCGTCGCGTGGCTGGACGGAGGACAGCTTTCTGGAAAATATCCGCGTTTGAATTCATCCACGTATACCGATCCAACTGATGCTTGCACATCTTGTACATACGACAGACCTAACACACTGAATGGCACTTCAAGAAGGTGACATCCCATATCACCGAGTGCACCGGTTCCATAATCCCACCAACCTCTCCAGTTAAACGGAACAAGTTTATCTACGTAGTTTTTACGGGGTGCGGTACCTAACCAAAGATCCCAATCCAACTCCTGCGGCACTTGAGCACTCGCTGTAGGCCAAGAGATTCCTTGTGGCCAAACTGGGCGATCCGTCCAACAGTATACCGTGTGTACGTCGCCGATTAATCCAGCCTCATACCATTCACGAGCTAGTCTTGGTCCATCGTTAGATGCACCCTGATTACCCATTTGCGTCACTACTTTGTGTTTTTTCGCAGCGTCGGTTAATACGCGAGCTTCCCACACGTCGTGTGCTAGCGGTTTCTGTACATACACGTGTTTCCCTAACTCCATAGCGGCTAAGGCTTGAATCGCGTGATTATGGTCAGGTGACGATACCGATACGGCATCGATATTTTTATGTTCCTTCTCTAACATCTCGCGATAGTCACGATAATATTTAGCTTTTGGAAAACGCTTGACAGAATTTGCGGCACGACGATCGTCCACATCACACAGATAAGCAATATCAGCCTTACCACTGTCGTGAAACGATTTGATATCACTTTCACCTTTACCACCTACACCAATTCCCGCCACCACTAATTTATCACTTGGTGCAACGAATCCTGTTCCTCCTAACACATGGCGTGGAACGATGCTAAATCCTGCTGCAGCAATAGCCGAGTTCTTTAAAAACTCTCTTCTCGAATTGTTCTTACTCATAATATGGGTTTTTTCTATTATATATTTCCTTTTTTCAATTCACTAACCGCAAAATCAACTGCACGAGCGGTCAAAGCCATATAAGTTAATGATGGATTCACGCAACTGGCTGAAGTCATCGCTGCGCCATCCGTAACAAACACGTTCTTGGCGTCCCAAACTTGGTTGTGGGCGTTCAAGACAGAAGTCTTCGGATCACGTCCCATACGCGCTGTTCCCATCTCATGAATGCCCATTCCAAAATGGTAACCACTGTCATACGTATAGACGTCTTTCACACCGATTTTCTCTAACATTTCCTTCATCTCCTCGGTCATGTCTTTACGCATCTTCATCTCGTTTTCCTTGATCTCCATGTCCATATTCAGCACAGGAAGACCCCATTTATCCTTGACATTTTTATCCAACGAAATCTTATTTTCATGATAAGGGAGAATTTCACCAAATGCCGTAAAACCTACTCCCCAGTTCCCCGGTTCGCACATCGCATCTTTCCAAGCACCACCCACGGCCATTTCCGCAATCTCTCCCGACCAACGTCCGCGACTTCCTGAACCTTGATATCCGAATCCACGTACATAGTCCCGCTTTTTCGTGTCAGAGGAAATGTTGACAAATCTCGGCACATATAAGCCGGTTGGACGACGTCCGAAGAAATATTTATCTTCATAACCTTCCACGCGGCCACCTGCTCCTAAACGAAAGTGGTGATCCATGGCATTGTGCCCCAATTCGCCACTGCTGCTGCCGAGTCCACCTTCCCAAACGTCTGTTGCGGAATTCATCAAGACCCATGTCGAATTGAAAGCCGATGCACATACGAATATCACCTTGGCATGGAACTCGTAGGTTTCGTTCGTCTCCGCGTCAACGATCTCTACCCCCGTGGCTTTCTGTGTGTCTTTATCATACAAAATACGGCTCACAATAGAAAAAGGACGCAGGGTCAAATTACCCGTTTTCATTGCCGGTGGTAAGGTGGAGGATTGTGTACTAAAGTAGCCTCCAAAATTACAACCTAACCAACACTGGTTTTGATACTGGCAATTCACTCGACCCGTATGTGGTTGCGTAATGTTCGCTGTACGGCCCATAATGAAATGACGGGAGCCACCGTATTCTTTCTTCAAACGTTCCGCCAAATCCTTCTCAACAACGTTGAACGGCATTGCCGGTTGAAAATCGCCATCTGGCAGTACATCCAAACCATCTCTATTTCCCGAAATACCGGCCCATTTTTCAGCATAACTGTACCAAGGGGCGATATCTTTATATCGAATCGGCCAATCTACACCGTGGCCATCTTTCAAGTTCGCCTCGAAGTCCATGTCGCCCAGACGGTAACTTTGCCGTCCCCACATCAATGAACGTCCACCGACGTGATACCCGCGGTACCAATCAAAACGCTTCGTTTCTACGTACGGACTTTCGTCTTCTTTTACCCAGAAATCAAGATTCTTCTCATTTAACGCGTAATCACGTTTCAATACCGGATAATCTTCTTCCATTTCCTTGGTACGACCACCGCGATGAGGATACTCCCACGTGTCTTTATTCGCGTGGTAATCTTTAACGTGTTCGACGTTTCTTCCGCGTTCCAACATGATTGTTTTAAGACCTTTTTCGGTAAGCTCTTTGGCGGCCCACCCACCAGCTATACCGGATCCTATAACGATCGCGTCATATACATTATTCTCAACCATTATCTGTTATTTTTGTTAATTTTCTACTTGTGTTTGTATCGTTTCTTTTTTGAAGAACAATATAAAAATGATCATGACAACAAATGCAATACCTGCAGGCACCACCCAAAGTTGTTGCCAGAACATCGCAACATCACTCGCTTTGACAGTTGTATAAAGATCACTTACATATCCTGCTATCCAAAAACCGATAAGTTGTCCAACTCCATAAGTCGCTAGGGTAATTAGTCCCTGCGCCGCACTTTTGTTTTCTTTTCCTGCCTTCGAGTCGGTATAAATCTGTCCCGAAACAAAGAAGAAATCGTAACAAATACCGTGTAAGGCTATACCCAAAATAAGCATAAATGCTAATTCACCTGCATTTCCATAAGCGAACAGCATATAACGTATCACCCAGGCTAACATGCCGATCAGGATGGTGTTTTTAAATCCGAATCGGGTAAAAAACACCGGTAGGAGCAGCAAACATAGCGCTTCCGACATTTGTCCAATAGACATTTTACCTGTTGCGTTGGCCAAGCCGATTTCCGTTAAAAACGGATTGGCGTATTGGTAATAAAATGCCAGTGGGATACAGATGAGAATCGAACAAATAAAAAACACCAAAAAGTTCCGGTCCTTCAACAACTTCACCGCGTCCAATCCCATGATTTTGGCAATGCTTTCTTTCTCGCCAGTCCCGCCAGCTTTCACCGGTGGCGTTGGAGGTAAGGTAAAGGAGAATAACCCTAAAATTAGCGAACCAATGGCAGCCATCATAAACGTGTTTCTTAAAAGACCACTTTGCAATCCCTCGCCGCTATCCCATTTAAACACGTAACTGATAGACAATCCTGCTATAATCCACCCAATGGTCCCCCAAATCCGAACGAACGAGAACTCCTTCTCTGGGTTTTTCATCTGACGGAAGGATACGGAGTTCACTAAAGAAAGCGTCGGCATAAACAGAATCATATACCCCAGCACGTAAGGAAAGAAATTGGCGACCGATTCACTTTGATACATTTGATACATCAGAAACGCACCTATCAAATGCAGTACCCCAAGGATACGTTCGGCATTGAAGTAGCGGTCGGCAATCATCCCAATAATAAAGGGTGCAATAATTGCTCCCCATGACTGGGTGGAAAAGACGTTCGCTATCTCCAATCCAGAGGCATTCAGCGTGTTTCCAAGAAAGGTTCCTAGCGTAACGAACCAAGCTCCCCAAATGAAAAATTCGAGGAACATCATAAATGATAACTTAAATTTTATAGTCGAAGACATTATATAAGGTTTAATAAAAATCTTAAGATTAAAGATAGAGATAAATCGACAATATCAAAACACATAACGAATTTGTTTCAAAAAACTAAAAGCGTTTAGCGTTAGAAAGAATCCACTTCGCGGTAAGCACGAACCAATGCCTCCTCCCCCGCTTTTCCAGATTGAGACATGCCGTGTTCCATGCCCACAATTCCGTCGTAACCCTTTTCGTGCAACCATTTAAATACATTTTTATAATTGATCTCCCCAGTGGTTGGTTCTCTCCTCCCTGGATTATCACCCACTTGAATATATCCAATTTCGCTCCAGCACAGATCCATCAAAGGAATCAGGTTCCCCTCATTCTTTTGTTGGTGATAAGCATCATATAAAATTTTACAAGATGGACTATTCACCGCTCGACAAATTTCATAGGTTTGGTCGGTATAACGTAAAAACAGATCAGGGGTATCACTGAGTGGCTCCAAAACCATCGTGATCCCATGCGGCTCAAAAATCTCTGCTCCTCGGCGCAGTGCATCCACGACGTTTGCCGTCTGTACACCGATCGGTAGATGGCGTGCATAGTCGCCCGGGACCACCGTGACCCACTTGGCATGACAACGCTTAGCAATTTCCACAGACTCTCGACAACCTTTTAAGAAGATCTCCACATGTTCCTCCTTTCCTGCGGCTAGTGTGTTTGCGCCATTACCGCCCTTAGGCACGACGAATACCCCCATTCGCATATCTAGCTTCTCCAGCAAATCACCTACATTCTTCTGCTCATCCACTGAGCGTCCCGGCATTCCGTTATCCTCAATGCTTCGAAAGCCTAAATCGTGCATATACCGAATCTCATCAAGAAAATCTTTGCCTGCTGATGCGCTGAACATCCCTTGATGCGGCGCGTAATCCAGTTGAAAAGTTTCACCTGCTTGCCGCGCTTCTGGCGTCGTTGCTTTTGCCGTTAATCCGCCCGCCAATAACGACGACCCCATTAACAGTGAACTATTTTTTAAAAATTCTGATCGTTTCATGTAGGAATAAGTTTAATGTATTAGTTTGAATGGGTTAATATGTACCTCGAAAAACCGTCGGAGTATACTTCTTTAACCTGTCCTTGGTCGAGGTACATTAAATAAATATCAATTTTATTTTGTGAATTCGCAAACGCGATCGCTTCCTCTGGATCCATGGCCATAAAGACATTGTCGTAAGCGTCGGCATCAATGGCTTCGGCAGCAATTACCGTCACCGAAATGGTTTTCGAAATCAGGGGCCGACCGGTTCGCGGGTCCATATGGTGCGAGAAGCGATAGCCCTCCACTTCACGGAACTGCTCATAGCTACCGGATGTAGTGATGGATCTATCGTCGAGTTCCACAATAAAATCCTCGACATCTCCCATCTCCTCAGGACGCTGTACCAGCACTTTATAGGACTGACCATCTGGCTTTCTACCGTAGGCTCTAATCTCCCCACCGATTTCCACAATAAAGCTTTCGATTTCCTGCGCTCTTAAATAATCATACATCACATCTACCGTATAGCCTTGTGCGACGCCGTTAAGATCGACCTGAACTCCTTCTACTTTCTTCTGCAACTGTCGGCCGCGTAAACTCAATTTATCCATACCAACCTGGCTCAATGCCCTTTGGATAGTTAACGAATCCGGCAAATCAGTTGCGCCATTCGGGCCAAAGCCCCACAAAGCGACAAGAGGTTTGACCGTTACATCAAATCTCCCGGCAGAGGCCCGATACACTTCAAAAGACTTCTTCATCACCTTACTCATGTGAAGATCTACATCAAGTGCTTTCACGTCGGACTGATTAAATTGCGAAATTTTTGAATCTGCTCGATAGAGTGACATCGATTTATCGATCACTTCGAAGAGGCTATCGACAGCGGTTTTGGTAATGACGGAAGTGGGATGATAATAAGTTATGGTATAGGTTGTCCCCTGTGCATTCCCAAAAAGTTGGTGCTTATTCAAAGCAGAATTTGGCTGTTGGTGTTTTGTCCAACAGCCAAATAACAAGGCATTCAGCACCGCAATACATAGCAACACGCTGCTAGATATATTTTTTAACATCAATACCTGGAATGGCAACCGGATAGCTTCCATCTTCCTTCGGCATCACTTTAGGGTTGGCATCCCAAGCGAGGCGTTCAGGCATCAAATCTACATTGGATTTCATCGCTTCATCCCATTTAATAACTTCTCCAGTATAACAGGCGATGCGGCCGATTATCCCCGTCAATGAGCTATAGGCTCCGTATTCGGCGTCATTGAATTTATATTCTCCTTTTGCAATGGCTTCAAATAATTCCGTATGCTCCTGTTGATACGGGTTCGGATTCCCCTTTGGATCATGGCGATAGACCTCATTCCCATTCGCGTCCCATAACACCGCTTGGTTATTGGCCGACACATACATCCTTCCCTTAGTTGCCTGAAAAGTCTCGTCCACACGATTCGAAATCCCTTCGAAATGCCGACACTGACTATACACGACTGCACCGTCATCGTAGGTCAATTCGATAGCAAAATTATCGTAAATCTCGCCATATTCTTTTCCTGTCCGGTGTGCGCGACTCCCTGTACCTTGTATCGACACGGGGTATTTTCCTTTCACCCAGTTGGCAATATCGATATTGTGCACGTGCTGCTCCACGATATGATCACCACATAACCAATTGAAGTAATACCAATTTCTCATCTGGTATTCCATTTCCGTTTGCCCCGGTTTGCGCGGACGAACCCACACGCCACCACTATTCCAATATACTTGTCCGGACACCACATCTCCAATCGCTCCATCGTGCACGCGCTTTATCGCTTCTCGATAGTTGGTTTGGTAACGACGTTGCAGCCCGACCACCACATTCAATTTTTTAGCAACGGCTTCTTTCGCAGTTGCTAAAACACTGCGGACGCCTGGAATGTCGGCTGCCACTGCTTTCTCCATGAATACGTGCTTCCCTTGTTTAACCGCTTCTGCAAAATGCTGCGGCCTAAACCCCGGAGGCGTGGTTAATAAAACGACATCGGCGTCCTTAATCGCCTCTATATACCCTTCGAATCCTACATACTTCCGACTATCGGGCACATCGATTTTATCACCGTATTTATCTTTTAGGGTATCGTAGGTGGAATCCAAATTGTCCTTGAATGCATCAGCCATGGCGACCAATTTTACATTTTGGCCTGATTCCATCGCGTTCACAGTTGCGCCCGTACCGCGTCCTCCACAGCCGATTAAAGCAATCTTTATTTCGTCATTTCCCGCTGCGAAAACTTGCCCGACCGAACCGCTCAAAGCAGCCGCCCCCATTAGGGCAGATGAAGATTTTATAAAATCCCTGCGTTTTAAATTTTCCATGAAAATAGATTTAAATTGAATGTTATGTTTTGGTTTATGTTGTTAAAAATCTTTCAAAGGAGCTTTGTCGTAATACTCCATGATCTCCTGGTGACTCGGCGGTTGAACAGGCCGAACCAAGCGCATGCCCACAAAAGGCGCTTCCGGAAACCACCAGTTGGACTTTGGAATTTGAGGATCCAATTGTTTCCAAACGGGATCAGAGGCGTCACGAGCAGCGGAACGCAGCGCATTTGCATCGCTTTCAAAAGAACCTCCTCGTACGCTATGTGAATATAGCTTAGTCGGTTGATTCACGGGATTGTCGGCGACCCCTTCTTGGAAATTCTGATAATAATCGGCATCGTATTGGTCATAAGTCCACTCACTCACATTGCCTAAGATATCGTACAAACCCCAAGGATTTGGCTTTTTAGTCCCCACCTTAGCTGTCTTCCCGTCTGCGTTTTCACTGTAGATCGCATATTCACTTAATGAACTGGCATCGTCACCAAAAAAATATGCTGTTTCGGATCCTGCACGACAGGCATATTCCCATTCGGCCTCTGTTGGCAGTCGATAAAACACCCCCGTACGGATATACAACCATTTACAAAACTGAATCGCGTTGTAATGTGTCATGGCCAGTGCTGGCTGATTATCTTTTCCAAAGCCAAATGTCATGTCCAAATACGGCTTTGTGGGACGCGTTACCGCATCTACTTCAGCGGGTATTTCACCATCTATTGATTTGGTAATCTCGTAATCTTTATAAAGAAACGGTTCAAATAAATTCCAAGTTACTTCATAAGTTCCCATCCAAAAGGGATCAATTTTCACTCGGTGAGCAGGCTTCTCGTCCGCTTCCTTAGACGATGCACTTCCCATGGTAAACTCTCCTCCTGGAATGGCTTCCATAGTGAATTCCAAACTTGTTCCTTCGATCTTTTGGGTATACCCTTCGTGGCTTTCCTGTGCGTTTGCCATCTGCATTCCTGCTAGCAACGCAAAGAATAAAACTCTCTTCATCAAATATTAAACGTTTATACTAAAACTTAAATTTATCCTGTGGATTTTTGAATTAATCGCAATAAAGATATGCAATATAAAAGAAATTTTGATAACATTCAGGTTACATAAAAAATGTTTCAAACACCACGAACCATAAATAAGAGGTAAGTAAACCCAAGGGGATGGTCAATCCAATCACACTATTGCCGATCTTCGTATTCAGCTTAAATTCGTGGAGTACAATGCTAGTCCCTACTAAACTAGGCATCGCCATTTCGAAAAGCGAAACCTGTATAATTTCCCCTCTTTGCCCAAACAACAACGCTAGAGCGGTCACTAATGCGGGGCCGATAACTAACTTATAAAGTGCCGCATAAAGCATATGCGGCATTTCAGCCCTTACGATTCCAAAACTCAACTGCAGACCGATGGAAAACAGCGCAATTGGGGAAATCGTCGACGAAAGCGCAACGAAGAATTCATCCAAAAAACCAATATCAATCAAGTGCGGCACGGTCAGCGCCAGTACGCAGCCGACCAAGGGTGGAAAACGCAATGCCCGTTTCAGCATATAGCCGGCGGTCACTTGTTTATTTTTATTCAAACTCCCCTTCACGGCGATGATTACGCCAATTGTGGAAAGCAGGAAAAAGGTGGTCTGATCACTAACTATTCCTATGGGTAACTTATCAGCACCATAATAGGCTTGTATGAGCGGAAACCCGACGAACGACGTATTACTCAATCCAGCTACCAACATCAAGGTGTGCGAGGTCCGTTTAGAGAGATGAAAAAGCCGGCCGATCACATAAAAGAATGCAACCGAACCCAAAAGCACAAGCAAAGGGGCAACCATTGTGAACAACAGTTGCTCATCCCACTTTAGGTAAGGAAGGAAACGAAAGGACAGCGCGGGTAAGCCAAAATACAGCACCCAGGCATTGAGTGTTTTGTATCCATCTTTCGGTACCCAGCCGAAACGCCGACCTAAAATTCCCGCCAGTAGGCAAAAAATAATGAGCACAAAATTCGACACGTCAGCTTAAGCCTCCTTTGATCGATAGAAAACAGGGATGCAGAATTGCCATAGCCGCAAAGTTATTACTATTTTTGTCCTCTTATTGATAAAACTCGTACTTTTCGTGAGAAAATTTATTGTTTACCTTCTTTGGGCTTTCATTCCGCTCTCAAGCCACGCACAACTATCTACGCTGCGAGATAGCTTAAGAAATAGCTCGCTGATTCTGGAGCTAGAGATAGAAAATGGCGGGATCCTTGCGCAAAAAGATCTGAAATCCACCACCTATCAGGGGGCTTATTATAACGGAATCAACTTAAAGATTGGCTGGAAGCAACGCGCAAAGAAAGATCAATACTTTCAGATATATAACTATCCGATTTACGGAATTGGTATTTATTCTAGCACCTTCCACTCTTCGATCATTGGCAGTCCATTCGCCATATATGGGTTCGTTCAAACGCCAATTTCCCCTAATCCAAACAGCAAATGGAGTTACGATTATCGAATTGGCCTCGGTCTATCGGGCAACTTCCGGCCTTACAATGAAAACGAAAACCCATTAAACCTTGCAATAGGCTCAAAAAACAACGTATTCATTGATTTAGGCTTGCGTGCGCAATATCAAATTCGGCCGCGCTGGAAAGCAGGCGTCGGATTGGCTTTCCATCACTTTTCTAACGGGGCACTCGCGCTGCCTAATAAAGGTGTCAACTTAGTCCCGCTTACCCTATCGGTCAACTATCAATTCAATCCCGACATCGCGATTAAGCAAGATTCTATACTTCAACCTTATCCAAAAAAATTGTACTATGATCTGAATTACGGTATAGGTTTTAAACAACTTCGTGATGACTTGGATCAGCGATTTTTTAAGACTACACTTAGCGCCTATGCAAGTCGCCATGTTTCTTACAAGTGGAGAATAGGAGCCGGCGTCGACCTGTTTTATTCTTCATCAGGAAATGATGAAGAAATCGCTGGTGACCTTAGTGGAAAACTAAGCTCCAAACTATCGGGTGGCCCATCGTTTTATCTTGTACACGTACTGAATCAACGATTGGCCCTCAACGGAAACGTAGGTTATTATATCCATAACCAGCGCTTCAATGGCGAAATCCACCGTTTTTTCTTACGAGCGGGTGCCAGATATTATGTGTATAAAAACGTCAACGCTGGAGTTTCCATCAAGGCCCATATGGGAAAGGCAGATTTCATCGAATGGACGGTAGGCTATACCTTTAATCGCTAGCGGACAAGCGTCTGATTGGCTTTACAATAATTCAAAGATTCGCTTGCCTAAGTTCTCATCTACCGTGATGTAGCTAGGATAATAAATGTTTTGGTTGGCAATACGCAGTGAGGGTTTAATTTTCAATCGTAAGCCATCGGCCGTTTTGCCGGAAAACAATTCGGTTAAAAACTGCTGTATCCCCCTTTGTTTAGCCTGAGCGAAAATATCCGATCGAAAAGAAAGCGGTACAGTCGCCTGCTGATGTTGTTCTAAACTCACGTTTCGCTCGACCGTTCCATTAAACAAGGCCTGATCATTTAATTCAATGATATATTTAAAGGAATTAAACGCAGCGCGCTTATTTTCTGGGTTACTTATGCGCAAATTGACTACACCTTCCAACGGGAGTTCTTGCGTAAAGAGCGCGGTAGCCAAGCCAGCTAATGCCGATACCTTCAAATCTCCGTCCTCTCGTTGAAACTCACGGATATCCTTGCCTCCTAGCTTCACGGATTCAAGAGACTCGATCTGATAATCACAGTCCGCCAAAGCTTGAAGTTGTGCTTTCTTATTCACCTTACAACCCACACACAACCAAACACCTATAACAACAAACAAAATCAAACTTCTTTTCATATCCACAACGTGTATCTGTTTAAATCATCTATATTACTTCTTTTTCACGAACCGGTGCCATCGAAATCGCATGTCGTTAAATGATTCCATGTAAGGCCAATTGCTCTTCCATTTCTTGTTGCAAAACAAGCGCTTCTTCCCGAGCCCGCTCCGCGAAATCCTTACCCTTAGAGGCATAAATAATGCCACGAGTACTGTTTACCAACAAACCGCAATCCTTGTTCATACCGTACTGGCACACCTCCGATAGCGATCCCCCCTGCGCGCCCACACCTGGGACGAGCAAAAAATGCTCAGGCGCATGCGCTCTGATTTTTAGAAACCCTTCGCCTCGAGTAGCCCCGACTACATACATCAAATTCTCATCCGTTCCCCAGGTATTCACCTTATCGATCACCTCCTGGAAGAGTTGCTTACCGTCCCCCTGCTGAAAGTTCTGAAAATCTGCGCTCCCCTGATTGGAGGTCAACGCTAAAACGACAGCCCATTTCCCAGGAAAATCAAGAAACGGTTTAATCGAGTCCTCGCCCATATAAGGCGCTACAGTAATGGAGTCGAAATTTAAGCCAGCGGATTCCGCATTAAAAAAAGCCTGTGCATATCGACTAGATGTATTTCCAATGTCTCCACGCTTTGCATCCGCAATACTAAAACAATCTTTGGGTAAAGCCTGAAAAGTACGACGAAGGGATTCCCAACCCGATGCCCCATAACATTCGTAAAACGCAATATTTGGTTTATAGGCAACACAAAGGTCAGATGTCGCTTCTATAATGGCCTGATTAAAGGCATATATAGGATCTTCAAGGTCCAATAAATGTTCAGGTATCTTATCCAGATCGGTATCGAGACCCACGCATAAAAAACTCTTTTTTCGTTTGATGTTATTGATCAGTTCTTGTTTGGTCATTTTTTATCAATTGATCCCTTTGGGGAAACTTAGCTATCGTATTTATCAAGTTGTTTTAAAAGCGTCGCAAAATCCTTTGGGTATTCGGCTTCGAATTCGAAATCCTGATCTCCAATTGTAAACTTAACACGCTTTGCATGCAATGCAAAACGCTTCATGATGGGTAATTCTTCTTGGTCTTTGGAAAGCGTATACCCTCTTTTTTTGATTTGTGACAAATATACCGGCTTGCCTTTGTACAAATCGTCTCCAACGATGGCAGCGCGCTGCGTCGCTAGGTGTATACGAATTTGATGCATTCTCCCTGTAATCGGTTTACATTCTACCAAGGTATAATGCTTAAAATAACGTAGGCTATTGAAAACCGTCTCCGATGGTTTACCTCGATAGCGATCGATGACCACATTTTTGTTCCCTTGATTGAGGATGGGCAAATCCACGAGCAAATTTTCAAAAACATGTGTACCATCGATAATAGCATGATAGACTTTATCCACCTCACGATGTTCAAAAGCCATAGAAATCGCGCGATACGTTTCCGCGTTTTTTGCGATCAGGAGTATCCCAGAAGTATCTTTATCTAGACGGTGACAGACTTGAGCATCCCGATGATATTGCTTAGCGAGCCTTAAAATATTGACCTCTCCTCCTCCGCGGGTGTCTAAGGATGCCACATACGGCGGCTTATTTATGACCAGCATATTGGAGTCCTCATGGATAATCAAATCCTCAAACTTCGGAAATTTGAAGAGGCGTTTGTCTGATGAAATCATCCGGCAAAAATAAGAATAAAGGGTTAAACATTTATCATCTTTCATTCTTCTATAGAGGAACGGAGTTGTCAGGGATAATTTCTCGGCTCTACTCGTTCCTATGAGCCCTTTTCATTTAAAAATAGTTACTTTTGTTTAAAGAAGTTAAACATGTCTGTTAATAAAGTAATCAAACGCATCTCGACGTCGCTTGTTCGAGATATGAAAAAAAATGGCGAGAAGATCAGTATGTTGACCGCATATGATTTTTCTACTGCTCGAATACTCGATCAAGCCGGTGTAGAAATACTGCTGGTTGGCGACTCCGCTGCAAACGTATTTGCGGGATACGACACCACCCTACCCATGACTTTGGACCACATGATCTATCATGCAGCATCAGTGGCGAGAGCAGCGCAACGCGCGATGGTTCTGGCAGACCTTCCGTTTGGTTCGTATCAAGGCTCCACTGAAGACGCCTATAATGCAGCGGTGCGCATGATGAAAGAAGCAGGTGTACATGCGCTAAAACTCGAAGGCGGGCTGGAAATCATTGACAATATCAAAAAGATCATTCAATCCGGCATCCCCGTATGTGGACATCTGGGGCTCACACCACAGTCGATTTATCAATTCGGTGATTTTGGTGTGCGTGCGAAACAAGAAACCGAAGCATTGAAACTAAAAGAAGATGCCTTAGCTCTTCAAGAAGCCGGGTGTTTCGCTGTCGTTTTAGAGAAGATACCCGCCAATTTAGCCGAAGAGGTTTCAAAAAGTTTAACGATTCCCACCATTGGAATAGGTGCTGGAGCTGGGTGTGACGGGCAAGTATTGGTCGTCAACGACATGCTGGGCCTCACTCAAGATTTTAAACCGAAATTCCTACGCCGCTATCTCCAATTAGCGGAGGATATTAAACAGGCTGCGGCGCAATATGTATCCGACGTTAAATCGGGTGACTACCCGAACCAAAACGAACAATATTAAGTCTATATGCAGAAAGGCCTGCTCATCTTACTCTTACTGACCCTCTTGATCTACATCATTTACAGACGGGTGGTAAAAAAAGGGGGATCGACCTCCGTCCTAAAGAGCAATAAGCAAGGATTTCACCTACTTCAGGCCGAGTCCCGGCTGTTACGTAAAACCATACGAAACACGTTAATAAGCGCTGGTGTGGGGCTTGGCTTGTTTATCGTCGTTATTTTGCTGGCGATGAAAATCAAAATACTGTTGTTCTTGGTGCCCATTAGTCTCTATTTAATGGGGCAGCTATTATTGCTAAACAACCAACTCAAGTACGTGAAAGATCAGCGCATTTGGTATCAAGCTAAAACCCACACCGTGTGGGTGGAGTGGCTGAATGGAGAGTCGCATCAATTTGATTTGCTGACTGACGTCCAGCAGGTAAAGCGAGTACAAGCGGTTCAAAAGAATAAGCAAATCCTATTTGGATACTACGAGATCTCCTTGCATGCTGGATCCATCCACATCCCCCTGCTCTTGGCCGACTCGACAGCAAACGCCTTATTTTTCGATACGCTAGAACAGCATTATACCGTGAGTCAGAAAACAACGATGTTTCCCTTAATCTAAACCTGAGGTAGACGATATCCGTTATGATAGGGCGCACTAAGTAGGCGATTCGCAGCAGCATCAGCAAATCGTTGCTTAGAACTATCCCATTTAATTTTTCTTCCTGTCCGGTACGCAATGTTGCCCATTTGGGAAAATTTAGCAATATGGGCACCCGCCTCAATAGGCGCATGAAGTATCGATGGGTCGTTCCGGCGTATGGCCTCGACAAAATTTTGCATATGCAAGTCTAATCCATTATCCGTTCTCGGTTGAACCGGTAGCGCCTCCATCTTTCCTTCTTCTGGAATCACTTCCCAACCGTTTCTATCCAACACTAATGTACCGTTATTACCAATAAATGCTACACCATGCTCTCGCTGGTATGGCCCGCCACTAATGCCCGTTGCATGTTCCCACTGAATATTAAATCCGTCAAATTCATATACCGCAGTCAGCGTATCGGGCGTTTCACCCGCGTCGTTAGGGTAGGCGAACTTCCCGCCAGATGCCATAATTGAAATCGGATCCGACACCTTCATGCCCAACAATGCATAATCGAGTAAATGTACTCCCCAGTCCGTCATTAACCCACCTGCATAATCCCAATACCATCTAAAGTCGTAATGAAAGCGATTGGGATTGAAAGGCCTGCTTTCAGCCGGGCCCAACCATCCCTTATAATCCACTCCTGTCGGTACCGGTTGATCGGGTTTGACCGGAACGCGTTCTTTCCATCCCAAATAGGCCCAGGATTTCACCAGTCGAATATCTCCCAACTTACCTGAATGCACAAACTCAACCGCTCGCCTAAAATGCGCTTGCGACCGTTGCCATTGCCCCACTTGCACGATGCTGTCGTAGCGGTCTTTCGCTTCAATCATGCGGTTGCATTCGACAATTGAATTGGCGATGGGTTTTTCGACATACACATGTTTTCCGGCCTGACAGGCGTCGACCATCATTAGACAATGCCAGTGATCCGGAGTCGCGATCAGCACTGCGTCAACTTCTGAATCCGCTAGCAGGGCCACATAATCATGATAGATTTTAGGATACTGTTCTAATTTTTTCAACTGCGCCCTCCGTTGTTGCAAAACGGAATCGTCAATGTCACAGATCGCTGTGCAACACACGCCAGGAATTTTTAAAATGGATTGCAAATTCGACCATCCCATATTATGTAGCCCTATGGCACCGATACGAATTTCAGCGGCAGCGGATTTTTGCGCCAGTACGGATAAAGAACCTAAAGTTAAGGCTGGGGCGGCCAATGCCGCCTTGACAATAAAATTTCGTCTAGAAATACTCATGAATTAAGGTTTACACGCTAAATGTACAAAGTATTTATGATTTAGACAGCGGATGACCAAAATTCGTATCGATTGATATCAATTGTCTTTCCTGACAGCTACCGACGCAATGGCACACCAAATAGGTGACAATTTGACGCCAGCCCTTCATATGGAATACGCCTCGGGTAATCCCAATGTCAACAAAAACTAACGGTAAATCGACAATACCCTGTAACACCTTTCACATCAAGCAATTAATCAATCATATACCAAATATTATTTTACCCAAGCGGATCACCAAATAATTTTTGGCACTAGTTTTGACTATTTGACTATCAATGACAATAAAGTCAGAAATTTTAAACACAAACAAATGAAAAAAATTTTACTTACGCTATCGGCAATCGCTACTTTAGGTTTTGCTGCAAACGCTCAAACTGAAAAAGGTAAATTTCTTTTAGGTGGCCAAATCAGCTATGAAGGCACATCCATTAAAGATAGTGATGACAAATTTAATTCGTTTTCGATTTTGCCTGCTGCTGGATATTTTGTAGCAGATAATATTGCGGTAGGTACAGCAATCGGATATGGCTGGTCGCAGTCGGAAGAAGTTGACCTAAAAAATACGGAATCGACTTTCATACTTGCTCCATTCGGACGGATGTATGCTAACAACTATGGCCCGGTTAAATTTTTCGGACAACTTTCTGTTCCGATGGCATGGGGTTCATTAGAAGCAAACGATGAAAAGCAAGCTTCTGTTGCTAGCTACGGAGTGGAATTGGCTCCAGGTATTGCCTATTTCCCAACTTCAAATATCGGTCTAGAATTCAAAGTTAGAGGTTTATACTTTAACAACTCTTCCGTTACTGATGAAGCAACTGACGTTAAAGAAACCGTTAACAGTTACGGGTTAAACGTAAACTCACTAGCACCTACAGTAGGTGTGACTTTTCACTTTTAGTCTGTAGGACAATAATTTTATTCGATAGCCTGTTTCGTATTGAAACAGGCTATTTTTATAGTCCTTGAAAACCACTCCATTGAGACGGCACTACTTTTCTCAAGAGGTTCGCTAAATCCCACGTCTCCCACTGATCCTGTCGAATCCATTGGACCTCTTCGATTTCAGCCAACGCCTGAATTTGCGCCACTTCAGCTCTTGATGTATACCGAAAAACATGTCCTCGTACCCGTCGCCCTTTCTCATTAACAGCCTCCGCCTTTTCTGTGGTAATAAACCGGAA
The DNA here is from genome assembly GCA_019115805.1 of Candidatus Sphingobacterium stercorigallinarum. GTDB lineage: Bacteria > Bacteroidota > Bacteroidia > Sphingobacteriales > Sphingobacteriaceae > Sphingobacterium > Sphingobacterium stercorigallinarum. The sequence continues at coordinate 22,844 of DXCW01000211.1, forward strand.
ATCTTCCGCTGGCAAATCAACTCCTAGTTCTTCTTTTAACTCGCGCTGCAACGCTGCTAGCTCCGTTTCATTGGCCCTAATCTTACCGCCTGGCAATTGATAATAAATCGACCCTTTCTTTCTGACGGCCAATAAACGATTGGCCGGATCGAACATGATGGCCACAACGATCTCTATATCTTGGTTATCGTTCCTTTCCATTCGTTTTCTGCTAGATACCCCTTTTTACAAATATTAGCAGGATTTTTAGCATTCCATAGGGGAATTCATTATTTTGGCTACAAGAAGTCGTTTAAAAACCAAGTATGAGAAAATTTACGTTTTGGCTCTTTAACTGTGTCTTTCTCGCGTTGATGAGTTGTAATCCTACTGCTACCGATCAGGTGGATACAGAGGCCGAGCAAAGAAAAAAAGATTCGTTGGAAAGAATTCGAGAGGCAGAAGAAAAAGAGAAAGCAAGGGCCAGAACTGCTGAGGACATTTTGTTAGACAAAGAACTGACATATGATGAGCACACCTTAGAGGACGAGTATGCCTATGAGGACACGACTCGATATTTTCAATTCGACAAAATAAAAGATCACCTAGCGCAGGTCGAAAATTTCCAACGCGAGCAGATCCGTTATGCGGTGATCCAAAACCGGCAAAATAAAAATCGAGAAGCACCATTGGTCGAAAATTTTGTACGCAACGACTACAAGCGGGTTTCCGATACACTGGGTACGGAACGCTATCAATCGGCACCGCTATACCCTACCGAAAATAGTGAAAAACCGACCATTTATGGTCGCGACGGATGGTTGGTTGGCTTAGAAAGTAGCGATACCTTGGATATGGTAAAAATAAGAGGCATCTCGTTCGACGGGACTTGGTTTATTCCGAAGCGCTACCTTAAAACGATTGGAGACACCATGGACATTCGTTTTATCAGTATGGTTGATGTCACCAATCAAAACATTTGTACAGTGGAGAAAGTTGCCCAGTATGAATGGAAAATTCGAAGTATGAATCCCGCGACTACGGGGCAGCACAAACCTCCTCACGCCATGGAGACACCGACCGGCTTGTTTGTCGTTCAGGAGCAAAAACCAAAAATGTATTACCATGGAGACGGCACCACTACTATTGAGGGCTTTGCGCCACACGCCTCTCGATTTACGAACGGGGCGTATATTCATGGGGTACCTGTAAATAATCCGAAGGGAAGTATCATTGAATACAGCTGGTCTTTAGGAACTACTCCCCGATCCCATATGTGTGTCAGAAATGCGTCATCGCATGCTAAGTTTGTTTATGAACAGTCAAAACCGATGGAATCCCTGGTCATCGTACTGGATTAAGACTATTTAACATATTGATTACCATATTTTTAATACCTTTGCAAAAGAAATTCGCAAAAACGTGTGTTTATGATTAAAATATGGCTAATTTCGATGTGGGTGATTGTTCAGCCTTTTCTTTCAGGCGAACGTGGAGAAAAACAGCAGGTCAATGTCCCCGCTAAGGAAATTAAAAAATCAACTGTTAAAACTGCCCCTGATCCTGTTCTTGATCTCTATCAGGAAATGGAATTAGAGGGAATCATCAAATGGAATGCTTTCCAAGAAGCCCTACAAGGATACGGTAAATTAAAGCCCAAGAAACGCGACATCATTACCATCATTGACTTTACGTTGCCGTCGACCGAAAAACGAATGTATGTACTGGATCTGAAAGCAAAGAAACTCCTTTTCCATACGATCGTATCGCATGGCCGAAATAGCGGTGAAAAATACGCAACATCATTTTCGAATACACACGGTTCCTTCCAAAGCTCCCTAGGTTTCTATTTCGCCCAGGAAACGTATATGGGTGGGAACGGATACTCCTTGCGACTTGATGGGTTGGAAAAAGGAATTAACGATCAGGCACGTCCCAGAGCTATTGTTGTTCACGGCGCGGCTTATTGCAGTCAAGGTGTCATAAAATCAACCGGCCGCCTGGGTAGAAGCTACGGCTGTCCCGCACTTCCTCGCGAGTTGACAAAGCCTATCATCAACACCATCAAAGACGGCTCGCTGATGTATATTTATGCCGATAATGAACACTATTTAGCCAACACCGATCTCATCGATAAACAACAAGATGACAAACAAATATTAATCGCCGAGAAACAAGACAATGAATCGAAGCAGCATGCATCGGTCATCCACTAATCGCAGCCCAATCCCTAGGACAAATCGAAACGCACTTGTAAGGAATTGAACCGGTATAGCCTTTATTGCGCATGTATGGTTTTACTGTTGTCCGACACAAGCTGTACTTCCACTGTAATTTGACGCGTATCAGCCGTCACGCGCTGAGAAAAGGGCTAGAGGTAGAATACGGTCGAAGACTAAAAACTTAGGAAGTCGCCGGATTGATACTTCATGTACCATGCTAAACCCATCCCTATAGATGGGTTTTTATTTCTGGATTGCGCGATCACATTTTAGTGACACAATTTTTCCAAATCCTTGATTTTAATTTCAATTTTCATTTAGTTTGCCTGAAACCGATTATAGGCTAACTGATGAATCTTCAATTTACACGCCTGATTAGGCTGGTCTTCCTTGCAGTAACGGCGCTATTTTTAACTACTATCGCGCAAGCACAACAGAACGTGCTTAAATACATCTCAAACCCGTATGTAACTTCGGCAAATGCTTTGAATTCGTTGGCTGCAATTGCGAATTATAGAACTCAAATCTCATTTCCGCCCCTTATACCTGATAAGATTTCAGATAGAAAAACATATTATAAGATATCCTATAAGCCGGCAACAAGTTCCTCTTCAAGTCCCGGAGTATTGAATATTTCATATAGGCAACTCACTGAAACCACATCGGATTTCGAAAAGGGATTCAATGTGTTTTTTTAATGGAATGATGGCAGATACGGATCCAACCGAATTCATTAATGAAGTAGTGAAACTTTCTGGTGTAAACGGAGGATATTTTTTCCAAAAATCCGACATGTTCATTTATTTTTATATCGAATCAAATTCAAAGAAAGGTTCGTTAAGTGGAATCATAGAAATCTATAATCTCACCGACGCTCAAATGAAAGCATTCGCCAAAGACTTTATTCAAAAAATGAAATTTAAATAATCACCTAGCCATCCTCACCGATGGCGTTTTTTATATCCTCAATCACCGCATGTATCGCTTCAGTGTGATCGAGGACATATCATTTAATCAATCCTATTAGTGGTCGTTTTCGGAATGTTCAAAATTCAGAAAGCCTAACGGGTTAACATTGCAAAATAAAAACTGGGAGAGGATGGTGTGCAAATTTTAAAATTAGACTCCCAGAATAAAGTAAAGGGTTCAGATTCCTTGTTAATAAGAAAACTATGAATAATATTTTTGTATCGATTGCGCTTTGTTTCATGTGGGCCCACGGATTTGCTCAAGAAAGCGTTTTGAATTATGTTTCAAGCCCCTATATATCTAAAGATAATCGACTGACCTCGTTGTCGACCCTACAAGATTACTTAGAAGATTGGTCGATCGACCGATCATACCCGTTCGACGCGTCGGACCCATTTGAATATTATAAAGTATCATACCAGTTCGACGATAGCGGTTCCACGATGAATGGAGTACTTGATATTGGGTACGGAGGTTTTACCGGCTCTATAGCTAGCGATTTCGCCCAAGAGTTTAATGCCTATTTCGAAATGATGATTGTGGATGATGATTCCCGAGATTACGTTAAGGAGATTGTGAGTACGTCGACCGTAGATGGCGGATATATGTTCCACGAGTCAGAAAAAATTGTAAGTTTTTATGTGAATTCTAAGCCTAGAAAAGGTAGAGTGATGGGATCTGTGATTTTTAATACAATAACAGAGAGCGAGCTAAAAGCATTCGCCAAAGACTTTATTCAAAAAATGAAATTTAAATAAATAATCTATCCATCCTCAGCTATGGCTTTTTTTAAAATCCTCAATCACCGCATCTATCGCTCCAGCCGTGGTCGGGGACTCTTCATTCAATGCATTCTATTAATGGTCGCTCTCTCAGAATGTTCAAAATTCAGGTTAGGTTTCTATGCGATAAGCGTGCTCCGATGAATAAAAATGTAATAAATATCAGGTATAAAGGCATTAACCCGAAATGAATGGATGTTAAGCCCAACAAAAGTGCAAATACCATATGTAGAACGGCAATTACAATTGTACCTAAGGTCCCAATGAAGAAGAATGGATGAATTTTTTTCATAATAAAGGTTATTTAATATTCAAATATAAGCATCTTTTATCTTGGTAAAACACACGCCTATTACTTCTCTTCGCTGTTGGATCGCCCTCCATCCGTATTCCGGACCGTCAAATTCAGGTATCGCTCCATTAAATTAACGATTCAATATTACAACAAAAAACCTATTATAAAACCCCTGTTTTCAAGGATATACGTTATGGAGCAGCCTTTATATATTTGTAATAGCTATTAAATTTATCAGGGTAGAGCGTAGAAATGATACCGAAAAGTCCATACGAAATATCTGGTATACTGACCCTTTTGTTCCTCTTTTGCGTTCATCAGCTCAGCTACGCCTTGCAGGATATACCGCATGACATGCTCAAGTTGGGCCATAGTCCCGTGATGAGATCCCATGATTCCATTCGTTTTTGCGCTGATGATGAGCGCCTCCTTTACAAACAAAATGAGCTTACTTTCGATCGTGCCAATCGTAGGGATACAACCGAACTATTCAGTGTGGAAGGCGAACACACGGGTCAGGGAAAAACCTATCAGGTAGGACGTGTATTGTTCCCCGATTTTACATATGGTCCATTAACACTTCGTGTGATCGAAGCGGGCACAATTGCGGAGGTCATCGCACCAATAGATGAAAATCCCGATTTAGAGATGTCACATACCCGGTTGATAGAGCTACGCGGCCGTCCCTTCTTCTTTGTTATCGATCGTTACGCTGTATATCTGGTTGACCTGGAAAACGAAAAGATCTCCGCAAAAATAGAGCCCGGCCTAGGGGTAGAATATGGTGATGACTCCATTAGTGGAACAGTCAGTGGTTTTCAATTCTTTGATCAGGACAATTATTTACTGGGCATCGCAGTGGGCTACGGGTTATTCTGCTTTAACATTACCGATCTCGATCAACCCAAAGAACTGTTGCGTTACAGTTCACTTTTTTACGATCGAGGACAACCGTATCTATTTTTGGAGAAAAATCTCGATGGCTCCTACCGAGGCATCGTTTCAAAGAGCGATACGCGGAAGAAAGCAAGGTATATTTCGAATTTTTATACGGCAACGGAAAAAGCGACTTACTTGTTTAAAGATGCTCAGATCATCTTGCCAAACGAACCTTACATTGACCCGGTGGTTGACGAGACACCACGACCTTTTTTGCTATTTTATGAAAAGAAAAAAAACGATAAAAAGGTCCCCTTTGTCATCGACCTTAAAAAAGGAAAGTTACTCCGAGGGAAAGCTTTATCATGTTTTAGTCACTAAGTTTGCATTCATATCATTAACCATCACCATCGGATATTTCAAAAAGGCATCCAATATTATCCAATAAGCAGCTGGTACTATGATGGCGAAGAAAAATGCAGACAGATAGGCCTATTGTATAGGCTTCTTCCCTACTGGCGGAGTACGTTTTTCGCATCTCACCAAAGCGGCCTATCAAAATGAAAAGCGGCTCAGCAACGTTTACGTGGCAGGAGAAGCGAAGCTTGAAGTTAACGGCCTACGCGATTGAAATGAATCGTTCCAGGTTGTTAGCCAATCGATATCATCGATCTAACCTTTGGGATGATCCATTGGAAGATTTTCGAACTCGTAAAATAAAAGTCGAATGACAAACCGAATGCAATTCGGCCTCCCGAGTAATCATCCGTCAAATTCCGTGTGTTCATCCAGGAATCGGCGGGATCTATTTTGACAGCGTATCCAGTCATGTGACAAAGCAGAATCGGTGCGTAACAAAATACACCGATCGTTCGGAACACGAAGATCGGTGTATTTTTATTGACGTGCTGATTTACAGCTTTGTTATTTGCTAAAGTACGCTCTGACGTTCTTACCTTCTATCCAATTCATATAGGCTCGGTTCACCACCCTGTTCCCGCCCGGAGTAGGGTAATCACCAGAGAAGTACCAATCTCCTAAGTGATTTGGACAAGCTTGGTGCAAATTGTCCAGCGTTTGGAAAATAACCTCCAAATCAGCATTCATATGGTGTGGCTTGATGATCCGACCGATTTCCTTCGAAATTTCCTCATCGGTAAACGGTTCGTAGATCGCCTTCACATAATTCTCCACCTCTTCTTTAGGCATGGGAACCGAAGCTAAACACTTTTGATAGACTTCGTCGATAATATGAGCGAGACCATTTTTACGTAATAGTGAAACCGCCGCTTCGAAGGCCACAAACTCACTCATTCTCGACATGTCAATACCGTAACAGTCTGGATAACGAATCTGCGGGGCGGAGGAAACGATCACAATTTTCTTCGGATTCAAGCGATCCAATATCGTCAGGATACTTTGTTTTAACGTCGTACCTCGCACAATCGAATCATCAATGGCTACAATCGTATCTTCACGATCACGAACAACCCCATAGGTGGTATCGTAAACGTGCTGTACCAGATCCTGACGATCCGCGTCCTGAGTAATAAAGGTACGTAATTTGGCATCCTTCACATTCAGTTTCTCAAACCGGGGAGTCATCTCCAGCACTTCATTCAACTCTTCGTCTGAAATCTTATCCGAGCGATTTAATAGTGCCTCTTTTTGACAATTCCGCACATATTCATGAATGCCTTCTACCATGCCAAAATAAGAAACCTCTGCCGTATTGGGAATAAATGAAAAGACCGTATTCTTTATATCCGAATCGATACTTTTTAACACTTGTGGACAAAGTAAGCGTCCTAGTGATTTTCGTTCTTTGTAGATATCAGCATCCGAGCCTCTTGAAAAATAAATTCTTTCAAAAGAACATGAAGTCTGCTTAACAGGTTGGCGAAACATTTCTTCATAAACGGTACCATCTTTCTTCGCGATCAGCGCATGACCGGGCTTAATTTCTTTCACCTGATCTACTGGAATATTAAACGCAGTTTGAATAACCGGTCGCTCAGAGGTGACGACCAATACCTCCTCGTCTTGGTAATAAAATGCGGGGCGTATTCCGGCCGGATCACGCATCACGAATGCATCTCCGTGACCGAACACTCCAGCAATGGTATACCCACCGTCCCAGGTTTTCGCAGAGCGCGTCAAGATCTTAGCGACGTCCAGATTTTTTGCAATCTGTGCACTAATTTCTACATTCGAAAGACCGTCCTGTTTGAATTGATCAAAAAGAGATTGATTTTCCTCATCTAAAAAGTGTCCGATCTTCTCCAGCACCGTAACGGTATCGGCTTGTTCCTTTGGATGCTGCCCCAAGTCATAAAGCTGTTGTAACAACTCATCGACATTGGTCATATTGAAATTTCCGGCCAAGACCAAATTACGTGACATCCAGTTATTTTGTCGTAAAAACGGATGACAACTTTCAATACTGTTTTTACCGTGGGTGCCGTATCTTAAATGTCCCAACAAAACCTCGCCCGTAAAACTGACGTTATCTTTCAACCACTGTGTGTCCTGCGCTTCTTTGGGAAATGCTTTCTGCACGGCTGCGAATTTCTTCTGCACGTACTCAAAGATTTCAGCGACCGCAGACGATCCCATTGCGCGATATCGGGAGATGTAACGGTTACCTGGCTTTACATCAAATTTAATGGTTGCAATGCCTGCTCCATCCTGGCCTCTGTTGTGTTGCTTTTCCATAAGCAAATACAACTTGTTGATTCCATAATACGGCGTACCGTATTTCTCTTGATAGTATGACAGGGGTTTTAGCAGACGAATAAGTGCGATGCCGCACTCATGTTTTATTGAGTCACTCATATTTTAAATTGATGCGACAAAGGTACGGATTTTTAAAATATCTCAGAAAAATCTAAATGTAAAAAATATGCTGTGACTTATTCCTGAAAATCTTCCATATCTCGTGTCCGGATCTCCTCTTGAACCGATCGCGAGGTGTATTCCAAAAACCGTTCCCGCCTAGACAGAAATTCCTCTTCTTCTATGCGGTGCCAAGTCATGTAACTGTTTACATATTCTCCGTTTGATAGAATCGGTTCCACCGATTTCAGATACAAAACGTCGCCGTCAAAATCCACTCGTCGTTCTTGTATTTTTCCTTCCCAATTGGGATATGAAGAGGTGCTTAAAGCATATTGTATGACGGCTTTCGATTCGTTGATCTTGTAAGGCCCTGCAAAGGCAATAAACCCTTGGACGTGGGAAATCAGCTCATCAGCGCTTGCTTGGTACCGATCGGCTGAACTGAACTGGCTACGCTCTGAACTTGATATCTGCATCGACATATAGCCCTCCGCATTTTGCATCAATAAGCCCTTTGGGTTCTTACCCATCGGAAATTTCGAATCCACTCCGTTAATGGGCACTTCAATGTATGATAATAATCGCCACGTTCCTATTAGTTCGTTTTTCAATGTAGTCATTTAGGTATGTTTATTTGGTACTATAACGGACTTTAGCGGTATTTAGTTTGTAACATAATCGTAATTTTAGAAGATGACATCAAACCGATAAAGTAAACGAAATCCGATTTGAGAGTCAACCTTTAGGGCGGGGTTTACTTTTTCCTTTGAAAAACACTAATTTAGATGGTGTACTAAACAATAAAACCATGGGAAAATTCATCATTTCAAAGCGGAAAAACGGAGAATTTCAATTCAATCTCAAATCTAGCAATGGGCAAATCATTCTCACCAGCGAAGGCTACACCACGAACGCCGCTTGCAACAACGGAATTAACTCAGTCAAAACAAATGCCCCAGACGAGGATCGTTTTGATAAACTGACCGCAAAAAACGGAAAATTCTATTTTAATTTAAAAGCTGGAAATGGTCAAGTCATTGGCTCCAGCGAAATGTACGAAAGTGAATCAGGCCGAAATAATGGAATTCGGTCGGTCCAAGCCAACGCACCGAAGGCATCGGTGGAGGATCAGAGCAAATAACCGGCGCACCGCAGTTTAAGCTAAAATGCAACAGGGGCCCATTTTGAAAATAGGCCCCTGTTTTTGATACGGTTTATTTTGCGTTCACCCTACCAGATCACAATACGATTTTCTTTAGGCAGATAATGCGCATCGCCAGGCTGGGTTTTAAAGGCCTCATGAAAACCGTCCAGATTGATGATTGGACCGACTGCACGGTACTGCGCAGGAGAATGTGGATCTGTTTTTACCTGGTTGACCACAAACTCATCTGTCGTTTTGGTTCTCCAAATGGTCGCCCAAGATAAAAAGAAACGTTGTTCCTGAGTAAAGCCATCAATCTCTCCCGGGTTTCCTTTGTCGTTCAGATACATTTTCAAGGCATCAAAAGCAACGGACGAACCACCTAGATCTCCGATATTTTCACCCAAAGTAAAACGGCCGTTCACAAACACGCCAGGTACGGGCTCATACGCTTCGAACTGTGCGACTAATGCATCAGCCGCTGCTTCGAATTTAGCCCGGTCTTGGTCCGTCCACCAATTATTCAAGTTCCCATCGCCATCATATTGCGATCCAGAATCATCGAAACCATGCGATAGTTCGTGACCAATCACCGCACCGATACCGCCAAAGTTAACCGCCGGGTCCGCCTTATAGTCGTAAAAGGGGGATTGTAGAATCGCCGCCGGGAAAACGATTTCGTTAAATAAAGGGCTATAATATGCGTTCACGGTTTGTGGAGTCATCCCCCACTCGGTTTTGTCAACGGGTTTCCCTTGTTTGGCCAAATTTTCTTCAAATCTCCAAAGACGCATATGCTGAATGTTGTCGATGAGTGAATTCCCGATTTCCAACGTAGAATAATCTTTCCATTTATCTGGATATCCTATTTTGACCGTAAACTTCGATAGTTTATCTAGTGCTTTTTCTTTCGTTACTGGTGACATCCAGGCCAATTCATTAATGTGCTTTTCGAAGGATTTAATCAGGTAGCTCACCAATTCTTCACAGGTTTCCTTAGCCTCTGCCGGGAAATGTTCCTCCACATAAAGTTTACCCAATAGCTCTCCGACATTCCCGTTAACGAATTCTAATCCGCGTTTATCCAAAGCGCGTTGCTCCTGCTGTCCACGCAGCTTTTTACCGTAAAATTCAAAAGCCAATTCATCCAACTCTTTGGTTAGATAGCCGGTCGCATCGTCCATCACGTGAAATCGAAGATATTCTTTAATCGCTGGCAAATTTTCCTGATTGAGAATCTTATCTAAATTTTGATAGTAGGTCAGTTCTCCAATAATCACCGTGTCGGCACGGAATCCCATTTTTTCAATGTATCCTGCGACGTCCATGTTCTTTACCAGTTGCCCCAAATCGGCTACTGCCACGGGATTGTATCGTTTTTGCGCATCGCGCATCTCTTCTACCGTTTTCAAATGCGATGCGATCAGCTTTTCGAACGCGACAACTTTAGGACCCTTCAAATCCCGGGTTTTTGGATCCACTTTTCCGTACAGCGCGTTTATATATTGCTGGTAATCTCCCAACGTCTCCGTATTGCGCTCATCTTCCTTTTGGTAATAACTTCTACCTAGCCCCAATCCTCCTCCACCGAGGTATACCGCGTTCATGTTGCTGTTCTTCATGTGCGCGTACACGTAGGCTCCAAAGAACGGATTGCCACCCAACCGACCGTATTTAACGAAGTAGTCGTAAAGTTCCTCCAGGTTACTCACCTGATCAATATCATTTAATTGCTCAGCGATAGGCTGAATACCAAGCTGATTCCTCGTTTCAAAATCCACGTAGGATTTATACAAATCCGCAATTTTTTGACCATCGCTACCTGATTTGAATTCTTTTCCTAACGATTCTTTAAGGATTTTTAATGTGGACTCGTCCGTGTTTTCACGCAACTCATCAAACGAACCCCAACGTGCTTTATCAGCAGGGATGTCGACGGTTTTCATCCAGTTCCCGTTGACGAAATTGTAAAAGTCGTCTTGCGGACGAACCGACTGGTCCATATAGGACAAATTGATCGCTTGGTGGTCTTGTCCGAAGACTAGTCCCGAGCTGGCGAGCATTGCAGCCATTAATACGTATTGTTTCATATAATTTTATTTTATACACAGACCCCTTGGTCATATGCAAACATAATGATTCTTCAAAATATCAGGAAGTAACTATTTTTATATATTTGTCGCACGTCTCGCTGGGCGCTAATCGAAAGAAATCGGCATGTATATCTGGATTGACCAAATAAAATACGCTTTACATTGTCATCCGTCTTCGGAAATCCGTCTCGTTCAACCCGCAGAAGGGGGGCTACCTGTGATTTATGCCCCAGCCAATTGTTCACTGCAACGCATCAAACAATACCTCAGATGGGGTCCAACGCCAGCCGAAAGCACAACGGAACCTGCGATTCCCGCGGTTATGGTCGATCAGATGCCCCTCTTCGGGCAGATTTTTTCTATCCGCCTGCAGAAAAACACCGCCACAAAGATACGATGGACCGCCAACCGTATTTATTGTGAGGAGAACTGGTACAAGCGTTCGAGTGCCAGCTTACGTGCTGATCGAATCACGCGCACCTTGTTCGAACAATTTATACGCGAAGCTGTTAGCCAATGGGAGGACGATCTGGACATCCTTACTGGCGAGATTCGGACTAGACGAATGACGAGAAGCCTGTATAGAGTGAATTTACGCAATCGGGATATGGTATTCAACGTTCAGAACAGCCGATTATCACTGATACATAATGAGTGCATTGTCGCCAGCGCACTGTTGGCGGTAAGCGCGACACCAGATGATACCTATCGCCGCATCCTTCGGAAAACACCAAATTACGAACAATTAAAAAGGGAGATAAAAGATGAACACAGCCAGTACATTGCTAATTATTGATCATGTTGACACCAACATGCTCGACAGCTGGTCCAATCAACCGGCTTCATTCCTCCCTGCTATTTCGTCACTACAACTCGATCAACTGGCCGACTTTATATTTGACCAATTACAAGACAAAGACGGTAGTCCAGAAATCAACAATATCCGCATCGGGAATTTTGTTTGGTCGAAAGAAAAAAGTAGCGGTCATTTCCGCGTGCATTTCGAGATTAATCGCCGCTTCTGCTGCTCGGATATTTGCGCGAGCGGCAATGATTATATCGATTTTCAATTTCGCTTAGAGGGCGTTAGGATGGTATGTAAGGGCAGTTACTTCGACTGGACCTTGAACAACTAGTCCTGAAATCACCCAAAAACTGCATTCAATTCTTTGGCCAATCGTAAGCCGGCTTTAAGCAGACATTGCTCCATCGGTTCTTTAAATCGAAATACATAATCGTAAGCGAGCTTCTTCTCCTTAGCGACATCCTGATAAATGAGATTCGCTAGTTGGTGTGACTCGTAAAACCATTCCTCTAAACTGGAATTGGTGTACTGCGCATAGAAAGCTGGGTTGTAATCCAGCACACGAGCGTATTCGGTATATCCATATTTCTCATTATCGACCAGATCGCTATCCCACACCCGATGTATGTTCGTTTTCCGATTGAAGAAACTAACGGAAATCCGATTACCACCTAAATCCTCTTCCCTACCCACATGCATAGGTTGATGCGCATCGGCCAACAGATGGATCATGAAATAAAGAGCCTCTCTACGTTTCGCATCGTCTAGCCGACGGTCCGAAGCTTGTTCGCGTACCCGTTGGTAGGCTTTATACAAATTGTGTTCAGGGGATGAACGCAAGACCTCCTGATAAGCTTCAAAGCTCAAATGGCCTGGCGCATTGACAAAATGCCAAGATGAGGTTTTCAAAAGTGCCGTATCTGAAGAAGACTTAATAAAGTCTGCCCAATTTGACCAATACGCGAGCTTCTGTTTTCCAATAAGGCGCTCAATATTCCGTTTTGCTTTCCGATTAAGATGATTTTCGGCAATCTCAGCAATCACACGATGCCCCGTCATCCCCCAACCGAATACCTGTTGACTAAAACCAAGAAAAACAAACAGAATAATAATTCTAAATAAATTTTGCATATGCTTTATTGCTTAAATCAGGCAAAAATACATTTTCTAACGCAACTCTCCGCGACACCTATTTTCTATCACACCGGGAAGGATACCTACTACTTATCTGAGCCAGTCAAAGCTGTGCTTAGCGTCCGTCCAAAAAGCGTCTAACAACAACATTCTATGCTTAAAAAAACGAATCATCTCGGGCCAATCCTCTTTTTTAAAAATATTCAGTCCGGTCTGATCGATGCCAATATACGCATAAGGCTCCCCATTAGATCGTACTTTTTCCCAAACCCAATCTTCGCCAAGCCCCTCATGCAACAGCGAACGAAATGCTAAAAATTGCTCAAACATGAGAAGGCGTACAGCTTGATCTGGATCTGTCATCTGTATACCAATATGGACACCCCTCTGGTCGGCATCCATTCGGAAATACAAATGTTTGATACCGGTTCGGTAATTTACCCAATTGACTGGCTCTCCATCAGCACCGGGGATGGGTTTCATATAACCACCAAACGTAGTCCAAAACTCGGTCTTGATTTTTCTTGCTTCTTCTCTTGAATACAAAGCGACATTTTTTTCCAAAACTAATATTATTGTGAAACATTTGCCAGCATCAACTGTTTTCCTTAAAAAATAAAACATGGATAAAAAGAAAACCTTATTGACCCTCTCGGCACTAGCACTGGGTTCCGTAGCTTACAATTTGCTTAAACCCATACGATCGAAGGTCGACGCTGTAAGCCCTTTCGAGCTGGACCGTTATCTGGGGCAGTGGTACGAGATTGCTCGATTAGATTTTATATGGGAAAAAAACTTGAAAAATGTGACCGCAGTTTATCAAAAAAATGAAGACGGAAGCGTACGCGTAGAAAATTCAGGCACCCATGTCCGAACCGGACAGCGAAAGGTAAGTGTAGGAAAAGCGAAATTTGTCGGATCAACGGATTCTGGTAGTCTCAAAGTTTCCTTTTTCGGTCCGTTCTATTCGGGTTACCATATTGTTCAATTGGACGATAACTACCGTCATGCGTTGGTTTTCGGTGACAACCTCGATTATTTGTGGATACTTTCCCGATCTACAGAGATCCCCGTATCCGTTCGAGATCGGTATCTGCAGTTTGCCCAGGTACACGGTTACGACATCGACAAATTGGTTTGGACTCCACACGACAAGGACGCCTCAGTGGATCAATCGCCTAGTTAAAGACCGGTCCAATTACGGTGTAATCTAGCGTTGGGTCATTCAATATAACGGTCGCGATTTCCTTCTGATCTTCGGATGAAATCCGATTCCCTAAACCGGCGTTAAATAACTGGATTAAATACTGACATCCGGATTGCTTTTCCTTTAAATCTAGGGATCCACTGGTGACATAGAAGTTCAAAACAGATACCGCATAGCTCCCAAAAACTTCAAAATCGAGCGTCTTTTGTTGTGTCGTCAGATGCTTGAAAAACTTTTCAAAGTCTGTACGGATCATGTCTTTATTTCGGGATGTTAACATGCTGTAAATTTACGAATACTCCAGGGAAATACAAGCATGCCATCTGCGCATTGGAACATGTTCCGAAGTCGCATCTTTCCACACTCCAACTGGAAAGACAACATCCTTGATTGTTCCGATTTTGAAGTAGGGCAAACAAAGGCTACCATCGTACAAACGGCAATCACCGCATGGAGGCGGTGATCGCTAAACGAACATAAGCGACACTGGGATCCGTAACGCCTACTTCCATTCGTGCCGCATGAGGTTCGGTAGGCTCGACTCGTGTACAACCTTTGCCGAAAAAGAACCACATTAACAATAAGGCCGCCGCCACGACAATCCACCACCATCCCGCTCCTTTTCCATATTCACTTTCCGGTGATTCCGCGCTCGCCGGATCTGAAGGGACTGAAGGAATAAGCGGATCCGCAAATACGACATCACGAACGGGATCCACTTGCTGCGCTTCCTTTGCTAAACCATCTGGGGTAGCTTCAAGCAATTCATGCTCTTCCGGTTGAAGATCTTCTCCTAATAAAATCGGCAAGGGCAATCCGGCTGGAATTTCTTTCAAAAAGCTGTCCTTATTATTTACCAAATTGGCGCGAAGTGTTGTTTCATCCCAATGGGCGCCATTTCCCGTTAACGCAGCTAATACAGCAGGAATCGCAGACGTAAAAAAATTCAATGCTTCGGAACTGTCCAGTTCAAAGAAATTACGTGTATTCTTCAGCGTTTCTTGATAAGATTCATCAAACCAAGACTTGAGCAGCTCACGACGCTGTTCATCCGTATCGGCGTCGTCGTGTCGGTCCGATTGCTCAGAAAAGCGTATGCCTTCACGCTCTTCCAACGGTTTAAATCCACCTTTCAGTCGCAGGAGGTATGATGAAAAATCAGCGTCTGACTTTTGCAATAGCCCTAAATAGAGTAGCGGAACAATCGTCTCCATCCCCCGACTGACTTGTTCGACATTCAGTTTCTCGTGAGAGGCCAATTGCATATAACTTTCTTCATCAAAATAGCGAAGTGCGTGCGTAATTAAGTTGCTTTCCATGATCAAATTTACTATTATAGTTATGCAACACGTATTTGTAACAATTTGTTTGCAGCCGAAGCAATTCTCAAATTAACATTAACTTCACAACGAAAAACTATATTTGCATTAATTTTAACGGAAAAACAAACGACCATGAGTACCCGATTTTTACATTTGCTCTGTGCATTATTAATTTTTACAGGAACGTCATTCGCCCAAAAGAAACCTAAATATATATTTTATATGATTGGTGACGGAATGGGTTTGAACCATGTTCATGCCGCTGAATTATATCTGGCTGCTCAAGACAAGAAAAACAGCACCTACCCATTGGTGTTTAGTCAATTTCCGTTCAACACGTTTGCCACTTCGCATTCGCTTTCTCACGGAGTAACCGATTCCGGTGCCGGCGGAACGGCTTTAGCTGTCGGTTATAAAACAAAAAACGGTGTCATTGCGATGGACAGTACGGGGCAAACGGAATATAAAAGTATCGCCTATTTAGCCAAGGAACAAGGAATGAAAGTGGGTATTACCACGAGTGTAAGCATCGACCATGCGACGCCTGCCTCATTTTATGCGAACCAACCAAACCGTGGTCATTATTATGAAATTGGTAAAGATATCTTGAAATCCAATTTTGACTTTTTTGGAGGCGCTGGTTTTGTTCGCCCTGAGACCGACAAAAATAAGAACCAGGTTGAGCCCTTGTTCTCGCAGTTTGAAAAAGCCGGCTATCAGCTTGCATACGGCATCTCGGAACTAAAAGACGTGGACCACTCCGGAAAAGTGATTTTGATGAACAACCCTGGGGAAAATAGCGAATCGCTGAGCTACGCCATAGATCAACAGGAAGGTGCGCTCACATTAGAACAAATTACCGATGCAGCGATCAACAATTTATCCAAGGGAGACCAAGGGTTCTTCTTGATGGTCGAAGGAGGAATGATTGATTGGGCCTCGCATGCGAATGACGCAGCGACCGCCGTAAAGGAAGTATTAGATTTCAATAAATCAGTCGAACGCGCCTATGAATTCTACAAGCAGCATCCCGATGAGACCTTGATTATTGTCACGGCGGATCACGAAACAGGTGGACTAATGATTGGGAACGGCAGCTCGACGCTTCATATACATAACTTGGCGCACCAAAAAATATCTGAGGGACAACTGAGCGCTCTTCTCCGCGAATTCCGTAAATCGACACCCGATGCCTCATGGGAAGATCTGCAACGTTTTTTAACGTCCCATACTGGTCTTTGGGAAAAGGTAAAGGTGTCCAGCGAGGATGAGACCCAGTTAAAGGCAGCTTATGAAGCTAGCTTTATTGCCAACAAAAACGAAACCGAAAAAAGCCTTTACGCCACCAACGATCGGATTGCGGCTCTCGCTATTAAAACGTTGAATAAAGCGTCGTCTTTAGCATGGGCCTCCGGTGGTCACTCTGCGGCTTATATCCCGGTATACGCGATCGGCGTAGGCGCAGAGCACTTCACCCATAAAATGGATAATATCGACATTCCCAGAACCGTATCTAAGATTGCCGGTTGGCAACACCCTTAATCCTTCTGGATTCTTACAAAGCAATGAAAAAGCACTGTGCGGTTCCGTACAGTGCTTTTTTTCATAAACGGATCGATTAGATTAACTCAATAAGGGCACTTCCAGCAACAAGAATTCAGCGGGACGATGCGCTTTAATCTTCATACTCGACGCCCCCCCTATCCCGAGCCCGTCGCCTTCCGATAATTGCTGGCTACCCACCTGAATATCCCCAGAGACCACATGTATGTACAGACCGTTGTTTCTGGCTTTCCATACATATTGTCGTTCAAATCCGGCGTCAAATCGAGCCAAATGAAACCATGCATCTTGGTAAATCCAAGCCGTTGATCCTTGTCTATCTGGGGAAACGATCGGCAGAAAGCCATTACTCGCACGCTCTAAATCCATTGGGCGATGATCGTACCTGGGATCGACATCTTGCTGATTGGGGATGACCCATATCTGTAAAAAGCTTACCGGATCCGACTGACTGTTATTAAACTCGCGATGTTCTATACCCCGCCCGGCACTCATCACTTGAATCTCACCCTGTTTCACGATCGACCCAAATCCCATATTATCTTGATGGGCGAGTTCTCCAATTAAAGGGATGGAGATGATTTCCATATTTCGGTGCGGGTGATCCGCATATCCTTTTCCTGGTGCGACATGGTCATTGTTCAAGACCCGTAAAGCCCCGAAGTTCATTCGTTCTGCATCCAGGTAATCAGCAAAACTAAAACTGTGCTTGGATTGCACCCATCCGTGGTCGGCAAATCCGCGCGTGTTGGCGGCATGATAAATAAATTTTGCCATCGCTTTTTACGATTTAATTGTCCATTCTCTATTCTTCTCTCCCAGACAGAGGGGGACTATATTCCCAATCCTCTTCCGTATTCGGCAGCAGGACTTTCGTCTAGATTCGTGTGGCTATCCATCGAACCACCTGCTCTTAAATAACAGTTTTACGAGCGACAAGTTTTAACGGTTTTTCGACAACACCAAAAAAGCACCTACAAATGACCTTGATCACGGAAGCTGTAATAGTCGCTATCTGTAATGATGATGTGGTCATGCAGCCGGAGGTCGACCAGTTCCGTTGCCTCTTGCATACGCTGGGTCAGCTGCCTATCTGCCAAACTAGGCGTCAGCGTACCGGATGGATGATTGTGAGCCACAATCAGCGCGGTCGCCTTACGCATCAACGCGGTTTGCAAAATAACTCGCAGATCCACGGGGGTGAAGTCATTGCCGCCCATTGAAATCATTTGCTTATCAATTACGCGGCAGCCTCCATTCAGATACATCACCCAAAACTCTTCATGGGTAAGATCCTGTAAATCTGCACGAAGATAATCATAGGCAACCGTGCTACTGTTCACCAAAGGGCGTTCAATAAACATACATTTTTGACGACGTCGCCCCAACTCCAGTGCGGCGGTGATGGCTACCGCCTTAGCAGGACCAACACCCTTAAACTCACATAACTCTTGCACGGTCAACTTGGACAACCTGACCAAATCGTGGTCCAAGCTCGCTAAAATTCGTCTACAGAGTTCAACGGCGGTTTCATCGGCATTCCCGGATCCAATCAGAGACGCCATCAATTCAGCGTCCGTTACTTTCCGGCGACCATAGGCCATTAATTTCTCTCTGGGCCGATCTTCTCTTGCCCAATTTCGGATGATCATTTTACTCATAGCATTAGCGAAAGAGGAGACCCATTCACCGTTTAGATTTATGGGGGGAAAGCCGCTACTTTTCCTTTTTTCGTTTAATAATCTGTTACACTATCAAAAAAGCATGTCGGTGAGCTGGCGTTTTTAAAATCTCTATCGATCCACATGGATTGATCTGGCGTTAGCACCTGTAGCGCGTGCTTTATCTGCTACACACGTCACTTGAGCTGCGGAGAAACCCACCTTTGCCTATATGGCAGATCCGAGTAAGGACATACCCAACAGGCAAATTCATTGGATCAAGTATACAGCAGATTCTGTTTAGACGAGCCATCGAGATTTGCACAAAATGTTGATAAACAACCCAAAAGATCAATAAAAAGTCTTAAAAAGAGTTAAACACACTCCGATCGGTTTGTCTATTAGAACGACAGTGGATTCCCGATCTGTCAGAACGTAAAAATGGTTTTATGTGCACCGCTCTGATAAGGAACGGTTACAGGATACTTAAAAAGGGTTTTGATTTGGCTACTTAAGCAGAAAATCAGATAAACCATAACAATATCCATCGGTACTTCCTATTTTACGGAGAAAGTTTATCTTTGTAGGCTATCAAATAACCCATTTTTTATCATGAGTAAAGCAATTATTAAAACAGAAAAGGGTGACATGACCGTCCAGTTTTATACTGAAGATGCTCCCAATACCGTCGCGAATTTTATCAAACTGGCTAAATCAGGCTACTACGATGGATTGACGTTTCACCGAGTGATTCCTGACTTTGTGATCCAAGGTGGCTGTCCCAACACGCGTGAAGGCGCCACAGGTATGCCGGGGACAGGCGGTCCAGGATATAAGATTGATTGCGAATTGGATGGGGATAATCAGTTTCATGATCGGGGTGTATTGTCTATGGCTCACGCAGGCAGAAACACGGGTGGCTCTCAATTTTTTGTTTGCCATAGTCGCAACAACACCGCACACCTCGATCGCAACCATACTTGTTTCGGGAAAGTCATCGAAAACGTGGATGTGGTGGACGATATTCGCCAAGGTGACCGCATTCTTGCGGTTGAAGTTATTGAAGATTAAATTACAGAAAAACATGAACTTGAGAGGATTGGTCTCGGTCACTGGCAAGCCGGGTTTGTATAAATTAATAGGTCAGAATAAGGGAGGCTTTGTCATCGAAGCATTAGACGGGTCAAAATTAAAAACCGTTGTCAACTTATCCACTACAAAGATGGCTACTTTGGAAGACATCACCATATACGGTGAGGACGAGGAAATTCGCCTTCTAGATGTATTTGAGCGAATCAAAAGCAATGAAGGTGAAACACCTAGTGCCAAAGCAGATGGCCAGACGTTGCGTGAGTTTTTCCGTGAGGTAGCGCCAAACCACGATGAAGATCGTGTGTACGGTTCTGACATTAAAAAAATCATATCTTGGTATCACATCATAAAAGAATTACCTCTTTTTGATGAAGAAGCACCAGAGCCCATAGGATAATCCACTATCCGTTAGGTAAAAGCCTGTCTTGTAGCATCACAAGACAGGCTTCTTTTTTAAATCCGTCTACGGTATCCGGGTTTATCCATCGCTCGATCCAATGAGAATGGTCCTGACCCCACGATAACAAAATAGATCAACCATAAAAGAACGATTAACGACAACCAAAACTCCGAGTTCAAAAAACTAAACCCATTGGTAATGTTGACAAAGAACACGGCTCCAATAAGGATGGGCAATTGCAATAACGCAGCCAGCCGAGTAACGAAGCCAAGAGCGATAAAAATCCCGCCTACAAGGTGAGCAAATACCACATAATGCACTGCGGACCAAATAGAGAGTTGAAAGTTCGTCTGTTCAATTAGCGCGCCCACGGATTCACGATCCATTATAAAACTGACACCTTTAGCAAAGATTAATAGACCAAGCGCAACACGTAAGACATCCACCCAGCGCGGATGGTGTGTATCTCCCCAATGTTCTATTCGTTGAATCATATTCATAACAACCTCCTTTATAATTAGTTATACAATTCAAAAACAAAGCGTGGTCTGGTTTTGTTTTCCATAATTGACATTGGCCGTTCCTCGGACCTACTGATCAACTACATCGCCGGTCGGTGCCATCGCCTCCCGTCGGATCCATATAAAAATTTGCTCCTTCCCTTTCCATGTAATCAAACTGCTGTTCAAAAATACCTTAACCTTTAAATAAGGTTAAATATTTAGTGTGAGCTTATGAGGCGCAAACCAATTGATTGCAGTATTGTTTTCTATGCAATGGAACCTCGAACATATGGCACTGACACACTATTATATTAAGAAAGCAATGAGCCCCTTCTGGGCATTTGCGATCCACGATGGGCAGCATATAGCACCGGAAGTTAAGCCTTTTCAAAAACTGACGGACGAGGAAAGGCTTCACGAAGAAGACCCCTTTACGGCCGCGTTCGCAGAAATTCCTATTAATCAATTTATCGTAGGCACCTCACGATTTCAATTGGATCTGAATCGGGATTTAGACAATGCGATTTATCTCAGGCCGGATCAAGCCTGGGGTTTGGAGGTGTGGTATGATGATCTCCCCGCTAGCTTAATCCATCAATTGCAAAACGAATACAAGCGCATTTATGCAGAAATTGATGCAGCGATTCAGGAAACGATCGATCGAAACGGATTTTTTGTCGCCTACGATATCCACAGCTATAATGCAAAGAGAGAGGGGCCAGACGCAAAGATCGACGATCAAAAAAATCCTGAAATTAATTTAGGTACCGCTTCCATCAATCCAAAATGGCAGCCGCTCATACAGGACCTCATGGCCCACTTTCGCTCCGAAGAACTCTACGGAAAACCTATAGACATCCGGGAAAACATCAAATTCAAAGGAGGCCATCTTTCGCGGCATCTGAATCAAAAATTCGGGGAGGATGGCTGTGTGCTGGCCTTTGAATTCCGGAAAGATTTTATGGACGAATGGAAGGGTATACCCAATCTGGATGATGTACTTTCAGGAAAACAACTTTTAATGAATTCGCTCACTACCTTAAAAACATACTTCCGCCTATGACAATTGAGAAAAATCGAGCATTGCAACGTATTTTAACCGCGATTGGTAAAAGACAGACCATTCACCATCAAATACCCAATGTCGGTAAATTTATCTTTAATAAGATTGTGCCTTATGTCTTTATCTACCGCATACCGGACAACAAACAAAAAGACAAAATGCTCGCGGATCTGGCCAAAACGGAGAATGCGAGTATCGTGTGCCAAAACACTGATTTCCCTTTGGAACAATGGATCAGGCCTATTTCCCAAAAACTAGCAGAGGAGTTCGGAGCGTGCTTATTAGTGGAGGGCTGGATTGCGGACCAGGAACAGCAAGACGATATTCAAATACATCTCGCGCAAAAGGATCTATTACCGCTTGCGGAATATTTACTGCGCCATATCAAATTGGAAGCGCCGGAAATCAGAAGCAGTTTGGCCAAAGATATGAATATACCACAGCCTCCCGGTGCCGCCGCTTTATACGGAAAAAAGGAGCTACAAAACCGACAGATTCTGTTATTGGGTCTTTCTATTAAACAGAACTATTTGGACAACGAGGGCAAGACCCTACCCATCTTGATGCGTCTTTATCGCGAGACCTTGGCCAAATCTTTATCTCGATTATTTTTTGAATTTCTACGCGTTTACACGCATCTTAACGCCGCGGCACAACGATTGAATTTCCAGCAAGAGCTCACCCCTCTGATGCAAGATATTGATAGAGCGCTGGCCGAGGAGAACAAAAAGTTTGACTTTCTGCT
>DXCW01000212.1 GCA_019115805.1 Candidatus Sphingobacterium stercorigallinarum
GCTGTAATATCTTTCAATTCACCAAATTTTGCCAGATCCAGCCTGCAAAAGCGGTCAGTCAAAGATTCACTAGGCGTAGAATATACACTAAAATGATAGCCTGTTTCTTTGGACCACCTTTTACAATGAGCATCTAAAGAGCGTACGATCGAAACTGTAAAGTCATGGGCTTCCTGATTTTTTTCCCAGTTCGGGCCAAAAAACACGGTCCCAACTTCATATAATCCAATATACCCTAAAGAAACAGTAGCACGTTCATGATCGAACATCACTGACACATCATCATCCGGTTTAAGACGCTTGCCAAATGCCCCATACTGGTAAAGGATCGGCGCATTTTCAGGAGTTGCATCTAAGACACGCTTAACTTTGAAATCTAACGCAGTTTTAGCAATATTCATTCGTTCCTCAAAGATTTGCCAGAACAAGTCAAAATCGCCATGAGATTCTAAAGCTATCCTGGGTAAATTAACTGTCACAACACCGAGATTCATCCGTCCAGAATTGATTTCGACCCCGTTTTCATCTGTCCAGCCTTGTAAAAAGGAACGGCAACCCATCGGAACTTTAAAGCTCCCGGTGATTTCTTTGATTTTATCGTACATTAAAACATCCGGATACATTCTTTTAGTTGCACATTCGACCGCTAATTCTTTAACATCATAATTAGGGTCTGTTGGTGCGAAGTTGACCCCTTTTTTAATTGTAAAAACGAGTTTAGGGAAAATAGCCGTTCTCTTTTCCTTACCTAAGCCAGTGATCCTGATCCTTAAAATAGATTTCTGGATCTCACGACAGATCCACGAAGTTCCTAAACCGAATCCTAAAGTGGTAAATGGCGTTTGTCCTTGCGATGAAAACAAAGTATTGATTTCGTATTCCAGGGCTTGCATGGCGTCATAAATATCTTTTTTAGTCCGTTTCTTTGCAAACTGCTCGACTTTTTCCTGACTGTCAATAAATTCCGCCCCTTCTACCAAATGTTTGTGATAATTTTTAAGCGCAAACGGCTCTAAGAGTTCATCGACACGGTCGGCTGAGCATCCACCATATTGACTAGAAGCAACATTGGCAATAATTTGTGACATCTGAGCCGTTGCAGTTTGAATCGAGTGTGGACTTACGACCTCGGCATTACCGATTTTAAAGCCATTAGTCAACATTTCTTTAAAATCGATCAAACAGCAGTTAGTCATCGGGCTCCACGGAGTATAATCAAGGTCATGATAATGAATATCACCACGTAAGTGTGCTTTAGCCACATGTTGCGGCATTAACTTAAGGCCTAAAGTCTTTCCTACCGTCCCAGCTGTCAGATCACGCTGTGTATTAAAAACATTACTATCCTTGTTGGCATTTTCATGTACTAATTCTGGATCTTGTGAAAGCAGCCTCTCTAACCTTGTACGTGGGTCGGTCTGTTCTTTCCATGATTGCTCTTCTTTTTGCCGATAAGTAAGATATGCTTGTGCTTCATTTTGATAACCAAAATGCTCGAGTACTTCGACCATTTTTTGAGAAAGTTCCTGCGCGGTGATCGAACTTTGCCCGTTAAAAGAAGCCAGTAGTGTATTTAACAAGGTGGAAGATTTTGCTTCTAAATTTAAATTTTCAAGCACGTTTTCTAATTTATAAAGTTGAAATTTTACCGGATAACCATCACGTTTTACAACTTCTGTTGGTAAACTAACTTTTACCTTTAAATGTTCCTTGATATTTATCAATTCGATTATCCCCCTTCTGAACTATTATGTAACGATTTCTTATGCCAATACGCAAGATGTTGTTTCTCAATAGTCAGTATCATACTATATATAGGTATTGATTACAAATTTGACACAATATAATGAGGATAGTAAAAAAGCATGTCTACCAAGGACATGCTTTTTTATGTGCAGTTTTATCAAGATTTTTTATTGAAGCGAGATAATTGGCCTCTAAATTCTTCTTGGTAATCAGAAACATCACGGAAATGTGAGTCGATCAAATAATCAGCTTTTTCACCATGCAAGCTAAGATCCAGCCCTGCAGTTTCATCTTCTTGCGAAACACGCATTGCCATGAATTTTTTAAGAACCACAATGATGATCGCCACTACAACACTCGTAAATAGGATGCTGATCACCGTTCCCAATAATTGGATACCGAGCAACTTGGCTCCGCCACCATAAAACAGTCCATTATCGGTTACGGCTGAATTAACTTTATTTGTCGCAAAGGCCCCGACTAAAAGCGAACCAATAATACCTGAAACACCGTGACAGCCAAAAGCGTCTAACGGGTCATCAAATTTCATCCGCGGTTTGACAGAATTCACAAAAAAATAACTGCAGACCGCACACAAGCAACCGATAAAAAAGGCACCAGTATTCGTGACATACCCTGTTCCAGGAGTAATGCCCACTAACCCACACAATGCGCCGGTGCAAACACCAACTAAAGTTGGCTTTCCTTGTAAGAAAACCTCTAACAGTAACCATGTCAGCATAGAAACAGCTGTGGCGACTGTAGTAGTCAAAAATGCAGCTAAAGCCACGTTATTTATTCCGAAAGCTGATCCTGCGTTAAATCCATACCATCCGATCCACAAGATAGCTGTTCCCAATAAGACCCAGGATAAGTTGTAATGCTCATCATTTCTTTTAAGACGTGGACCTAAAAAAAGTGATAATAACAATGCTGTGATTCCGGCATTGATGTGAACAACAGTTCCACCCGCGAAGTCCAAAACACCTAATGATGCCAGTAAACCATTTGGAGTCCACACCATATGTACCATAGGATAATAAACTAACAAACTCCAGAATATCACAAATACCATCAGAAAATTAAACCTCATCCGTCCAACAATAGAGCCTACGAACAAGGCGGGGGTAATAATAGCAAACATCATTTCGAATGCCAAGAAAATCGCATGGGTCAATCCCATCTGAGTATCTTTGATTGCGTTGAGATCAAAACCGCTCAAGAAAAAATGAGAGACATGCCCAATTATACCGCCAATATCAGTTCCAAAAGAAAGTTCATAGCCCACCGCGATAAATAGCACCACGGAAAGCCCACAGAGTACAAACACCGATAACATAGTATTGACTACATTTTTTTTCGAAACCAATCCCCCATAAAAAAAAGCTAATCCAGGTGTCATACTAAAAACTAAAATTGTTGCAAGTATTAAAAACGTCGTGTTCACAGTATTCATATGCATCCTCCTTCAATATATGTTATAAATTCTAACATATATTGAGTGGTATGCAATAATTTTGGTGATAAAAAGTCCTTAAACGTCCCTTGTAGCCATTTTAATGTTACATTTCTTTACATTGGTATATATCAAAATACAAAGCAATAAGACAAAATCAGCTTAATTAACTCGTTGTTATTTAATATCCAGTTCAACCTACCACATATAGCCCGCTCTACGATATGTAATGAAAATCAATGAGTATCGAATTTTCAAACTGCTCATTTTTGAGCTTATTACAGGGCTGATCACTTTGACCTTCTAAAAAATCAAGCAGCTGAAGGTTAAACTATAGCAAATAATTCATCAGTATCACACTTAACGAAATTCTCTCAGAAAAGACCAGATCATTCTTAAAATCTGTGGATCTCAAGTTAAAGCAACTGAACGACAACCAACATTTTCAAGACATAAAAAAAGACATGACCAACAAAGTCATGTCCTTAGTAATACCGGTGATCGGGGTCGAACCGATACTCCCTCAACGGGAACTGGATTTTGAGTCCAGCGCGTCTGCCAATTCCGCCACACCGGCATATCAACAAAAATAATTATACTATATGTTAGCGCCTAAAGCAACTAAAGGCGGTAACCGGATTTGAACCGGTGATGAAGGTTTTGCAGAACTCTGCCTTACCACTTGGCTATACCGCCATTCTAAAGGAACAAACCCTTATTGGGATAGCTGGATTCGAACCAGCGCATGTGGGAGTCAAAGTCCCATGCCTTACCACTTGGCTATACCCCAATAATAAGGGCGGTAGGTGGGGGTCGAACCCACGCGTGCCGGAGCCACAATCCGGTGTGTTAACCACTTCACCACTACCGCCATAACTGGCAGGGATAGCAGGAATCGAACCCGCATCGACGGTTTTGGAGACCGTTGTTCTGCCCTTGAACTATATCCCTATAAATTGATGGAAGGGAGTGGATTCGAACCACCGAACCCGAAGGAGCGGATTTACAGTCCGCCGCGTTTAGCCAGACTTCGCTACCCTTCCATAATGGCGCGGGACGGAATCGAACCGCCGACACATGGAGCTTCAATCCATTGCTCTACCGACTGAGCTACCGAGCCATTTACATCAATTTTAAATGAATAAGATGAAATCTTATCCTAACGGTCCTAGCCGGATTTGAACCGGCGATCTCCTGCGTGACAGGCAGGCGTGATAAACCCCTACACCATAGGACCGAATTATTTATGGAGGATACAGGGCTCGAACCTGTGACCCTCTGCTTGTAAGGCAGACGCTCTCCCAACTGAGCTAATCCTCCAATATGACCCGTACGGGATTTGAACCCATGTTACCGCCGTGAAAGGGCGGTGTCTTAACCACTTGACCAACGGGTCATTTATCTACGGAGAGCAAGGGATTCGAACCCTTGAAGGAGGGCATCCCCCCTTACATGATTTCCAATCATGCTCCTTAAGCCACTCGGACAGCTCTCCATCAATAAAAACTCCGGCAGGCGGACTCGAACCGTCGACACCCTGATTAACAGTCAGATGCTCTACCAACTGAGCTATGCCGGAATAACAAAAACAAAGCGCGGCAACTACCTACCCTCACAGGGGGCGATCCCCCAACTACTCTTGGCGTGACGAAGCTTAACTGCTGTGTTCGGCATGGGAACAGGTGTAGCCTTCGTGCTATCGCCACCGCACTTGTGTTTTTT
>DXCW01000213.1 GCA_019115805.1 Candidatus Sphingobacterium stercorigallinarum
AGAAGCCTATGATCTAGTGGGGGTATATTTTTCCGATCATCCCGATCTCCGGCGTATTCTAATGCCCGAAGATTGGCAAGGGTATCCCTTACGTAAGGATTATACCGATCCGGAGGAGTATCACGGTATTCCCATTAACTAAAGTATAAGCTCGGGAACGAGAGAAAGGTAGATGTTGATCGGCGGATGGATATCACGATGTCGTCCATGCCATGACCGGTTATCGTCTATATAATTATTGTAAAATTTATGAACGAGTTGTATCAACAGGCGAATAAAAAATACCAAGAGCGAATTGCATCAGTTTCTTCGCAGGAAATGGTGCTCAATATGGGACCCCAACACCCATCTACACATGGGGTGTTACGCCTGGAACTGATTACCGATGGCGAAGTGGTGAAAGATGTTATTCCGCACATGGGCTATTTACACCGTTGTTTTGACAAGCATGCCGAATCGATGAATTACACGAAAACGATTCCCTTCACGGATCGTTTGGATTACCTGGCTTCTATGAATAACAGCCATGCATTTGTGATGGGAGTGGAGCGTATGCTAGGCTTGGATCAAAAGATTCCCAAACGGATAGAATATATCCGTGTGTTGGTGTGCGAATTGAATAGAATAGCTTCTCATTTAATCGCAATCGGTACGTACGGTATAGATATTGGCGCGTTTACGCCGTTTATGTGGTGTTTCAGAGATCGCGAACATATCATGAATATGTTGGAATGGGCATCCGGTTCCCGAATGTTGTATAATTATATCTGGATTGGTGGGCTTTTTTACGATTTACCCGTAAATTTTGAAACACGGTGTCAAGAGTTTATTGATTATTTCACGCCTAAGCTAACGGAATTGGATGATCTGTTATCGACGAATCAGATTTTTATTCAACGTACGGCGAACATCGGTGCTTTACCGGCAGATGTTGCCATTAATTTCGGTTGTTCGGGGCCTATGCTTCGGGCGTCGGGAATCAAATGGGATTTACGCCGTATCGACGGGTATTCGGTTTATCCGGAGCTGGAGTTCGACATTCCGGTAGGAAAAGGGGAAATGGGAATGCTAGGGGATTGCTGGGATCGCTATAAGGTACGCGTTGACGAAATTAGGGAATCTGTATGCATTATCCAACAGTGTTTGGATCGACTACAAAGTGATTATCGCCGGACGCCAGACTTTGATCCCAGAGCACTTGTCCCCAGAAAAGTCAATCTGAAAGCACAGGATTATTATGTGCGTGCAGAAAATCCAAAGGGCGAATTGGGTTTTTATTTCGTGACAGCCGAGAAGACCGATATTCCGAAACGTGTAAAAGCCAGGGGGCCTAGTTTTAACAACCTTTCGGTACTCCCGGAATTGGGTAGGGGAGTGCTGATTGCCGATTTGATCGCTATATTGGGATCTATTGATATCGTTTTAGGTGAGGTAGATCGTTAAGGCGCTGTTTCCTTTTAAACAGCCCTTGCACTTCCCATAATTTATTTATATTTGCGATCTCATAATTTAAGTTTATAATTGGTTAAAAAGCCCGGTACTTCCTGAGTATCGGGCTTTTATCTCGTAATATCGTTTAGTTTTATCGATACAATTACGGCAGCGTATCAAAATTAACCTGCGGTTGCGTGCCAGCGTTTTCTGCTTGAAGCGCGGTGCCAGGCTCTAATAATTCACTGAAGAATCCACCGTTCTTTAAAAAGTATCCATTATCAGCAACACCTCCAATAGCGTCAATACGTTGCTGCTCAGCGTAGGTCGCGTCCACCGTAAACTTAGCTTCGCTGACCTTTAACCATTCACCCGATGCGGTATGTACCCATTGATTTAAATAATTTGCTTTCCGTCCGTGGTACCCCTGATTCGGATTGAAGTTCTCTAAGAAGCTATGAAAGCCTGTGAGATAGGTGTCTGTCTCTGGGCGCTTGAAACTGGCAATTAACTTCCACCGGTTTTCATCCGGAGCATGAAACCACGCGGTATAGTCTGTTTTTCCATTCCCGTCCGGCTCTCCCTTTAAGAGAAATTGGTAGGTTTTTCCGGCTTCCCAAGGGTACACCAGGTAGCTTTGTCCACCGGAACCCTCATTACCGAATTCTCCCACGTATACTTGTTCACCTTTTTTATTTAACGTAATTCGTTTGTCCTCAGGGATGCTTTCCGGATCATCGGTTTCATGTGGACTCCATACCGAAAACAAAATCCGCCTTTCATCTTCGGAATTGACTTGGATTCCAAAATACCCCTCGCCAAATCCGTTAGCCATGAAGTAAGAACCAACCGGATCTTCTCCAACCGGAACGTTGATTTCATTGTAATAGTAACGGATTGATTCGTCTGTGGGAACGGTATAGGTTAGATGACACGATGGACCCCGACGTGCCCAATAAAAGAAGTCTTTCTGGTCGCTGTATAATAACGAGGTTTCTGCATGATTCCCCGAGATCAGTAAAGCCGGTATTTGCCCAAAGTTTTCCGCGCTACGATCGACACCTTGTAGATCGATCTTAACATACCCTTCATCCACAGCGAATGTACCTAAATCGTATGGGCCGGCCTGACTCCCTTGCAGGTCGATCGTCTTTTTATCTCCATCGTTTACCCGGATACTGACGGTGCTCGATGCATCTGTTGCTAAGATTTGGTTAGGTAGCGCAATGCGTAACTCGTCTGCTTGATCAACACGGAGGTAGGTGCTGATCACAGTAGCCGGGTCGGACCATTGCTTTACACCTTCCGATTCGATTACTGCGGTGCTCCCGCTGGAAGATGCGGTAATAAATGAATTCCCGGCTAGGAACACCGTATCCACCAGCGTGTTGCCATTCGAGAAGTCGTCTGTTAGCGACTCCGTGGTACACGCTTGATGAAACAAGCCTGTCAATAGTAATGCAGATAGCGTTAAGCTAATGTTTTTACGTTTCATGATGAGGTATAATTTTAGTAATACCTCAAAATAGGGAGCAAATTGATTTAAAAAAAACGCAAATGGAAAGCAATCGTTTGTGTGATTTTAAACCGAGCGTATGTTCTATTGGATGCGGGCAGCAGCTTGTGCCGGTAACCAACCTGCACTAGCCCTCTTTTGTTTCTGTTAAATGTGCCACCAATTTCGGGAGAATCAGTTTGAACCAAACGGTATACCGATCAGGATTTTCTACGATATCTCGCTCGAGAAAAGGGAGGCTTAGCGTTTGTATTTCGCTTATTTCTTCCGGATTAAGTTGGAACTCAGGGGACGCATACGAACCGATAAATATATGATCGTATTCGTTTTCCCACATGTCTGTTGAAACCGCATACTGATAGCTAACGGTGAAAAGGTGTTGTAGGGGTGTGTCGATTCCCATTTCCTCTCCGAGCCGACGATGAGCCGCATCTAAGGTAGCTTCCCCTGGACGGGGATGTCCGCAACAGGCGTTGGTCCATAAGTCGGGGCTGTGATATTTAGTAGCAGCACGGCGCTGTAGGATCATATGGCCCTCCGCGTCGAATAAGATAACAGAAAACGCTCTGTGTTTCTTATTTAAACGGTGGGCGAGGTGTTTCTCCATTTGTCCGAGCACTTCGTCGGTATCACTCACCAAGGTAACGAGTTCGTTGGTTTCCGTAGGTTTACTGATCATGATCGTCAAACATACTAAATCGAATCGATATTCCGATGCGGCGTTTGATGGGTCAAATCATCGATGAATCGGTCGACGGATTCCTTAGTGGTGGCCCAGGAGCACACCAAACGGACAACCGCACGGTTATCGTCCACAGATTGCCAGCGGTAAAAATCATATTTTTCTTGCAAGCGCTCGATTAAGTCAAAAGGAAGAATAGGGAAAATTTGATTGCTTACCGGAGGAAAGGCGAATGCGTATCCGCAATCACGAAAGGCTTGCGACAGTCGCGCTGCCATCCCGTTGGCGTGCCGTGCGAGATCAAAGAAGAGTCCGGTTTCTAGCAGCGCGTAAAATTGGGCGCCTAATAATCTGCCCTTCGCCAGTAAGGCTCCTTTCTGTTTCAAATGGAAATCAAACCCCGTACTTAAATCCGGGTCGGGGAATACGATCGCTTCTCCCAATAACCCGCCATTTTTCGTTGCACCTATATAAAACACGTCACAATAATCAGCAATATCACTCAAGGACAGGTCGTTGCCATCAGCAGTTAGCGCGCAGCCTAAACGTGCTCCATCAAGAAATAACAACAGCCCGTTCGACCTGCAAAACTGAGAGATGTCTCTCAGTTCCGATTTTCGATAAATGGTTCCCAATTCGGTGCAATGCGATACGTATACCATTTTTGGCATAACCATGTGGTTGTCTTGATGGCTATTCAATAGCTCTTGGATGGCTGTTACATTCAGTTTTCCATCAACGTGTCGAACGAGATTTATTTTATGACCGGCACTCTCAATGGCCCCGGTTTCATGGACATGAATATGAGCGCTATCTACAGCGATAACAGATTGGTAGGAGCGTAGTAAGTGGCTGATTACTAAAAGATTTGCTTGTGTGCCGCCCGCAACAAAGAAAACTGAACTTTCCTCCCGTTGGATCGCTGAGCGGATGAGGCTTCGGGCATGTTGACTGATCTGATCATGACCGTATCCGGCCTGCTGCTGTTGGTTGGTCTGCGAAAGCACCTCTAAGACATAGGGATGCGCACCTTCGCTATAGTCGTTTTTGAAGCTGATTTTATACTGCATAATCAAATATATGCTATTCTATTAAAAGAAGCGCGAATACGTTCCAACTGTTCGTATTCGTGCACTTTCAAACCACGGACTCAGCTATTTTTTCGAAAACAT
Organism: Candidatus Sphingobacterium stercorigallinarum; assembly: GCA_019115805.1. GTDB lineage: Bacteria > Bacteroidota > Bacteroidia > Sphingobacteriales > Sphingobacteriaceae > Sphingobacterium > Sphingobacterium stercorigallinarum. Next base: position 4,802 of record DXCW01000213.1, read on the forward strand.
GCCCGCTAGGTTATCCAGGATGCTGCCCTGTTTTTTACTGTCATTTCCTTGGTTGAAAAATTCTCCGGCCAGATCGCCCAAGCCATCTGTCGGCGTGTTGGCGGAATTCGCTTTATCACCACCTAATATATTACCGATTATACCGCCAAATCCTTCACCGGCAGCATTCGTCGTGTTCTCACCTTTAATCAATCCGCCTAATAAATCACCCAAACCACCTGAGGTCCCTTGTCGCTGTTTTCCAATAAAACCCATAATGATCGGACCGAGTAAGGCCAGTATCCCAGCTACTTTGTCCGTGCTTAGACCGGACTTTTCGGCAAGGGATTGCTGCACTTGGTTGGTGTTTTTTCCAAAGATATGGTTGACGATTTGACAATCTTCTTGCGAAGGAGATGAACCAAACAAAGACCCTAGATTTTCAAATATATTGCCCTCGTGCTTATCTGCAAGTGCTTGGATTTGCTGGGTTGATTCTGGCTTTTTTTCGGCGTTGTACTTTAACGATGACACCATCAGGGGAATAGCAGCCGATACGACCCATTTGGTTTTTTCTGGTGCGATCCCTAACTGATTGGAAATCCCTTCGACCGCTTGCGTACCGATGCTGCCCGATACGAGTTCACTTAAGTTCATATTTTGTGGTATTTAGTTTGAATTAAAATGTATTTTTGAAGATATTAATCAAATATATTGCCAGTTTATCATGCGTAGATTTTCGTGCACGATCTTGCTTCTTTTACTCGTTGGTTTGGTTTCCTGTAGTGGACCTCAGCAAGCGGATAAACCGTCGGAGCGCCCTCGTCTTTCCATTGACCTTGCTAAGCGTATCTTAGCGCTCCCGGTGAGTTGCTTGGAAATAGAATACCCCAATAAGCTAGGCCAAGTATTAGGCGGCGCGGAAGATTTGCAATCACCTCGCCAACTTCACCCCGTATTTTACGGTTGTTTTGATTGGCATTCCGCCGTGCATGGGTATTGGACCATCGTGCAATTATTAAAGCAGTTCCCTGAATTGGATCTAGATGGTGAAATCAGAAGCCTCCTCTCGGCTCATCTCACACCGGAGAACATTCAAGTAGAGATCGCATTTTTTGAAGATCAGCACAATCAAAACTTCGAACGTACCTACGGCTGGGCGTGGTTATTCAAGCTTCAAGAAGCGCTTATAACCTGGGACGACGCCCAGGCCAAAGAGTGGGCGGCGGCGCTACAGCCTTTAGTAGAGGTACTCATCGATAAGTACCATGTATATCTACCCAAGCTCGTTTATCCGATTCGTGCAGGGCAACATGACAATTCTGCGTTTAGTCTGTCACTTTCTTTAGATTACGCTAGATCGAGTGGAAATGTCGCTTTTGAATCGCTGATTCGCGAGCATGCCACGCGACTTTATCAAGGAGACCGCGGTTGTGATTTAGGTTTTGAACCGAGTGGATATGATTTTCTTTCCCCCTGTTTAGAAGAGGCGTATTTGATGAGCAGATTAATGGACCGGTCCGCTTATCTGTCCTGGTTACCTGAATTCATGCCCGAATTGCTAACGACGGATTTTCAGTTGAGCCCCGCCATTGTAAAAGATCGGAGTGACGGAAAACTTGTTCATCTTGATGGATTGAACTACAGCCGATCGGCCTGCCTATATGGCTTGTCTCAGTTCGACGACGCATTGGCGCATTTAGCGGAAAGTGGACAATCGCATTTCGATTTTTCAATTGACAATCTTAGTCATCAAGACGACTATATGGGAAGCCATTGGTTAGGCACATTCGCGCTCTATGCGTTAGAGCGCAGCGCCAAAATCGGAGCGGCAATTAACTAACGATTAGCCTCGATATGTGCCGAATCAGTCGGACACAGGAACGAGTTTATCACCCACTACCCGAACGGGAACCCGCCGAATTTGGGTGAAACCGTCTTGCCGGCATATAATCTCAGACAGATCTATTCCTCTTCGTGAAAGCGCGGTCAGTAACGCGTTGCGAAATACGGTTTTGCTGGTGCCCCAATTTGATTCGATTAAATCATTGTTTAATGTCACGAGCTCCAATGTGGAATAATGATGAAACTTTTTAAGTAAGTGTTCTTGAAGTAAAGCAGTTGTTGACATACAATTAAAGTTTAAATGAAACCATCAATTGTATTCAGAGAAGAGTTATACGTTAATTTTTGGTCGACTGACCCGTATTAAACTACCACCGCGGTGACGACACTCGGTTGGTATTGCTCATGCAATTCTGAATACTCTACAAAAGTAGTATACTTTAATTGAAACTCCAAGAAAAGGGAAAAATATTCAATGCCGATTCCGAATATTATAATTCTTTCCGCAAACGCGCCACTGGAATATTCATTGCCTCTCGATATTTTGCGACGGTCCGTCGCGCAATGGAATAGCCCTTGTCTTTAAGGATCTCAGTCAATTTTTCGTCGGCTAAGGGCTTTCGTTTGTCCTCGTTATTGATGCATTCTTCCAGGATTTTTTTGACTTCTTTGTTTGAGACTTCTTCACCCGACTCCGTTTGGATCGCTTCAGAAAAAAACGATTTTAACAAAAATGTGCCAAATTCCGTTTGGACGTATTTTGAATTCGCAACTCGAGAAACCGTTGAAATGTCCATCTCAATCCGGTCGGCTATATCTTTTAATATCATGGGCTTGAGCATTCGATCATCGCCCGTTAAGAAATATTCGTATTGATATTCCATGATGGCGTTCATGGTTTTCAAAAGCGTTTGTTGACGCTGTTTAATCGCATCGATAAACCATTTAGCTGAATCCAGTTTTTGTTTGACAAATTGCACGGCTTCTCGCATTTTTTTATCTGTTTTCTCGGCCTTTTCATAATGCGCAAACATTTCTTGATAAGAACGGGACACACGCAGTTCCGGTGCATTTCTTCCATTTAACGTTAAGTGGAGCACGCCATCGTTATTGCTAATGTGGAAATCTGGAATAATCTGCAGTTGTTTCCCTGCGACAGCGCCCGAATCACCCGGTTTTGGATTCAGCTTAAGTATTTCGCCAACAATGTCACGCAATTCTTCTGAGTTTACTCCCAATTGCTTTTCGATTTTCTCGTAATGCTTTTTAGTGAATTCATCCAAATAGTGATCTACCACTAAAGTAGCCTGCTGAATAAGCGGGTTATTCTGATCCTTCTTTCTCAGCTGTATCGCTAAGCATTCTTGTAGGTTTCTCGCTCCGATTCCTGCGGGATCAAATTCCTGAACCAGTTTCAGTATTTCCTCCACTTCGTGTTCCTCGGCGATTACGTTTTGGGCGAATGCCATATCGTCAATCAGTGAAAGTAAAGGACGGCGTAGGTACCCGTCGTCATCTAGCGATCCAATGATTTGTTGGCCAATTAAATAGTCCTTGTCCGAGAGCGCGAGGAGATCAAGCTGATCTTGCAGGTTCTCGAAAAAAGAGTTCTGCACGGCAATGGGCATCTCTTTTTTACCGTCTTCATCATCGTGGTCGTAACCGCCACCGTAATCGCGGTAATCGTCTTCTTGTATGTATTCATCGACGCTAAACTCCTCATCAATTCCACTGTCCTCTGACGTGAAATCTTCTTCAGGATCTTTGTCGGGATAATCGTCTGCCGGTTCGTTCATGTTAGTCAGACTTCCGTCTTCCAGAGCCGGATTTTCTTCAAGTTCCTCTTTAATACGGGCATCTAACGAAACAGTGGGTACCTGTAACAACTTGATGAATTGAATCTGTTGCGGTGAGAGTTTCTGTAATAATTTCTGCTGTAGCGTTTGTTTTAACATAGTCCCCGAAAAATAAATATCTGTAAAAATAACGAAATATATTTAATTCTGCCCTTCGGTTGCGGGATAGCGGGGGTTAGGTACAGTTTTTGTTATTATAAGTTGCCGATACTGAGCCTCGTTGGGAAGCCAGAACCCAGATTGTTAAAATTCGTTAATTTTAATTTCGATGCAGCTATTTGTGGGGATTGATGTCTTTTTTTGTAAAGTTTTCTTCATATTTACCGCATGTTTAAACGCGTCCGAAACAAATTTTTACGTATCGCCCTAATCCTTATTTATGGTGTTATCCTGTTTACCTGTGCGGTACAAATTAACTTTTTAGGACTTTTCGGATCATCCCCGACAAAAAGTGAGATACTGCTGCCCCAACTTGATGTTTCTTCGGAGCTTTTTACGGCTGATTCGGTATTGATTGGCCGGTATTACAAACAAGACCGGGATCCTGTTCCTTTTGATAGTATATCGGAAAATATCATTGAAGCTTTAATTGCTACGGAAGATGTACGGTTTTATAAACACCAAGGTGTAGATTTGATCGGCGTATTTGGCGGAGTCGTGTCGACATTGGGGGGGAGCGAGCGTGGCGGGAGTACCATTACCCAGCAACTTGCAAAAAACTTATACCGCACCCGTTATAAGGATGCGCAAGGCCTGTTGGGCCGTGTCCCTGGTGTGGGGCTGCTGGTCACCAAATATAAAGAGTGGATGACCGCGTTTAAGCTGGAGAGTAAATACAGCAAACAGGAGATCCTTACGATGTATCTCAATACCGTCTCTTTTAGCAACAATGCCTATGGAATAAAATCGGCTTCGGTGCGCTATTTCGACAAACAGCCCTCGGAGATTGGCGTGTCAGAGGCTGCTGTTCTTGTGGGCATGTTGAAAGCAACAACCTTGTATAATCCCATTCGGAATCCGGAAAATGCGCGTCAACGTAGAAACGTTGTGTTGGGGCAGATGGCTAAAGAAGGTTATTTGTCAGCAGACGAACTGGACGCTCGACGAGCGGATTCACTGGGTTTGAACTTGAATAATCAGGAGATCAGGAGCGCCAATGATTCTTATTTACGCACAGCGGTGGAGAAATGGCTTGATGAATGGTCCGAGAGAGAAGGGATAGATATTTATACCAGTGGGTTGAAAATCTACACGTCAATTGATTCTCGTATGCAACAAATTGCAGAACGTGCCGTCGCGCAGCAGATGAAGGAATTACAGAATCGATTGGATCATGCTTGGGAGGGCGAGCAGCCCTGGCGTGATAAAGAAGGGAATGTCATTCCCGACTTTTTAGAAGATCAAGCGAAGAAGTTGCCCATATATGCATCATTAATGGAGAAATATGGAGATCACGATCAAGTGTTGGCCGCACTGCGTGTCAAAAAAAACATGGAAGTGTTTACCTGGGACGGAATGGCCAGTGTCGACTATTCAACGATGGACTCTCTTGAACATTATCTCACCATGCTCAATACGGGTATGATGGCAATGGATCCTTACTCCGGTGAAATTAAGGTCTGGGTGGGGGGAATAAACCATCAATATTTCAAGTTTGATCATGTCAATCAGGCGAAGCGGCA
>DXCW01000214.1 GCA_019115805.1 Candidatus Sphingobacterium stercorigallinarum
TCCCTCAGGTGTCTTTCGCTCAGCTTTTGACCATGCTGTGGGGCGGATTACGATTCGACCTTGTCGCCTTACTGTATTTGAATGTGGGCTATATCTTGCTCGCAGGGCTTCCATTGAAAATTAAATATAAGGGCGGATATCAAAAGGTAATGCGGTGGCTGTTTATCGTGCCAAACTGCCTAGGCGTTGCTCTTAATGTCATCGATTTCGCGTATTATCCCTTTACGTTAAAACGGACAACGGGAACCGTCTTTGAACAGTTTTCCAATGAAGAAAACTTGGTAAAGTTGAGCGGTGACTTTCTCTTGGAATATTGGTATCTCTTGCTTTTCTTCATCCTCCTATGTTGGTTCATCGTGAAAGTGTATGACGCGATTACCATCAGCGGGCCGAAAGCGGTAACTTGGCGTTTTTACCTGGTGCAAACATTCAGTATACTGGTCATCGCTTTTCTTTTTGTAGGAGGAGTGAGGGGAGGCTGGGCACATAGTACAAGACCTATTACCTTGAGTAATGCAGGTGATTATGTGAAAAACCCAGATGAAATGAGTATCGTGTTGAATACGCCATTTTCGATATTAAAGACGCTCAAAGCTGTTAATCTAGAAGAAGTGGATTATTTTGCGCCAGAGGAATTGGAGTCGATTTATCCTGTTATCCATCAGCCCCACGACTCGGCCAACTTTAAAGAGCTGAATGTAGTCATCCTGATTATGGAAAGCTTCGGAAAGGAGCATATTGGTTTTTTTAATCGCCATTTGGAGAATGGAACCTATAAGGGCTACACACCATTTCTTGATTCGTTGATTGCACAATCATTTAGTTTTAACCGCTCATTTGCGAATGGAAGGAAGTCTATTGATGCTTTACCTTCCATCATTACCGGTATACCATCGATTGGCGAGCCCTTTGTTTTATCTGCTTATTCTGCTAATCGCACAAATAGTTTAGCACATATCTTAGGAGACAAAGGGTATACTACTGCTTTTTTCCACGGCGCGCCCAATGGTAGTATGGGGTTTTCGGCGTTCATGCAGCTTGCGGGGATAGAACGATACTATGGGAAGAATGAATACGGAAATAACGTAGATTTCGACGGGATATGGGGAATTTGGGATGAGCCATTCATGCAGTACATGGCTAGCGAGTTGGAACAGATGCCCACGCCTTTTTTTGCTAGCTTTTTTTCCTTATCATCCCATCACCCTTTCAACGTACCTGAAGCGTATGCGGATACCTTTCCCAAAGGTACCTTGCCGCTTCATGAGCCTTTAGGTTATGCCGATCACGCGTTGAAGAAGTTCTTTGAGCGGGTTAAGAACATGGACTGGTTTGAGGAAACACTTTTTGTGATTTGTGCGGATCACGGTAGTATGAGTCACTATCCCTTATACCATACAACGGCCAATTCCTTTGCCATTCCAATTGTTTTTTACTATCCAGGTGGTGAATTAAAAGGCATATCCGATCGACTGGTTCAACAAATCGATATTCTCCCTACCGTGCTTAATTTTTTGGAATACGATCAACCTTATTTTGCATTTGGTTTTGATGCTTTTTCCAAGGAGAGAAGAAATTTCATCGTCAACAATATGGGAGAGAACTATAACTTCTTCATGGACGACTATTTTATGGTATATGGACAGCAGCAAGTGAGGTCATTATACGATCTTCGAGCAGATAGTCTGATGCAATCAGACATCAAAGGCCAGCAACCTGAAGTGCAACAGGATTTGATTAAGCATATTCACGCATTTATTCAACAGTACAATTCACGTATGATTCATAATCGCCTGTCGATAGACTAACGATGTAGATGGGTCTGAAAGCGATAACGTAGCGTGAACATCTGTTGGTTATCGATCCGGCCCGGAGAAAAATGGAAGGAAGCAGTGAATCGGCCTTCGATTCTATCCGTCCGAAAAGGTGCCCAGCCTATGTCTAGTCGATCATATCCGGTTCGATGATAGAAAGGGTCGCCTAGCGGTAAGTTCATCGCTTGACCTAAGAAGAGCGTGTTATTTAAAAAGAAATTTCCTAATCCGGCATGTAATTCACTCACAAAACCCGTAGTATATTGCATATCATGGACGTCACGAATTCGGTTAAATCCCAAGGCGACACCTGCATCTATGCTCAATGAATCTAAAAATGTATAGGTCGAAAGATTGGCCCCTACACGAACTAAAAACACACCATTGTCTTGAAGATGTTGTTCTATACTATCGGTGCTGGTTAGGGCATTATGGTACATGAGTCCGTCATTCCGAAAGTATATTTTTCCCACATCAAACCGCCCCGTGATTCCGACTAGAAATTGTTCCCGTTCTGTAGGCGATTGTTTGCTTAACCAATCGATGAAAATAGCCTGCTGGAAGCGGCTGTTTTTATAATTAAAGTACATGCCCTCTACATTGGGGCGATCGTACAAAAAAGTGTCCGCTAGCACTAATCTGGGTAGAGAAGCTAGCCTTTGATCTCTGGGAATAAAACCTAGCGCGAAATCAATTTCGGAGTTTTGAAAATTATAATAGGCAATCGGATTAACACGTGGTTTATTGTTATGGTGTTTCCCGAATTCTTGATTGAAATGTAGACCACCATACAATCGGTGGTTTTCCTCGATTTGGAAATACAGTTGTGGTGAAATGGTAGCGCCGAAATAAGTCTTATCCGCGGTGTAAGGTGCGCCGAATTCGCGGTTGTCGGCATATCCGAAAAAATCAGTTTTAAATCCAATTTGTTGTCCCAAAGCTTGGAGTGGTCCTAAAACTACGGCCCAGAAAAACAGCAAATAAAATATACAGTGGTTACGACGCATGACTCAATGAACTGAAAGTGGGTACAAAAATACAAAAGGTCAGCTGATTTTTTGCTGACCTTTTTTTATTTCTGATGAGGGCTATTAAACCTCCAATAGTAATCGGGCTGGATCTTCTAAAAGTTGTTTCACTCGAACTAAGAAGCTGACCGACTCGCGACCATCCACAATTCGGTGGTCGTAAGAAAGCGCGATGTACATCATCGGGCGAATGACGACTTCACCATTTTCAGCTACCGGGCGTTGAATGATGTTGTGCATGCCTAGTATGGCTGACTGAGGTGCGTTAATAATCGGTGTAGACATCATGGATCCAAACACCCCACCATTAGTGATGGTGAAGGTACCACCTGTCATTTCCTCGATCGTTAATTTGTTGTCGCGAGCTTTTCCAGCTAGATCAGCGATCGCTTTCTCAATTTGATGCAAGGCCAATGATTCTGCATTTCTTACCACAGGGACGACAAGACCTTTCGGAGCCGAGACGGCGATAGAGATATCTGCAAAATCTGAATAAACAATCTCGTTGTCTTCGATTCGCGCATTGACCGCAGGCCATTCCTTTAACGCGGCGGTAACTGCTTTAGTAAAGAACGACATGAATCCTAAACCAATACCGTGCTTCTCTTTAAAGCTTTCTTTATATTTTGCGCGCAGATCCATGATCGGCTGCATATTCACTTCATTAAACGTGGTTAACATGGCCGTTTCATTTTTTACGGTCACTAAACGTTTTGCGATGGTTTTACGAAGCGAGGTCATTTTCTCCCTGCGCTCATTACGTTCCCCAGGAGCACTTACCGGTGCAGCAGCTGCAGGCGTACTTGGTTTCGCTGGTTTTGCGGGTTGAGCTTGCGCTTTTTCTGCATCCTCTTTTGTCACTCGACCGTCTTTACCAGTCCCTTTGATCGATGCAGGATCAATTCCTTTTTCACGTAATATTTTTGCGGCAGCTGGTGAGGCGGTTCCCGCAGCATAGCTGTCGGAGGCTGAATCGCTTTCCTCCACCTTGGCCGGTGCATCATTTGAGGCTGTATCGTCTTTACTACCTTTTTCTTCGGTTGATCCAGCGGGCGCATCGCCCTCTTCAATGCTACAGACTACGGCACCGATTTCAACCGTATCACCTTCTTGCGCGATGATGCGTAAGATACCTGCCTTTTCAGCTGGCAATTCAAATGTTGCTTTATCGGATTCTAATTCAGCGATATTTTCGTCCATTTCGACGTAATCACCGTCTTCTTTTAGCCATTGGGCCAAGGTTACTTCGGTAATGGATTCTCCTACCGAAGGCACTTTGATTTCTACGCTCATATTACTTCTTTTTACCTCCGTAAATATACATAATAGTATTAAAACGGATGGTTAAACAAATTGTTTATTCAAATGATTTATTAATGATTTTCTCTTGTTGGGATTGATGCTTTTTCATGTATCCCGTCGCTGGACTTCCGCTTGCAGCACGCGTAATCACATCGGTGAATTCGATTGGCGTTTTGCGCAACGTGCGGCAATAAAATGGCCAAGCGCCCATGTTTTCATTTTCCTCTTGTACCCAAAGGAATTCTTTGGCGTTCTTATAGCGTTTGTGTATCGCTTCCAATTGTTGGGTAGGTGCGGGGTAAAGCTGCTCGATCCGGACTATCGCTATATCCTGACGCTTATCGTTTTGTTGTTTTTCTAATAATTCATAATAGATTTTTCCAGAGCAGAACAAGACGCGTTTCACCGAGTTGGCTTTAACATAGGTGTCGTCAATAACCTCTTGGAAATTGGTTTTTGTGAAATCATCCAATCGCGAGACTACCTTAGGGTGTCTCAAGAGACTTTTTGGAGTAAATACAACCAACGGCTTGCGGAAATCGCGAACCATTTGACGACGCAGCAGGTGGAAATAGTTAGCTGGTGTGGTACAGTTGGCAATAATCATGTTGTCGTTGGCACACAGTTCCAAAAACCGCTCGATTCTGCCTGATGAGTGTTCTGGGCCCTGACCTTCCATACCGTGTGGAAGCATCATCACCAAGCCGTTAGAACGTTTCCATTTCGTTTCGGCGCTGGATAAATATTGATCTATGATGACTTGCGCTCCATTGTAGAAATCTCCGAATTGGGCTTCCCATACGGTAAGCGCTTGCGGATTTGCAAGGGCGTAACCGTATTCAAATCCCAATACGCCGTATTCGGAAAGCAGTGAATTGTATATGTTAAATCGTTCACCGCCATTTACGTTGGCTAGCGGAATATAGCGTTCTTCGGAATCTTCAAGCGTTAACACAGCGTGACGGTGAGAGAAGGTCCCACGTTGGACATCTTGTCCGGATATGCGGACCCGTTTCCCTTCGTTAAGTAGTGTGGCATAAGCCATCAACTCGCCCATTGCCCAATCGTAACTGTCTTTTTCGATCATTGCCGCACGATCTTTGAAAAGTTTGGATATTTTCCGAAAGAATTTTTTGTCCTCTGGCAAGTGAGTAATCTCTTGCGCAAGTTGTATAAAGACGTTCGCGGCAACTTTGGTTTCGGTTTCTTCAAAGATCTCTGCGCGCTTCGCCGCATGAAGACCTTTCCATGCTCCTCCGAACATCGGAATCTCATCCTCTAACCGCTCAATTTTCTTAGCCGCGTCCAATTCACCTTGTAAGTGGTCTTTAAATTCCTTTTCCTGTTGCTTCGCATAGTTGTCCTCTAAAGATTTCTCTTCGGTCAGCTTTTTTGCATATACATCTTTAGGATTCGGATGTTTTTCAATCGCTTTGTATAACAGCGGCTGCGTGAATTTCGGTTCATCCGCCTCGTTGTGTCCATAGCGACGGTAGCATAGCAAGTCGATAAAGACATCCGTTTTGTATTTTTGTCGGTATTCCACCGCTAAGTTGATGGCATATACTACGGCTTCGACATCATCTCCGTTGACATGAAAAACAGGAGAGGACGTGATTTTAGCTACATCCGTACAGTATGTTCCGGAACGCGCATCTTTGTAGTTTGTCGTGAACCCCACCTGATTGTTGATGACGATATGTATGGTCCCTCCAGTTCTATAGCCTTCTAATTTTGACATCTGTGTCACTTCATAGACTACACCCTGCCCAGCAATAGCCGCATCACCATGAATTAAAATCGGTGCAATTTTCGACGAATCACCGTTATACTTCATATCAATCTTCGATCGCGTAATTCCTTCGACGATTGGATCGACAGTTTCCAAATGGGATGGATTGGGAGCGAGCGACAGATGAATCTGTTTTCCGTCCTCGGTGGTTACGTCTGAAGAATACCCTAAATGATATTTTACGTCTCCTCCAAATTGAAGTTCGGGATCTTCCTCTTCATACATTTTTCCCTCGAATTCGGAGAAAATGGTCTTATAAGGTTTACCCATAATGTTAGCCAGTACGTTCAAACGCCCACGGTGCGCCATACCAATCATGAATTCTTGAAGACCTAAGCTCGCACCTTTCTCGATGATAGAATCAAGCGCCGGTATCAGGCTCTCTGCACCTTCTAATGAAAAACGCTTTTGACCCAGAAACTTGGTGCCTAAAAAGCTTTCAAATACAACTGCACGATTCAACTTTCTGAAGATACGTTTCTTCTGCTCGACATCGTAGCTCGGTTGATTGCGTTCGTCCTCCATCCGGTCTTGCAACCATTTGATTTTCTCTGGGTTACGGATGTATTTGAATTCCGCCCCAATGGAACGGCAATAGGTGTCTTCAATCAACTGCCTAATGTCCCTTAGTTTTGCGGGGCCTAAGCCGACCTCGACACCAGCATTAAATGTCGTATCCATATCGGCTTCAGACAAGCCGAAAGTCTCCAACTCTTTTCCAGGATAGTATTTTCTACGCTCACGAACAGGGTTGGTTTGCGTAAATAAATGCCCTCGATCACGGTAGCCGTGAATCATGTTGAGGACATTGATTTCTTTCAACGCGTGATCAGATACATCGGTACTCGCACTCGAGCTACCAGGCTCTGAAGTTTGTCCAAAATCAAATCCCTCAAAAAACTTTTGCCATCCGAACTCTACGGAATTGGGATCAGCTTTATAAGCTTGATATAATCCATCGATATAACTCGAATCAGCGTTACTCAGAAATGTCAATTTGTCCATTTGGATAGGGGTGATAAAATTTTGCCAAATTTATAAATAATAAACTTACTTTTCCGTAATATTTCTCGATTAAATAGCGTTTTTAGTTACCCATACATAAGTTTTCTAACAAGAAAATAAATGTGAGTCCGATTTTAATAGGTAAGTGCTAGCTCATCACTTAGTTTTCGGCTTGTGGGTGCCTCTCATTCAATCAGGTTTTATGTGTTAACATCTTTTTGACGTAATCTTTCCAAGCTAGTGTGTTGTTTTCTTTTTGACTGGTGCCTACACCAGCAATATGGGACCAAAATCCATAGGTGGTCGCTGGTGCGAAGTCGAGTAGATGTTGCTCAAAGAATGCCGCCCCAATTAACCAATTCTCACTAATTTCCTGTATAAAATAAGCCGCGATCAGCTTTCGTTCTGCATAGGTAATGTTGCCGGTATCCTTAAGTTTATTGATAACTTGGTCTACTTCAGGTTCACCGGTTAAGGCATTCATCCACTTCTTGACTTTCTCCTCTCGGCCGTTTTCCTCCAAGTCGGTGTTTTTACTAAAGCCAGACATTTTGAAAAATACGTTTGGATGCTTTTTAAGCATGAATCTAAAATAATCCCGCCACAGTAACATCGTGAGCATACGATCGTACCGACGTTTATTGGTTGCCAGTGTTGAATTTTGCATTTGATGATAAACATATAGGGGGGATAAAGACCCAATGGCGATGTAAGGTGAGATCAAGGTGTAATTTGGCAGTTCTGCATAGTCTGGGGTAAGCACGCTGTTCAACTGTTTGATGGCTTGATTTTCGCCAGCGCAAAAGTCCTGAGATTCGGCCCAGCTACACTCTTCCTCTGTATAACCTAAGTCCAATAAGGAGGGAATCGTCGTGTCTTCTAAATGTTGAGGTGTTGGAATAGATGTAGGCGCTTCCAGAAACAGGCGAACGGTACTCTCCCGTTCGATCTTTTTCCGAAACATATTAAAACGTTCCGGAATGTCTTTAATTGGAAACGGAAGATCTTCCTTATGGTATAAGGTATGTCCAATAAAATGACGAAGATTGATCTTTGCTTCCCATAGGGCAGCTTCAACCTGCTCAGAGATTTTGGTTTCCCTGCGGGCAACTTCGCGATGATGATAGACTTCTGTAACCTCGTATTTTGCACATAGCTTCGGGAGGATTTCTTCTGGGTATCCGAAAAACGTCATTAAGTCGCTACCCATTGTTTGCAGTCGTGTTTTCAGTTCCTCTACCGTCGCACGTAGAAAGCTTGCACGTTTAAAACCCGTATGATACAAGGTGTGCTCATTTTTTCCAAAGTACCGAGGGTCGAAACAATAAACCGGGATGATCAGGTCGGATTTGTTAATGGCATCGACCAAGACTTCATTGTCGTGCAACCTTAAATCGTTTCGAAACCAAACCAAGACTACCTTTTTGTTCATCGTTTATTATGCTCCTTCAAACCGTGTTGTTCAAAACAAATATAGCCTAATTTCCGCGGTCTAACGGCTTTGGATAGATATTTTTACATGCGATAGACAAAGCAAAAAACGCAGTGACAAGAAAAAAATACCGGAAAGGCTAAACATTCATAAAGCTTTTCGTGTTATCACAAGTAATTACAAAATTAACCATCGAATGTTCTTTAATCCGACGAAATGGAAGTGCTAATAGCAGGCTTAAATTCATATCTGGGGCGACGGGCGGTTGGGCATCTCAATCAAGACGATTTTCATGTTCATGGGATTGTTCGTGATTTATCATTATTTGAATCGAGCATGTCAGAAACACCCACGGCGACTTTGGATAAAGTAGATTTACTTCGGAAAGATCAAGCATACGATTCATTTCGAATCCAAGACGGTGTTGGGCTGTCCATTTATATATCACACGTGCCCACCCTCGGGGAGACCGTTAATTTAAATCTGGAACTCATCACCTTAAAAAATTTTATCGAGTTGATGAAAGTGAACCAATGCAATCGTTTAGTTTACATCGCTCGACTAATGGACAAACCGTATATTCATTATATCGAGTCGGTGCTTGTAACGGCGGATGTGGACTACACGATCGTCTTGAAAAATCTGGCTATTGGAAAGGGGAGTGTGTTGGATCGGTACATGCATCAGCTCATCAATGGAAGATACTTGGCCTACGACCACCGGTTTGCAAAAGTGAAGTTCAGTCCGGTTTCAGCGCTGGATTTACTGCGTTGGATCTATAACGTAAATTGGGATCGGGAGTTTCATCGGCAGACTATTGAAATCGGTGGACCTACCACCCTTACCGTCCAGGATATGTTCCGCTTATATAAGAAGGTTTTGTATCCGAACGCCACTGTAAAAAGTTTCAAACTGCCTCAATTCGTTATGCGTTTTATATTCAAGAAATTATACCATATTCACCAAGAGGATTTGATTGAATTTCGTCGCGTGATGAAACGGGAATACCCAATAGATAACCGTTCCTGGAAAAACAAGATTCTATTTGTATTCACGCCTTTAGAACAGGTGATTTTACAGGATCAATAGAAGTAATGCTTCGTTAATTGTCTTTTAAACCCGTACATTTGGGTTGTTTTTGAACAGTACAGATATGGGGTATTCGAGTTTACAAGATTGCGTTAACGACTTAGAGCAGAACGGGTATTTGATTCGTATAAAAGAAGAGGTGGACCCATACTTGGAGATGGCCGCTATTCATATGCGCGTTTTTGACGCTCAAGGTCCCGCAGTGTATTTTGAACGTGTAAAAGGATCTCGTTTTCCAGCGGTGTCGAATCTTTTTGGGACGTTGGAACGATCCAAGTTTATGTTTCGAGATACCCTCGAACATATTCAGAAACTGGTCGATGTCAAGATGGATCCTGCATCCGTACTTAAAAATCCATTTCGCTATCTCGGTTCTTCGGCTGTGGCACTCGGTGCGTTGCCGTGGAAAAAGAAATCAGGAGCGCCTATTTTGTATGGTCAGACTCAAATTTCAGCCCTTCCTCAGATTGTCAATTGGCCGATGGATGGGGGGGCGTTTGTTACGATGCCACAGGTCTACACGGAAGACATAGACAAGCCAGGCGTAATGGGAGCGAATTTGGGTATGTATAGAATTCAGCTCTCAGGAAACGATTATCAACTCGATAAAGAGGTCGGTCTGCATTATCAGCTTCACCGGGGGATCGGCATACATCAAACTAAAGCCAACGAAAAAGGTCAGCCCTTGAAGGTGAGCATATTTGTGGGGGGACCTCCCTCACACCCGCTGTCGGCAGTCATGCCCTTACCCGAAGGATTATCGGAATTGCTGTTTGCTGGCGCGCTCGGCAACCGTCGCTTCCGGTATTTTTATGATGAAGAAGGATTTTGTATTTCTGCTGATGCTGACTTTGTGATTACCGGGACCGTATACCCAAATGAAAATAAACCAGAAGGTCCCTTTGGCGATCACATAGGATATTATTCACTAACGCATCCATTTCCACTGATGCGTGTGCACCGGGTATACCATCGTAAGGATCCGATCTGGTCGTTCACCGTCGTCGGCCGACCACCCCAAGAGGATACTAGTTTTGGTGCGCTGATCCATGAAATTACGGGAAAAGCCATCCCGCAACAGATTGGCGGGTTGCATGCCGTCAATGCGGTGGATCCAGCCGGGGTGCACCCGCTGTTATTCGCCATCGGTAGCGAGCGTTATACGCCATATCAGGAGGTGGAACGCCCACAGGAACTTTTAACGATCGCTAACCAAATCTTGGGTACAAATCAGTTGAGTTTAGCGAAGTATTTATTTATCGCCGCACATGAGGATAATACCGCTCTGAATATTAATAATATACGTGAGTTTTTTACGCATATTTTTGAACGTATTGACTTGAGTCGCGACCTGCATTTTCAAACGAACACCACGATTGATACCTTGGATTATACTGGCGATGGTTTAAATGCCGGCTCAAAGGTCGTTTTTGCAGCCGTAGGTAAACCGAAACGGACGCTGCTCAGAGAGCTTCCCCGTATGCTCGATTTGCCCAGACCGTTTCAACATGCAAAATTGGCTTTGCCGGGTGTCATGGTGGTGGATGGAGCGTCTTTTTCGACCTATACGGAAGAAGTGCAATCTATAGCCGAGTGGACTAAGGCCGCAGGGGAATTGGATTGGCAGGGCATTGCTTGCATTGTCTTGGTTGATGATGCGGAGTTTGCTGCAGCCAGTGAAAATAATTTTGTCTGGGTAACCTTTACCAGAAGCAACCCGTCCTATGATATCTACGGGATAGATAGCTTTACGTCTTTTAAACATTGGGGGTGTCACGGTCCGGTTATTATTGACGCCCGATCCAAGCCTCATCATGCACCCGATTTGATCAAAGACCCTAAAGTTGAAGAACGTATCAATCGCTTAGGAGAACGAGGGGGATCGCTTTACGGAATTATCTAAGTGCTCCACTGCGGAATGTGAGCCCCAATCGAACAAATCTTGAAACATTTTTTGGAAGATTTGGAACGGTTAACAAAACTAAGTTGGTACTATTAAATTGATTAATTCGGGAAGAGAACTAAAGAGTTTCGTAATTACTATAAAACGGGAGGGTAAAACAAACCGTGTCAATGGCTGAATTACCGTCCTGCGGTGGGTAATTCAGCCATTTTGCTTATTGCAAATCTAGCACCATTCTTCCGGGGAACCAAATTGCTAATTTCTGAGCTGTAGTTCCCCAATTGGCCAGTGGCATCGTCCATTTCTTTTTAATGTTTTTATGTGCTAAATAGATCAGTTTCAATAATGCCATATCTGAAGTGAAGGCACCTTTGATTTTAGTGACCTTACGGACCTGGCGATGGAATCCTTCGATCGTATTGGTGGTGTAGATCAATTTTCGGACGGATTTATCGTATCGGAAATAGGTAGTTAGACGGTCCCAGTTACGTCTCCAGGAATCGATAACCACGGGATACTTTTCACCCCATTTATCTTGGAGTTCATCCATCCGCAATCCGGCAAGATCCAATGTGTCAGCCCGATAGACTGGCTTTAGATCGTTCATAAACTCCTTTTGGTCCTTACTGGCCACATACTTTAAGCTATTACGGATCTGATGCACGACGCGGGTCTGTACTTCGGTTTCGGGGAAAACACTCTGTATCGCGTCTGAAAACCCTTTTAGGTTTTCGATACAGGCGATTAAGATATCCTCTACGCCCCGGTTCTGTAAATCCGTCAGTACGCTCAGCCAAAAGTTAGCTGCTCATATTATAGCTTCTTACTTCTTTAGAATGTACATCTGCCATTGCCCTTTTCTATATGCTTTTATACCAATAGAAAAATGCTTCCGGATTGGTCTTTTTTAACTTGTTTAGTTTATTGTAGGCTAGGTCTTCAATCAGCCAATCCTTAATTTCCAGCGGATTTTTAAAACGTTCAATTCCCTGATTTTCTTTATTCAGCAATGAAGTCAGATAGGCAACTTTAGCTGATGCTGTTATGGCTTCTTCTATTGAAAAGCGGTCGATAATGAAATTCGTGAAATTCTTAATGCCTAACTGAAGGTGTTTGAACTCATCAGATTTCATATCCCTTTCAGCTAATGTATAACAAGCTAGCCAAGTGTCTTTTAGGACATCGTCAGCATCCATATTTAATTTTCGATAACCGATTTCTTCCTGCACCACTCTCGAATAACTTTCTTTTACTACGTTGAGGTCAGTTATTTTATCAAACAAGAAACCTATATCATACAACTGTTTGATAATTTCAACAGGACGATTTTTGGAATACAATATACCTGTGGTTGTGGGTGCGAAAGCCGTTAGTTTATCTCCCAAAATAGCTTCAAAGGTGGGCAATACGACTATAGTATCTTCATCTGATGTGGCTAACCAACTATGGTTTATTGGATATTCTTTTGTTTCAGGATATGGATTTGTGCTAAATAACAAATCCAATAATATGGGTTCTTCGTGACCATCTACCGCACTTTTGTAAAACATTTTAAAATGTCCAATGGGTGCATCAGGCGTATGTTTTCGGTCGTTGTCGTCTTCCCAACGGATAAATATTTCTAATTGGCTTATCTTCTCTAAAACCGCTTTGATTTTATCCTCTGATTCTTCTGTAATAAGGTCAATGTCTATCGAAAACCGCTTAGGTGTTTCCGTAGCTAAAAGTAGAGCCGTTCCGCCTTTAAACACAAAATTCAGATTATTCAATTGCAGTTGCTCCAAAAGTGTCAAAGCATATATTACCTTTTCAATCAATTTCGGATCAATACGTTTCCCCAACTTATTTCGTAAGTCGGTAATCCACTCAATTGTATAGGTTTTTGTATCAATCATGACTTGTATATTATAGGCATAAATAAATCTAATTTGCCAAACTTATATTTATCAGTTCGTCAATCTCTCGTTCTCTGTTTCTGCGCACAGCATATCTACGCATTTTCAACTCATTTAAAGTGTATTTATCCATCACACTCCGCATAATAAATTTCTTTTCATTTTGCTGTGCCGAAAAAAGTGTTGTATCAATCAACATATCCACCAGTAATTTTTCGATTGTAGGGATACTAATTTTATCTTTTTCTATCAAAGGAGACTCTGAAACCATATTCTTCACAATAAGAACTTCATCCAGATTATGAATGTAACGGTCAAATATTTCCTCATTGGGATTAAAGAAAACATTTTTATTGATTTCTGTTAGAAAAGTAAATACAGATTCGGACGCATCCTTTTCTACTTCTATAACAACATAATGCTTAAATGGCTGATGACGCATAAAATCATTCAACCACACAGTATCCCAAATACAAAAAGTGATATAAGGAAATTCACGCTTTACCTTGTTGAATATTCTTTTTAAACCTTGTGAAATATTGGGTTGGAAAGGAGTGTTGCTGTCCAGTTCATAAATACCTCTGGAGGGCGCGTTTATAATTCCTTCTTTTTTCAGTTTAGACAGGTACATATTAATGGTATTGTCGGACCAAGTAGGGAAATCCTTTTTTATTGAGCCAACAAGTTTCTGCTTGGAAAGCTTCCCACTTTCCTTAAAGTAACGACTGATATGTTTTTCTAACGTTTCTGCCAAAATCGTTTTTTACTGTAAATGTAATACTTATTTATATAAGTTCGGCATAAAAATAGATTTTTGTCAAAGATATATTCTTAAAGAAAAGGAAAAATGTACTTCCGTCAGAAAGCTGGTGTTGGACAACTACAAAAAATTCGTACATAATCCATTTGATGAAAAGAAGCGAATCGCACAAGAAATAGACAGACTTAATGCAAAGCTGTCCGTAGCACGGAACAAACTGCTTTTGGAAACCATAGATGACGAAGATTACCTCGATATCAAAAAGGAATGCAAAGAGCAAATTGAAAGTCTGGAAGCACAGTTGAGTAAGGATGGTTCTGACGCCAAGAAAGTCAATATCGAAAAGCCTTTGGATAGGG
>DXCW01000036.1 GCA_019115805.1 Candidatus Sphingobacterium stercorigallinarum
CTGGAGCAGGCTCGACAACGACTCTGTCTCCGATAGGTTTAATACTTAATGCCATAATTCTATTACCAATTAATTTTTATGTTTAACGTTGTTTCACCCTTGGATATCACGAACTATGCCAATCGAAAAAACGCTACTTATTTGCTGATTTTGGTACAAACTGTCATTTTAACTGACAATTCTCATGCGTAAAAATGTCAGGTTGACACCCTGAGATTAAGAAAATAGGAAAAGGCGATATGGAATGAAATAGCGGAAAGAAACGAATAGACGAAACGGCTCATGAACCGTGTAAGCACACACCGCTTCTCCATCCGCCTCCAATACTCGGACGTGGTGACGGGGAATCTTCAAGTCGTTTTCGATCCGCATCGCGCCGCAGATAACCCCAAAGAGATGAAGCAAAACAAAAAGCCTCATCAAAGATGAGGCTTTTTCATATCATTTGTAACTTTTCGTGCGTTTAGCTGGCCGAATCAACCGGCACCGGTGCTTCTTCCGTAGTTGGAGCAATCGGCTGCTCGTCTGCACCTGGAAGCGCAGAAGGATTGTTCAAATTCAAATTAGGCGCACCTTGCATGGGCGCTTCAATTTGATCACCTAAACTCCCCCCAGACCCTGATGACGGTCCCATCACATTCACTCCAATAGAGAATACCATCAAAGCGATTGCGAAAATCCAAGTTCCCTTTTCTAAGATATCTCCTGTACGTTTCACACCAATCAGATTCGCTCCCCCAGAAAACCCAGAGGATAGACCGCCTCCTTTAGGATTTTGGATCAACACAAAGAATGACAACAGCAAACTTGCGAGAACAATCAGGATAATAAATAATACGTCCATTTTCTATAATTCTTTATAATTTTTGTTCAATCTCTCTAATTCGGGTCGCAAAGTACGATTTTTTTTCTGGATTCTCGGAAATTAATTTTCTAAATACAGACAACGCCCTTTCGTACATTCCTTGGGAAATATAGATATCAGCTAATGTCTCCGTCACTACTCTCAGTCGGTCCTCCGAACTTTGCCTCGCCTTATTCTCGGTATTGATCTCTTCAGCTTTGGGAGGCTGTATTTGGGGTTCTTCTCGTATAAAGCGATCGATCACCTCGTCCATTGGCTGCGAGGTTCCAAACTCGATGGTTTTCTTCTTGCGTTTCGCACTCAATTTGTCCTCGGGGTCTTGCAAATGGAAAATATTTTCTCGGATTTGCTGGTCTAGAATAGCTTCGTCAATCTTTTTCGGATCAAATTGTCCCGCTTTTGGCTTGGGCAGCTCAGCCGCCGCAAAAGGCTGGTACGTCTCGGCATGCTCCAATCGAGTTTTATACAGCCACCAGCGGAAACTATACGGCATCAGCTCATCGTTATACAAGCTAATATCTTCTTGTGAAGCCTGTTCGTTGTGCTCCTCGGCCAGCTCTTCAACCGATTGAAGATCCGTGATCTCATCGCCTTGATCTGAAAACGCGGTTTCAATGTTGTAGGGCAATGGCGGATCAAAAACAGACTCTTGCGTTTCGGACTCGTCTTTCGCTACGTCCGAAGTCAAGGTAACGTCTGCATCGGTCAATTCGGTCTCGGTAAATCGCGGCTCCGGCGCTCCTTTATTGCTGCGATTTCCCTCTGACCCATCTGCTTCATCAACCTGCTCAACAGCGGACTCCACGGACTCCTCTACCTCTAACTCTTCATAGGCCACATAATCATCTGAATCCACTTCCAACTCAGGGATCACATCTACAGGTTTTAACACATAGTCACGTAACCAAAATGGAGAATACGCGTAGATCAACGCCTTTTGTTTATCAAGCGGTTGCTGTTCCAACGCATTCT
Organism: Candidatus Sphingobacterium stercorigallinarum; assembly: GCA_019115805.1. GTDB lineage: Bacteria > Bacteroidota > Bacteroidia > Sphingobacteriales > Sphingobacteriaceae > Sphingobacterium > Sphingobacterium stercorigallinarum. The sequence continues at coordinate 1,838 of DXCW01000036.1, forward strand.
TTCGTTGGCCAGCGAAAATTAAGGGCTGACAATAGGGATACCTCGACACCAAGCTGTGGAGTTCATCGGGATGAACGTCCATGGGGTTTTCAAGCGCTTTTCTAAAAACATCTAGCTGATCCATGCGATTCCTTACCAGTTATTAAATGCGCGGTTAAAAACATCTTCGGACAACATTTTCACAATCTCCTGATTGAGTGTCATCTCCTGCGTACTTACCTCACCCCTAAACTCTTTAAATTGGGTAAAACTTTCTTCAAAATCACTGTTACCCGTTTCATCCAAGCGGTTTACGTACTTGACTTTAACGGTAATGGACAACCTGTTTAAGGCCGCCATATCCGTCCCTGCTTCTACCGCAGCCGGCGTGATGGCGTAATTGGTAATTACCCCTGAAAACATCGCGTCTCCATCCTGATTGATCTGACTCAACCTCGACTGTGTGCGAACCCGTTCTTTCAGCCCTTCGGTGAACGTCTGACTCAATGTAGGAGAAACAAAGGGGGCTATATTTTCAAAAATTTCCACCGAATAGGTTTCCATACCTTCTGGAATAGAACCGCCACTCAAGCTGTATTTAACACCACAACCTTGCAAACCTGCGAGTAAACCTACCGTACATAACAAATAGGTTACGAGAACCGCTACCTTCTTTCTGACCATAAATTACACCAAATTTAGATCTTTAATTTTTCTATACAGCGTGCGCTCTGAGATACCAAGTTCTTGAGCTGCTGCTTTTCTTTTCCCTTTGTGTTTCTTCAACGCCTTCTTAATCAAATCAGATTCTTTGTCCACCAACGACAAGGATTCTTCCACCTCTTCCGCATCTTCCGTGTCGTACAGGTAATCGTCATTGCCCCCTTTGTTTTGATTCGGATTGTGAATCGTAATCCTCGGGGATCCTTCATATTCTTCAGCTGGAAGCGCCCCAGCATGGGGTCGCACTTCCCTGTAAAGTTGATTAATATAAGGAGAATGCTGTTCAATGGTGCCTGAATTGAACCCTTTTTGCACCAGTTCCACTACCAGTTTCTTCAGATCCACCATATCCTTCTTCATATCAAACAGCACCTTGTACAACAAATCTCGCTCCGAAATATTTTCTTTCGATGTATCGTTAACCGCCATCGGAAGCCTATTCTGTGTTTCCATCGGAAGATAGCGTGATAGAATCGTTGCATCGACCTCCCTTTGCTTCTCAAGAACGGCAATTTGTTCGGCGATATTTTTGAGCTGCCTGACGTTTCCTGGCCAAGAATAATTACGCAACAATTCCTGCGCATCTTCGCTCAATTGGATGCCGGGACTTCTGTATTTATCTGAAAAATCCACCACGAACTTACGGAACAACAACACCACGTCCTCTCGTCGTTCCCTTAAAGGCGGAATACGAAGTTGGACGGTATTGAGCCGGTAATAAAGATCTTCCCGAAACTTTCCGTTCTTCACCGCATCGTAGACATCAACATTCGTGGCGGCCACCACGCGAACGTCTGTACGCTGCACTTTAGACGATCCCACCCGGATATATTCTCCACTTTCGAGCACCCGCAACAATCGCGCTTGTGTTCCCAGTGGCAATTCCCCGACTTCATCTAAGAAAATAGTTCCCCCATCAACCACCTCAAAATACCCTTTTCGAGCCTCAAGGGCGCCAGTAAAGGATCCTTTTTCGTGCCCGAACAGTTCCGAATCAATGGTACCTTCGGGAATTGCTCCACAATTGACAGCGATAAACGGACCGTGCTTTCGGGTACTCAATTGATGGATGATATGCGAGAACACTTCTTTTCCCGATCCACTCTCTCCCTGAATCAAAACCGATATATCTGTAGGTGCTACCTGTCGAGCAATATCAATCGCTCGATTCAACAAAGGAGAGTTCCCGATGATACCGAACCTATTTTTTATATCCTGATGATCCATATATTTTTCTAAATTATAATTAATCGATAATTCTTCCAATCAAAGTTGCTGATGTACAGCTTTCACCCAAGACATTCACATAATCACCGACCTTATAACGCTCATCCACCGGAAACACCACCATCGTATTTTGGTCATTCCGTCCACAGTAATCCTGATCTGATCGTTTCGAGAACCCCTCGATTAACACCTTGTGCACTTTACCCACAAATTGTTCAATGCGATACAGACTATGGCTTCTTTGCAAATTCACCACCTCAGTTAAGCGTCGTTTCTTCACCTCTTCCGGCACATCATCCTGATACCTCTTGGCTGCCAGCGTACCCGGTCTTTCCGAGTAGGCAAACATGTAGGCAAAGTCATACTTCACATATTCCATCATGGAGAGCGTGTCTTGGTGTTCTTCCTCCGTCTCGCTACAAAAGCCGGTAATGACATCCGTTGAAATACCACATTCCGGTATAATTCGACGAATCGCGTCGACCCGCTCTTTATACCACTCGCGATCGTAGGTGCGGTTCATCAACTCTAACACGCGCGAATTTCCTGATTGTACCGGCAAGTGAATATATTTACAGATATTCTCATGACGTGACATCGTATACAACACCTCATCGGTGATGTCTTTTGGATGCGAAGTCGAAAAACGAACGCGAAGTTCAGGATTCACCTGAGCGACCATTTCCAACAATTGCGCAAAGTTGACGGTCTCTTGATTTAAGGCACCTTCTTCGCCCTGTGGTTTAAATTTATAGGAATCCACATTCTGCCCTAGCAGCGTCACCTCCTTGTATCCCGCATCGTAAAGATCTTGCGCTTCCTTCACAATCGATTCGGGATCACGACTGCGTTCGCGACCACGTGTAAACGGCACTACACAGAAAGAACACATGTTATCGCAACCGCGCATGATCGAAATAAATGCAGAGATGCCGTTGGAGTTTAATCGAACGGGATTGATATCGGCATAGGTTTCCTCTCTGGAAAGCAGCACATTTACCGCTCTTCCCCCATCATCGGCCTGCTCAATAAGGTTTGGCAGATCCCGATACGCATCCGGACCAACAACGACATCGACGAGTTTCTCTTCTTCCAAAAACTTCGATTTTAGACGTTCTGCCATACAGCCCAATACGCCTACGACCATACCTGGGTTTTTCGCCTTCGCGGATTCGAATTCCTTCAAACGGTTTCGAACACGCTGCTCAGCATTCTCTCGGATCGAACAGGTATTGATAAAAACGACATCCGCTTCCTTATAATCCCGAGTGGTCTCAAACCCCTTCTCCATCAGAATGGATGCTACGATTTCACTATCAGAAAAATTCATCTGACAACCGTAACTCTCAATATACAACTTACGTCCGGTAGAATCGCCAGTTGGAACCATATCCAAGGCTTCCCCCTGACGGGACTCATCTTGTGTTTTTGTGGTGTGCGTTAACTCTAACATAGTCAAATTTCAAAGAATACAAAGTTAACAATTATCTCGCAAAACCGTGACAGTTTGTCAGCAAGAGTCTAATTTTTAACGAAAAAGGGCGCTACAATCCTATAGCGCCCCTTTAATTTTACCTTTTATATTCTGCTATTGCTCTCCAGCTTCCGCTCGAGCTTCTTCCTGCATTTTTTCGCTCGCCACAATCACAATTTCTACGCGACGGTTTTTTGCACGTCCGGCATCGGTCTCATTCGACTCAATCGGTTCCGAATAGTTTTTACCCTCGGTTTTGATACGACCTCCTGCTAAGCCCTGCGAAACCGCATACGCTTTAACAGACGCTGCCCGGCCTTCGGAAACTTTTTGGTTCGCCGCCAAGGTCCCCACATCATCGGTATGCCCCAACACCAAAATCTCCGTATCCGGCTCTTTGTTTAGGGTTTCAACCAACTTCGCTATATTTTCTTTAGCCGTCCCTTTAAGTTCCGTACTGTTGAAGTCGAAAAGAATACCCGAATCAAATTTTACCAATATTCCCTCACCAGCCTGCTCCACTTCCGCACCAGCAACGGTATTTTCTATTTCTCGAGCTTGTTTATCCATCTTCTTGCCGATTAATGTTCCGGCAGCACCACCAATTACCGCTCCGGCGATCGCACCTACTGCGGTGTTCCCGGCTTTACCCCCAATCAACGCACCGATGGCTCCGCCTGCTGCGGTACCTACAACCGCTCCTTTGGTCGTACTACTCGTATTTTGAATGGTTGCACAGCTGGCAAACATCATGGCCGATGTCGCCACAGTTAGCCCATAAATGGCAAGTCTTTTATTCGTTTTCATAATCATTGAATTAATCTGTGAAAAATGAACACCACTTCCATAAGGTGATTCATGTTATGTTTTGCAAAGCCGGTGCCAAAACGGAACCCCAGCCCGCAATCCAACACAAAACACTCACAATCAGTTTATTATTTTTCCTGAGGAGGAATATCCAACTTAGGCAAACGCTGTGACTTTGGTCTTCCCTGTTCATCCCAAGCCTTAAATGATCGGTTAATATAGTCCAATAACTCGTACTCCCCCCAACGCTCCACGGAGGAATACGACGGCCGGTAACGATCCATAAAGGACTGCAGTTCATCGCCCTCTAATTTGGTGACGCGACTGACCACGGCCTTATTGAACACCCGATCGATCTTCGTAGCTTCGAGTTCCATATTCATATATTTCTCGAATCGTTTGGCATTTTTTGCCTCTTTACCGAACAGGTTATAAAGCGCCGTAGCCGGGCTGGCCAAATAGGTCCCAAACTTATTGTGTCCACCATTGTACACCCCTTTACTTTCGTAATCCTTCAACATGTCTCGCATCTCGGCCTCCCGAGTACGTCCAGTCACCACGACCGTCTCAATCTGTGAACCCGCTTGCATTTCAATTAGGATATCCTCTAGGGTATTGATCCGTGTTTTGACGGGACCATAGCCCACTTTGGAGATCGATAGGCTATCGCCTACCGCTACAGGAATCGCAAATACCCCATAGTTATTGGTCACCACCACCTGATTGGTACGCATGTTGGTGACGTTTGCCTGCGGCACCCGTGTACTTGAACCTCTTTCCAGTACCAATCCAGAAATGCTGCTATCCTGCTGGGCGTGTACAGTGGAAATCATGAAGAATAACCCCAGCC
>DXCW01000037.1 GCA_019115805.1 Candidatus Sphingobacterium stercorigallinarum
CCGTAAAATCCGCCACTTTCGACCGAGGTCAAGTAATCTGGAACGAGTTCGTCCCCCAGTTCATCACGCTCATTTACCGCTGTCCATAGCTTTTGACTCGCCGGTTCTAACGCCATACCCACGGGGTTTCTTAAACCATGGGCATAGAGACACTCGTTTCCGCCATCTGGATCAATTTGCAGCACCGCTGCCCGTCTTATTTCGGTTTCCAGTCCATTCTCACCGACGTTACTCGCTGAACCCACAGATATGTATATATGTCCACCGTCTGAACTGCTCAACAGATTTCGTGTCCAATGGTTGTTATACCCGCCTGCCGGTAAATCGACAATCTGCTCGCCTGCGTTCCGGTCAATATCGCCAAGCTCCTGTTGATAAGGAAAACGCAACACCCCATCGGTATTGGCTACATAAAAGAAATCGCCCAACACCAACATGCCAAAGGGCTGAGCCAACTGATCGATGAGCACTTCTTTCGTTTCCGCGATTCCATCACCGTCGTGATCCCTCAGTCGCAAAATACGGTTTGGACTCTTGTCTCGGAATACGTTTCTTGAATCGACCTTTTCATCTTCTTCACCAGTTCGCTCGGTGCGCGCTTCGGCAATCAACACATCTCCATTGGGCGCTACGTATACGTTACGCGGACTGTTCAAGCTATCGGCAAATTTTACCACACGATATCCATCCGGCGCAGTGGGTACAGTACCTTCAGGCCATCCCAATACTTTGGCGAATTTATTTTGAGGTTCCGTATCGTACGGCTTTTTTAAACGAAGCGAGTCCCCATACTCACTAATATGACCATCCGATCGCCCTCCTTGCTTCTGCCCACCATCTTGACAAGAAAACAACACGATCAAACAGCTTAACATTAGCCAACAGGAAAAGGAAAAAGGGAATAAAAAAGTTTCACGTCTATACATAACCATACATACATTAACAATCCACAGTGTGTTAGATAAAAACACGCTGAACCGGAAATTGTTCGTCTGATCACTAAAGCGGGCCGAGGTCAACGGCGCTATTTGCCGGTGAGAATGAGTGGGAATTAATCAGCAAACCACGGCGAGGGGGGCGATTCGGATTTTTCCGTGCAACTTTTCACATCGCACAAACCCATCGTCTGCGCCTCGAAGTAGATTATTTTATATCTGCAAAACTTCGCACCGGAATACATGGATAACGGGTGTACGTATCGTTTCTAAATGTAACCGTATTCACGGTATAATGCGCCGATATCGTTCTTCCAAAAGGGCCTTATACTTCTCTTTGTATTCATCGGAAAGAAAGGAACGATCAATCCACTCCAAAGCAAGTGGTTTACGTTTCTGAAAACGTCTATTAATACCATTGATCTGCATTGCGTTTAGCCCCAACAGCCGTCCCAATCTTTGAAAATGCTCCCAATGGAGTTTTCTTTTCTTCCCTTCCAACGTTAACGCGAGCTCCTCTGTATCTTCTGGATTAATAATCGTTACATTTAACAGGTCGTATGCTGGAGCTAGTACCCATTGATTGTCCCGAAGAATCATGGAAAAATTTTTCAAGTGCATATCGTTATTTCCTGTCAGGAAACAAAAGACAGCCAATTCTAGAAAGTAAAACTTATCGAGCAACGTATTGTCCGAATACTCGTCTAGTGCTTTACCGATCTTCTCCATAGAGCCCTTGTATTTATCAAAAGCTTCGGTGATCTGAAACATATCGAGCATATGCGTTTTCTCGCCGGCATCTGTTCGATCTATTCGCTTGGTGATATAAGCTAGTTCACCGGATTTCAACCGTATCAGACTAGACTTCACAACGTTGACACCCAAAGCTTCGGCGATACGCATTGTGAGGTGTTCGTTTTCCGGCATTTCAGGAAAAGAATCGGAAGGAGGTTTAAATATATAATTCCCATCCAAAGTCCCCACCACGGTTAGACGACCTTTTTCTCCATCTTGGATCGTGTTTCTTATTACCGATAAAGAGAGTTTGGGCTGTACTCCTGGTACGGCTACACTCCGTTCCACGACGTTCTTCGCCAATTCAGCCATCTGCTCCAATGAATGCTCGAAAATCGGCTGTTGCTTCGAACCGAAAAATCCCAGACTACATTCTTCGTGAAAGTCACCCGATTTATTTTCGGGTAATTCTTTATAACAGTATAAGCATTTTTCGTTACTCATTTTTCTCAGGTATAGGATGAACACTTACAGCACCAATACAACTTTGACAGCACGCTAGCAGCAGTCCCATACGGTCATTGGGGTTAATTTTCCAATTCTTGGACGCAATTTCCAACAACCAACCTTCTGGTATTAACCCTTCGAAAAAGGGAAAGAGACGTTTCTCTCTATAGCGTTTGGAAGATACCGGCATCGTAAAAGTTATACATGCTGAAGGGTGGTCTTGGATGTACGCTTCATCGTACTGGAACGTATATTCACCGTCGTCCGTCTCCGTAAGAATTCCTGCCAAATGATCCTTATAGTATACAGACGCTTTCCTCATCGTTCCTCCTTGATGGACAATAGATCTCTTGCATTTACGGGAGCCAAAGTATGACCAAACATGCTAAGTACTTGATTTACTTTTTCGAGATTCAAATTTTCCTTTCCCTGTTCTATCTTTCTAATTACCGTGAGCGCAACACCCGCCCGTTCGGCAAATTCTTCCTGGGTAAGATTTACTTCCTTCCTTTTTCGCTTTAAGAAATCTGCAAGTTCCATCATGATCATATGCTTTTGCAACGAATTTTAACAAATATAACGATTTATATGCAAATGCATATAAAAACAATTTCTTTTCAATATTATATGTTCTTACATATAAAAATACAGTTAAAAGAGGGATTTCCTCATCGTTATCCCCCATGGACCGGTAGAGATCGGTAGTCGTTGTTACGCCTCTAATACCGCCAGTTTTACAAGGTTCGTTGTAATTTTGAATGGAATGATCGGCTTACTTAAAAAAGATATACACCTATAAACGCCGGGAGGTACAACAACGCGTACGAAAAAGCATAGGATCAGGGAAACAAAAATTTCCGGGAACTCCATGCCGCGTAGGTGTACGGGTTTAGGTGCACCCTAGCCGTGTTGTTTGAGTACACCTTACCTTTAAACGTGCACAGCACTCGGATATAAACTCCCTACAGGCGAGAGCGCACCGCGATGCGTAGTTTAAATTGAACTGCTCTGTACTACGTTCTCGTGGATAGGAATGACATCTCCCTCATCATGACCTAAATGTAAGTTTAGCAACGTAATTTACATCGCCAATCGTTCACGGTAAGAAATTAGCGTCCAGTTCAACCGGATTTAGCTATATGGAATTCCTCAGAAGGACTGCTTTAAGCGCTATGGAAAACAGTTGTTTCGATAGCATTAATACCCCTCGGATTTCACCTTTTCAAATATCTTGCGATTAAATTTAAATTGCGGGGTTAGCCAGTACAGCAAAATAACACGGGAATACCGCGTATTAAAGGGAGCCAACAAGAACGTGATCGCGATGGCCACCACAATGTAGGGCCACGGACTCTCGACACCACCGGATAGTACCGCAGTGGCTACACATGCCGCCACCAGTTCGGCCACGACCAATACATAACTCACATACATCGCGACATAGAAATATCCAGGTTCCTTTTCGAACTTCAGGTCACAGGCCGGGCATTTCTCCACCATCCTACTTTTTTTCAAACTGAGCAATGTAGAATTGAACATCAGTCCGGTACGACATCTCGGGCAGCGTGCTTCGATAGCACTTTTAATTTCAGAAGGTGTGCTGTATTGCTTATCCATTTTTAATTTTACTTCCATTGTAATTTCCTAAACTCTTCTGGCGTGACGCCTTCTATTTTTTTAAAAAACTTGGTGAAATATGAATTATCGTTGAAATCCAGTTCGTAAGCTACCTGCGATATCGTCCAGTCCGGGAGAATTAAAAGCCGTTTAGCTTCCAACATGATCCGACTCCGGATGACTTCTCCCGCTTGCTGTCCCAAATATTGCTTACAAACCGCGTTCAAATGATTCGGTGTCACAAACAGTAACTCCGCATAATCTTTGGGTAAATGAAGCTTCCTGTAATGCGTATCCACCAGCGCGATAAAATTTTTAATCAACACCAAGTGATAATCTACGGATTTCAACGGAAATTTCGGTGTATAACAGGCCTCCATGCGCAGCAGTATATGCAATAGCAGGCTCCGCTTAACGTCCGTTGCCATACCTCCATCGGTCAGCTCGACCAACTGATCCAATAAAGGTATGATCATCTGGAGTTGATTCTCATCCAAAACAAACACCGCCTCGTTCAAAGAAGAATACAAGGTCAGATGATCAATATAATCGGGCTGAATGAGTAACGATTTAAAATAGTCAATATCAAAATTAACAATATACCCCCTCATCGGACTCCGAAATTTCCAAGAGTGAACCTGACCAGGCCCCATAAAATAAATTTGTCCGGGCTGGATCTCATAGGGTTTAAAGTCCAACTCGTGGCTTCCCTCTCCAGAAACAAATAAGACAAATTGGTAAAAATTATGGCGATGCGGGAAAACCAGATTATCGTTACGAGAGAGATACACCTCTAAGCGATCTGCTAGAAAATGTTTATCCTGTTGATAAGAAACGGCGCATTGCTCGAGTACTGGTATCCGTGACATTGGTCGCAAATTTAACCAATAAACACCATAGTTCCTGGTAATAAAGCCCTCTACAATGGTGTTTTTTACGCTTACTAGACAAAGCGAGCAATCACTTCGCTCCCAGGGTCCACCCACAGTGGGGCTGTCAGCGATGTGGTCATTGTAAAGCTAGCAATCTATTGTTATCTTCGCATATGTCGCTGCATCGCCAACCGGAACTGAAGGAAGCTGTACTCGCCCTTTCCCAGAAAGAAAAGGATAAATTACTGGTTCGTTTAATTGGTAAAGACAAAATGCTGCTCAAGCAGCTTCATTACGAGCTTTTGGAGGATCAGGCCGACTTGGAAGAACGCATCGCGAATTTGAAGGAAGCATTAACGCACTTATATCAATGGCGCGGCACCTCCATCAAAAATCTCCCGCTGTACACCAACTATAAAGAGCTCAACAGTTTGCTGCGCAGCGGTAGCGGAATGATCAGTGAACACGAGCGCATCACCAAAGACCGCTACTCGGTGGTCGAATGCCGATTGATGCTTATCCAAGAGGCCTTTCAGCGGTACCCAAATTTATTCGCCCCATCCGCAATAGCGACTGCAATCAAGCTACATAAGTACACGAAAGGCCGTGTGAAAAATATCGTCACGTTATACGAGAAACTCCATGAGGATCTGCAATTTGATCTTCGCGACGAATTTGAAGATGTTCTTGATTTTGCCGCACAACATGCACTCGATCAACCTTAGCCAGCTATTAGCGGAGTGTTTAAGGACATTCTGCCGGTCTAACGCGTCTTGATTTGATGGTCCCATCAAATTTTGCGAAATTCGCAGAAATACTTTTAGCGTGAACGTCGAAGAACTTTTAGATCAATATAGCCGGACTCCTCAGGCGAGCAGTTTAGCATCCATCCTCCAGGAAGAGAAACCCAAAATACAAGTAAAGGGACTGGTCGGCTCGGCTGACGCCGTGCTTGCAGCAGCCTGCTATAAGATCAGCGAGAAACCCGCACTTTTCATTCTTCCGACGCATGAGGATGCTTCTTATTTCCTGAGTGATCTAGAGAGCCTCTTCGATCAGCAGATTCTTTTTTTCCCCTCGTCCTATCGTAAAGCTTTCGAATTCACCCTGCTGGATAGCGCCCATGTATTGCAACGTGCCGAAACACTCAGCGCATTAAACCGGGAGAGCAGCCTTCCACGTATCGTGGTCACCTATCCCGAGGCCATTGCAGAAAAGGTGATTGGCAGAAACGACTTGGAAAAAAACACCTTAGCGATTCAGGTCGGCAATAAACTCAGCATCGATTTCATTAATGAGTTTCTGTACGAATACGATTTTGAACGGGTCGATTTTGTCTACCAACCCGGCCAGTTTGCCATTCGAGGGGGGATCGTCGATATCTATTCGTTTTCCAATGACCTGCCCTATAGAATCGAGTTTCTATCGGATGAAGTGGAAACCATACGCACCTTCGATATCGACTCGCAACTTTCGGTTAGCCCGATGAATTCGGTCACCATTGTGCCCAATGTCCAAGCGAAGTTTTTAAGCAATCACCACATTTCGCTGTTGGAATACATCGACAAACGTTCGGCGGTGTGGATCAAAGACGTACAGTTCACGCTCGACGTCATCGGACAGGGATATAAGCAAGCCTCGGCTTTTTGGAAAGGGCTCTCTGAAAAAGACATCAAAGATAATCCCGACTGGATAGACCCCCGACTCACACTCAGTGATGAACGGTATTTCGGATCACTGTTATTTGACTTTCCGATTATCGAATTTGGGAAACAATTCTTTTACAAGGCCAGTCATACGGTAAATTTTGACACGCATCCGCAGCCCTCTTTCAATAAAGACTTCGGTTTGCTGGTCCACCACCTGAACGAAAATCAGCAAAAAGGCATCGTCAATTATGTGTTTTCTGATTCGACCAAACAGATTGAACGTATTTATGCCATCCTAGAGGATTTGGAGGCAAACGTGACCTTCACCCCGATTTACAAATCCCTGCGCGAAGGATTTCGTGACGATGAACTCCGCCTGGCCCTTTATACCGATCACCAAATTTTCAACCGTTATTACAAATACAAGCGGCGAAAAGGCTACGAACGCTCTCAGGCGATTACCCTCAAAGAGTTGAGTGATCTGAAACCAGGTGACTACATTACCCACATCGACCACGGTGTCGGGAAATACGCCGGTCTAGAAAAGGTGGAAGTGAATGGGAAAACGCAAGAAATGATTCGATTGGTTTATGCGGACAATGACTTGCTCTATGTTAACATCAACTCCTTAAACCGCATCTCTAAATATTCAGGAAAAGAAGGAGCTGTACCTAAAATGAACAAACTAGGTACAGACGCGTGGGAGAAATTGAAAAAGACCACGAAGAAAAAAGTGAAGGACATTGCCCGAGATCTCATTCAACTCTATGCCAAACGAAAAGCGCAGACTGGGAATGCATTTAGCGCAGACAGCTATTTACAACGAGAACTCGAGGC
>DXCW01000215.1 GCA_019115805.1 Candidatus Sphingobacterium stercorigallinarum
CGCTAAAGCTGCCTATAACAATCACATTACCTTTTAATCGATTTACGTCTGCGCTGCAATAACACATAGCTCAACCAGAGCAACCCCAGCCAAATTGGGATTAACTCTACCGATATTTTAAGCCCGGTAAACCACATCATCACCAATACTCCAATCAAAAAAGCGAGACTAAAATAGTTGCTTGCTGGATAAAAGAGGGTGGGGAATTTTGTTTTAATACCCGCTTTCCGTTTGTGTTTCCGGAAAAAGATATGCGTTAGGCTGATCATCGTCCAATTTATGATCAATGAAGAAACGACTAATGACATTAAAATTTGTAACGCTTCATCGGGGATGAGCTTGTTGATGAGCACCGTTAAAGCGACGATCGCCCCAGACACCAGAATGGCATTCACCGGCGAATGGTTTTTATTAAGCTTCTTTAAGAATGCCGGAGCATTGCCTTGCTCTGCAAGACCATATAACATCCGGGAATTGCTGTATACGCAGCTGTTGTAAACAGATAAGGCCGCCGTTAGCACGATGATATTTAAGGCGTGTGCAATGACGGTTGTAAAGAAAAATGTCTGGCCGAAAAGCTCAAATTGAAAGCCTTGTAAACTAGAGAACACCTCAACGAAAGGGCTGGTATCCGCCGTTATTTCACGCCATGGCATTAGTGAGAATAGGATAAATAACGCCCCCACATAAAATACAAGAATTCGCCACAAAACTTGGTTAGTGGCTTTCGGGATGTTTTTTTCAGGATTTTCTGCTTCAGCCGCAGTGATACCGACGAGCTCAAGTCCTCCAAAAGAGAACATAATAATCACCAGTGCCGCCAAGAGCCCAGAGTACCCAATGGCCGCATTACCCGATAGCCAGCCGTGAGGAAAAAAACCACCGTCATTATAGAGGTTAGAAACGCTGGCGCGATCACCGCCGTTTCCCGAAACCAGCAAATAGACCCCGAATAGAATCATGGCAATAATCGCCACTACCTTAATTATGGAAAACCAAAATTCGGTCTCGCCGTACACTTTTACAGAGGCTAAATTGATGACGTTAATCAACATGAAAAAGAAGAGTGAGGACGTCCATAGTGGAATTTCAGGCCACCAAAACTGCACATATTTTCCAATCGCAGTCAGTTCCGCCATACTGACCAATATGTATAGAATCCAATAGTTCCAACCTGACGCGAACCCTGCAAAAGAACCCCAATAGGTGTTTGCAAAGGTACTGAAGCTGCCCGATACCGGTTCTTCTACCACCATCTCGCCGAGTTGACGCATAATGAAAAAAGCGACAATACCTGCGATACCATACCCCAAAATAACGGACGGCCCAGCCAGAATAGCCGCTTGACCCACGCCAAGGAACAAGCCGGTACCGATTGCCCCACCAAGGGCGATCAATTGGATGTGCCGATTACTTAGGCCACGTTGTAATATTTTTTCCTTTTTTTCTTGCACGTCAAGTGGAATAAATCTAAAAAATGCACTCGGTCAATGCCGTGCGATTTATGTCTTCGCCTTTTCTTTCGACGGTTCGACAAAACTACAGCTACAGCCTTTACCGCAACCTGAACTTTTGTCTTTTTTGGAAAGAAAAGGTTTTAGAATCACATAGAGTGCACCAACAAAGAGCACAAATATAATCAGGTATTGGACAACTTCACTCATTATTTAAGAATTTGGTAAGCCAATAAGGCAACAACATACGCTAAGCCTGTCATGAACAGCGTTTGAATCGCAGTCCATTTCCAAGAACCTGTTTCCTTTCGAACAATCGCTATTGTGGCCATACATTGCATGGCGAATGCATAAAATAATAATAGCGAAACGCCGGACGCTAAATTATAAGCAGGCTCTCCTGTATTGGCATTTATCTCCGCACGCATTTGCGCTAAGAGGGTGTTTTTTTCATTGTCGTCATCCACATCCACATCACCACCCATGCTGTATACGACGGCCATCGTGCCCACAAAAACTTCGCGTGCGGCGAATGATGAAATTAGCCCGATTCCCATTTTCCAATCATACCCCAGTGGTCGGACGAAAGGTTCAATCCCCTGTCCTAAATATCCCAGAAAAGAATGTTCCAGCTGATAGGAAGCGACATGGTTCTCCAACTGCTCGGTATTTAATTCCGGATAGTTTTGTTGGACGATTTCCTCAGCCTGATAAAATTCTCGTGTAGGCCCAAAGCTTCCTAGTACCCAAAGAATAATGGAAATCATTAGAATGATTTTACCCGCTTGGAACAAAAATCCAGAAGCTTTTTCCCAAACGGTCAACAACATGTTTTTCCAATCGGGGGTTTTATATGTAGGCAATTCAAAAATCAGAAATGTTGAACGGACGCTTTTAATGACTTTATTAAGTAGCCAAGCCGATCCTAGAGCTCCAATAATGCCTAACAAATACATCACAAAAAGCGCAATGCCTTGTAAATTGAATCCTAAGAAATACTGTTCGGGAATCACCAATCCGATCAGTACGACGTATATCGGTAAACGGGCAGAACAGGTCATAAATGGCGTGACCAGAATCGTCAGCAGACGTTCTTTGGGGTTTTCAATATTTCGTGCAGACATCACCGCAGGAATGGCGCATGCAGCCCCTGACATTAAAGGAATGACGGATTTACCATTTAAACCAAAGGGTCGAAGCCAGCGGTCCATCAGAAATACCACACGACTCATGTAACCCGACTCTTCCATTAACGATAAAAAAAGAAAAAGCACCACGATTTGCGGCAAGAAAATAACAATTCCTCCAATCCCCGCGACAATACCTTCAGTAAATAAAGCAGACAATGGTCCCTCGGGTAGCGTGGCTTCTAAGTAGGCGGTCAGATCGCCAAAAATCTGGTCAATCCAGTCCATCAATGGTCCTGACCAACTGAAAATGGCCTGGAATATTAAAAATAGTAAGCCGAAGAAAATAACGTACCCGAAAAAGGGATGCAGCAACAGCCGGTCAATTCGATAAGTCGTATTGGAATGGTTGCTATCCGACTGCTTAAGAATAAGCGGAATATTTCGTTCAACCTCTTGGTGACGAATTAAGGTCTCTTCCTTTTGCATCGCTGCGGGTACGAGCTGGTGACGAGCGCGGATCGCGGCGAGCTGATCCTGTATCTCGGGTGTCAGGTAGCTGACCTGCTCCTGTGCTAAAAATTGCCAAGTCAAGTACTCAGTAGCTAGCGGAAATAGCGCTTTTGCTTCCTGGAGTGCAGCATGATAGGAGGAGGGGACTTCAAATGTACTGCGATAAAAGCCAGGTTGTTGTTCGAAGGCCTCAATGAGTCGCGAAATGCCTTTACCGTTGCGGGCATTTGTTTGGTATACTTTGGTTTGTAAGTACGTCTCCAGGCGTTCAAAATCGATTTCGATCCCTTTGGATTGAACCTCATCCATCATGTTTACGACAAAAATGGCCGGCAAGCCGAGGTCTCTTGCTTGCTGATAAAGTACGATCCCGCGCTTGATGGTGCTGGGTTCCGTTACCACTACAGTGAGCTGAGGCTTGATGCTATTGTCTTTTTCCGTTAATGTACGAAAGACTACTTCTTCGTCAAGAGATGATGGGAATAACGTATAGGTGCCCGGTAAGTCTATCAGCCGATAATTTTTCCCATTGGCTTGTACTGTACCTTCTCTTTTTTCAACAGTAATACCCGGGTAATTACCTACTTTTTGATGCAGTTTAGTGAGTCTGTTAAATAGCGATGTTTTACCCACATTGGGGTTCCCCAGTAAGGCAATGACAGTTTGTTCCATTAGGATAGCGAGGTTGTAGTGATGTGCTGTGCTTCGGTTCTTCGAATAGCAACCAAGGCGTTGTTGTCCAGAATGCTGACACAGATAGGCCCATTAAATGGCGCTTTATGCTTAATTTGTATTTTGGAACCGGGAAAGAAACCTAGCTCGAAGAATTTGGCCGGCAGCTGCGCCGATTGGATCTCACGAATCGTTGCAATTTCACCAATGTCGAGTTCGTGTAAACGTTGCTCTTCTTGCATAAAAATAGTGTTGTCGGATTGTGGATTAAAAGAATAAGGACAAATATAAATAAATATTTAATTTATTTAAATTGCGGGAATATTCAGCACTATCAAATTATGGCAAAGATTGAGGAATTGGTCAAGGTTCGCGAGTTTGTAAGCCCTTGGCACCGCGCAACCATCAATGTGTTGTATACCAACAATTGGTTAACCCTACTATTAGAGAAGCGTGCTGCCGCATACCAGATCACCTTGCAACAGTTTAATGCGTTGCGCGTATTGAGAGGACAGTACCCACAACCGGTAAAGAACAACCTATTAAAAGCCAGGATGCTGTCACCGACGCCTGACATCAGCCGACTGGTTGATCGTTTAGAAGGGAAGGGCCTGGTGACCAAATCAAAATCTTTAGATGATAAACGCGCGGTCGATCTCTTAATCAGTGAGAAAGGGTTAGCTTTACTGGAATGTATGGAAAGTGAGATGATGTTGGATAATATCCTGCCGCAGCACCTGACTGAGGATGAAGCAGAGCAGCTGAGCCAGTTGTTAGATAAGCTACGAGGAACTTAGTCGCGGGAATACTAATGCGTATGATCGTGCTCGTGTTCATGATGATGTTCTTGTTCAACGGGGTGATGGTGTCCATGGGAGTGGTCGTGACCATCGAATAAAAAATTCGCTAATGATACCAATACACCACATAAAATCGCCATCATTTTCTTTTTATTAAAGGTGTGATGATCGGCGGAACCCGATTCAAAGAGAATGGTTGTGGAAATATGAAGGAAAATACCGATGACAATCGCCATGATTTTATCAAAATACTGTGATATTTCACCAATGTCTCCGGCGCTGATGGCGTGACTTGTTAGGTAGCCGAGTGGCGTCATCGCCGCGAAGATGCCGATAAACAGTACGATCGTTTGTTTTTTTAATCGTGTTCCTATGAGCAAACTTCCCAGAGCAAAAGCCGCTGGGATATGGTGAATGGCGATGCCAAAAACCAATTCATTGCGATGCCCTGATGCCAGCGGGAACCCCTCTAGATAGGCGTGCAGACACAAACTGATCAATATGGCCACAGGGAAGGCTTGGTGGGGACTGTGTTGGTCATGTTGATGGATATGGCCGTGCTCGATTCCTTGAGAAAAATGCTCTAGAACGAGCTGGAAAAGGAAACCGCCTAAAATATATAAACCGATGATTTCTCCAGGCGTTTGATGGTGGTGATAAACCTCAGGAATGAGATGCAGTACCGTGATGGAAAAAAGATAGGCACCACTAAACGATAGTACCAATTTTAACAATTGGGTATTATCTCGTTTCACAAAGAATACCGCGATCCCACTAAGGAGTGCCGATACAAATAA